>NZ_CP060084.1:1305000-1631250 GCF_014211975.1 Teredinibacter haidensis
TCAATGGATGGCGTATTTGCCATTGGCGGCACTACTTATAATTTTATTTTCTGGAGTTGCGTTTATTTTTGTTAAGCTGCGTAGATCCTAACAAAGCAAATCAGTCTGACGGATTTTTCGCTACTTGCTTTGTGGTTTACGCTACGCTACCACAAAGCAATCCACTACAAAGCCGCAGCTGTTTGCGGCGTTAGGCGTAAATTTCATGAAATTATTATCCGCTATATTTTTGGTAATCTTTGTTGGTGCATACGCTTCGGCAGAAGAAGAGTTGAATTGTGAATACTTAGTCGGTACTTGGGTTGGTAGTAGTTTTGAGTACAGCATACAATCCCAGAAAACGTTTCAATCCACCTTTAATAAAGATGGAACATTTGAAATGGTATTTAACTTTGCTGATGGCGTTGTAGATGAATCACAGAAAGAGTCTGGGGTGTGGGAGTGTGATGGGAGGTATGTTGTAGAGCATACGCTGACAGTTTCTGAAACTGAAGTTGAGTATGTAGACTTGTATGAATATTTGGAGTTAACAGCGTCTTATAGCAAGTACAGAGCTGTTCTAGCTAATTGTGATGATGTTATTGGGGATTGTAATGGAAAGCTGTATGAGTCAGTAAAAATTCGTTAGCCTAACAAAGCTATCAAATTGACCACCGAAGCTACGCGCCGTTTGGTGTATTTTCTTCGCAAATTATCACACAAAACGTCACTCCACTTCGGTGGCAATTTATAGCGGCGTTATTGAGCAGTTTAGGAATTGGTTTAATTTGAAGTATGTAGAAAACGTACTTCGTAGATAGGAATCCGGCATAGAGCTACGAAGAAAAAATGTATCTCGCCAGTGTCGTTCTGGTGCCATAGTAAAGTAATTGGTTGCTGGTACATTATGCTTCGCGGCGTGGGTTACCGGTGTTAAGGTTTTGGTTTGTGGGTAGAGAGCGCTATTGTTCGTTTGGCCTAGTTTTCGGCAATTGGCTGCGCTAGCGCTTCGCGAGTGGTTCTAGTGAACTGTGTCCACCGCTAATAACAATACAAATCAAGGTGACGTCTTTTGCGTTGCGGCTTCGCCTCCACTACAAAGCCGCACTTGTTTGTAGGCGTTAGCAGTCTTTTATAGTCAATATTTACAGTTAGATTTTTGTGAGTTTGACTCATTCGTTTTCTCTTCACAATTAATTAACGTCATGCTTTTACTTATTACTCCAAAAACAATAGATTGATTATGGCAGTGAAATAGAGGCCTAAGCCAAAGACTAGATGAGTTAATAAACTGCGAAAGCGAGCCACATTTGGCTTAGGGGTCTTGGCTGCGGCAATACCGAAACCAAAGCAAGGCTGTATTATAAAAAAGGGAAAAGCTACGGTTAATGCGCCAAATGTTATCGCAGGCACTATAGATGGCTCAATCAACCATTTATTTCCGGTAAATATTATTAGTGCTGCCGCAAATGTAATGCCGATCAAATAGTGTGATACCCAACCGATTACTGACTCTAACGCAACTGGCTTCACCATACTGATATTTTCATGACAAAATGCACCTCTAGGTATATTTGCTAACCAGCGACCGACCAAAGCATAATTAAGTGGAACAATACCCAAAATACGCTGTAATAGAATGCCCCAAAGATCCATTACCAAGGTTGCACCAGTGCCAATAATGACAGAACTGGTAAACAGTCTAAATAATAATTCATCATTCATTAAATAATTCTCTCTTAAATTTTGTTATAAAAAGTTAAATTTACAGCTGATATCAAAACTTGCTTTAATTTGGTGTTTCAGTGTTAGTTCGCTATGATTACACTTCAAGTTAACTTGAGGTCAAGTGTAAATGTTAAAAAAATCCTTAGATATTGGCGAAGTAGTAAAACGCGCGGGATTGCCTGCATCAACTTTGCGTTATTATGAAGAAAAAGGCTTAATTAAATCAGTTGGCCGACATGGGTTGCGGCGTATGTTTGATGTCAGTGTACTGCATCGATTATCCTTGATTTCATTGGGGCGACTTGCAGGTATGTCGTTAGAAGAAATCAATACGATGTTTTCTCGCGATGGTATTGCAAAAATAAATAGACAACAATTATCAAATAAAGCGGATGAGTTAGAGCAAAAGATTATGCATTTAAGTACAATGCGTGATGGTCTGCGACATGCGGCAAGTTGTCCTGAGCCAAATCATTTTGAATGCCCAAAGTTTAATCAAATGCTTCGTCTTGCTAATCGTCAAATAAGAGTGTTAAATAAAAAGAGTTGAAGTGAATTTAATGGATATGATGAAAGAGTATCACGACTGCTAACAAGAACATCAAACGGAAAAATTACAGTTGGCTGTTTTCGTTCCTCAAACATTATAGCCAACTATCATTTTCCGCTTATGTAAGCGTTATAAGCGCTCGTATTTGGTTGTAAGGTTTTTTACGTTTTTCAATTGAGCGCAGAGGCGCCTGAGGGTTTCGTGGAACCACTTTTTGGGCTAAAAGGCAGCCTGTCGGCCGCCATAGTTTGATGTTAAGAGTGTTCGTTCTCGGTGCGAGTTATACCAGCCAAACTAAATTGTTAAAGAACAACAATATAGTTTGGCTTAGTAAATCAGTTTGTTGTTGGCTGTTTGACTCCGTTCCAACCATCTTCGCGTGGGCTAAGTCCAAATATTGAAGTATGGTATTCGAGTAAGGTATTGTGGTCCTCACTAGAAAGTTCGGTACGGTTCCGCTTATAACAAATTGCTTAAACATCGTTCCGGCCAAAAAGACGGCCTCCACTGGACGCAGCAAGCTGCGCCGTTTAGCAAAACGTTATAAGCGCTCGTAGTTGGTTGTAAAGTTTTTACGTTTTTCAATTGAGCACTGAGCTTTCTGAGATTTTTGAGGAATAACTTTTAAGCTAAAAGGCCGCCTGTCGGCCGCCATAGTTTGAGGTTAAGAGTGTTCGTTCTCGGTGCGAGTTATACCAGCCAAACTATATTGTTAAAGAGCAACAATATAGTTTGGCTTAGTCAATCAGTTTGTTGTTGGCTGTTTGACTCCGTTCCAACCATCTTCGCGTGGGCTAAGTCCAAATATTGAAGTATGGTATTCGAGTAAGGTATTGTGGTCCTCACTAGAAGGTTCGGTACGGTTCCGCTTATAACAAATTACTTAAACATCGTTCCGGCCAAAAAGACGGCCTCCACTGGACGCAGCAAGCTGCGCCGTTTAGCAAAACGTTATGTGTCATATACACCAAAGCATGGAGTTAGTATTGGAAATAGTAATAGCCGAAATAATCAATGACCATTACTCTGTAGATAAGGAAGTGTCTTGGCTAAAGTGTAGAACCGATAGCAATGTCTTTGTATGCTTCTGGGGTGAGCTTGGTAAGCCAAATAGAAACATTGTCTCAATACGTAACCAAGTGGTTCCTCTCAGTATAGAAATACTGAATCCTGAGTGTTGCGAGCCAACGCAATATGAAAAATCAGAGTATGGTATTGCCATCAGTGTTCCTTCGGATACATATATACAAATTAATCCCGAGCAATAAGCACATAACAAATTGCTCAAGTACACTCCGGCCGCAAAAGGCGCGGCCTCCGCGGGACAACCTACACTGCGTTTCGGTTGCCCCTTAGCAAGGCGTTATAAGGCGCTCGTAGTTGGTTGTAAAATTTTTACGTGTTTCAATTGAACTCTGAGTTTTTCTGAGAGTTTTGTTGAATCACCTTTAAGTTAAAAGGCCGCCTGTCGGCCGCCATAGCTTGAGGTTAAGAGTGTTCGTTCTCGGTGCAAGTTATACCAGCCAAACTAAATTGTTAAAGAGCAACAATATAATTTGGCTTAGTCAACCAGTTTGTTGCTCGTTGTTTGGCTTCGTTCCAACCATCTTTGCGTCGGCCAAGTCAAAATATTGAAGTAGCGTCTTTGAGTAAGGTGTTGTGGTAATCACTAGGAAGTTCGGTGCGATTCCGCTTATAACAAATTACTTAAACATCGTTCCGGCCAAAATACGGCCTCCACTGGACGCAGCAAGCTGCGCCGTTTAGCAAAACGTTATGAATCCAGAGGCTCCGAGGGGTGTAGCTGAGAAATCTGTATGGGCATAAAATTTATAAACACTATTGTCTTCTGCTCGGATATAAAACTATCAAAAAACTTCTATGAAAGTATATTGGGTGTACAGGTTGAGAAAGATCTTGGAGATATAGTGTTTTTTGGCAATAATCTGGTACTGCATTGTGCAGATAGTATCACCAGTACAGTATTCAAACGAGAAAAAAGTGCCCCTCCGTCAATGCAGGGTAAAAAAAATATATTAATCTACTTTGAAGTAGAAAACTTGGAGCAGATTTTCTCCAAGATTGGGAAAATCGTAAAAGTAATTCATGGTGTTGAAAAGCAGGCATGGGGGCAAAAAGTATTCAGGTTCTATGATCCAGATGGCCATATAATCGAGTTTGGAGAGCCATTCGATGTAAATTCATAACAAATTGCTGCACGCTGACACATACTGCTCCGCTCGTTTTTGTGTCTTTCGCTGCGCTCCATTTTACACAAAAACGCTCTCCGCAGTATGTGCAGGTGAGCAAAGCGTTATGGCGGGTTTAAATAATTTGTATATCGTTCCAGAATACTGTCCAATTTGAGAACTCGCAGTTTAGTAAGTGCAAACGTCGAGAAAGAACAAATAGTTTCACTCGGCACAAGAATGTAGTGAAGTGGTTACAATAGAAAGTATTGGAATAAGGTGAGTCTAAAACCATTCGTTCCTTGGCTCACGGTTTAAGATTCCACTGCGAAACAAAAATGGGTAGTTCGCATCTTCAAAGCTCCATCAAGAAGGTACGAACTAAAATAATAGTAGTTTAAACTGGTTGGGTTTTTAATAGGCTAAAGTTCCGCGTTTGCTCCACAAAGAGCGCTGTAGAGAATAAGTGCCACCCAGCTCATAACAAATCGCTGCACTCGGACGCATATTGCTACGCTCGTTTTTATGTATGTCGCGGTGCTCCATTTTACATAAAAACGCTCTCCGCAATATGCGCCGGTGAGCTCGGCGTTACTTGTCTATTCAAAAAAGTTTGGTGTGTATTTAAGTTTTGGTAGGGTGTTCCTAAATTCGTCAGGCTCCATCAAGTTTAGGTAAGCCACCTTTGGTCGCTTACAACGTGCTTCGTAAGAGGTAGATTTGGTAATCCGGTAAAGCTTCGTTGCAAAAAAGCGCAACCAAGCTTTACCTAGCAAAGGGAAATTGCGGCTAATTCCTCCCGTTCGTTCCTTTCTGTTGGTTGCCATAATCACTTGTTGTTTTGGGTCAATTTTATGCCTTCTGTTTTGGCTATCCCACGGTTATAGTTGGGTCTAACCAAAGCTTCAGGCTTTTTAAACAAATAAAGCAATTGGCGTAACAGCGTAGTTCAAAGCGAGTAAGTGTTTGGTACAAGTAACAAACCAAGTCAGTAGGACTTACTTTGCCGTCGCTTCGCTCCAAAACGCAAAGTAAGCCTCTGCTTGGGGCGTTATGAGGCAACATGCTCTGGAAGCGTGCAAAAACATTTAAACTCATTCCTGTATTGCCGAAGAACTATCGCAGTATTTGTTTGCGCGCTATTGAGGTTGCTACTGACCCGAGAGTTCTCTTGGATAACCAGTTGATTACCGATTTTTCGGAGCAAGGTAAGCTAACTCAGAAAGGCATACGAAGTTGTATTAACTTTGAAGTTCAGGATGGAAATATAGGTATTGTGGGCTTTCATGACCATCCAGAAGAAATGTGGGTAAATGCAAATTACCAGAATTTTGCAAGCTATTGTGAGCAGCAGGGTTGGCTCCACATTGAAGGGCCAGTCTCTTAACAAGGCCATCATGCATCGCCAGCAAGCTGGCTGGACAAATTTTCCGTCGCTTGTTTTGTGGCTTAACGCTACGCTTCCACAAAACAATCAACTCCAAATTTGCCGCATATGGCGGCGTTACTTGTCTAATCTAAAAAGTTTGGTGTGTAGTTAAGTTTCAGTAGGGTGTTCCTAAATTCGTCACCCTCCATCAAGTTTAGGTAACCAACCTTTGGTCGCTTACAACGTGCTTCGTAAAATGCAGATTTGGTAATCCGGTAAAGCTTCGTTGCAAAAAAGCGCAACCAAGCTTTACCTAGCAAAGGGAAATTGCGGCTTATTCCTCCCGTTCGTTCCTTTCTGTTGGTTGCCATAATCACTTGTTGTTTTGGGTCAATTTTATGCCTTCTGTTTTGGCTATCCCACGGTTATAGTTGGGTCTAACCAAAGCTTCAGGCTTTTTAAACAAATACAGCAATTGGCGTAACAGCGTAGTTCAAAGTGAGTAGGTGTTTGGTACAAGTAACAAACCAAGTCAGCAGGACTTACTTTGCCGTCGCTTCGCTCCAAAACGCAAAGTAAGCCTCTGCTTGGGGCGTTATGGCGGGTTTAAATAATTTTTGTATCGTTCTAGAGCTCGTCAAAATTTGAGAGTTCGCAGTTTAGTAAGTGCCATCGTCGAGAAAGAACAAATAGTTTCACTCGGCACAAGAAAGTAGCCAAGTGGTTACAATAGAAAGCTTTGGAATAAGGTGAGAGCAAAACCATTCGTTCCTTGGTTCAACGTTTTAGGTTTCACTGCGAAACAAAAATGGGTAGTTCGCATCTTCAAGGCTCCATCAAGAACGTGCGAATTGTTAGAATAGTAGTTTAAACTGGTTGGGTTTTTTGGGGTATTGGTTTCGCTAAAGCTCCACAAAGAGCGCTGTAGAGAATAAGTGCCACCCAGCTCATAACAAATCGCTGCACTCGGACGCATATTGCTACGCTCGTTTTTATGTATGTCGCGGTGCTCCATTTTACATAAAAACGCTCTCCGCAATATGCGCCGGTGAGCTCGGCGTTATGGCGGGTTTAAATAATTTAGTTGTCGTTCCAGAATTTTTATTAAATTGAGAGTTCGCAGTTTAGTAAGTGCAATCGTGGAGAAAGAATAAATAGTTTCACCCGGCACAAGAATCTAGCGAAGTGGTCACAATAAAAAGTATTGAAATAAGGTGAATCTTAAACTGTTCGCTACTTGGTTTACCGTTTAAGATTCCACTGCGAAACAAAAATGGGTAGTTCGCATCTTCAGGGCTCCATCAAAAAAGGTGAGAATTGTAAGAATAGTAGTTTAAACTGGTTGGGTTTTTAATTGGCTAAAGTTCCGCGTTCGCTCCACAAAGAGCGCTGTAGAGAATAAGTGCCACCCAGCTCATAACAAATCGCTGCACTCGGACGCATATCGCTACGCTCGTTTTTATGTATGTCGCGGTGCTCCATTTTACATAAAAACGCTCTCCGCAATATGCGCCGGTGAGCTCGGCGTTATGGCGGGTTTAAATAATTTGTATATCGTTCTAGAGTTCGTCAAAATTTGAGAGTTCACAGTTTAGTAAGTGCCATCGTCGAGAAAGAACAAATAGTTTCACTCGGCACAAGAAAGTAGCCACGTGGTTACAATAGAAAATATTGGTATAAAGAGATAGCAAAACCATTCGTTCCTTGGTTCAACGTTTTAAGTTCGACTGCGAAACGAAAATTAGTAGCTCGCATCTTCAAGGCTCCATCAAGTCGGTGCGAATTACAAGATTAGTGGTTTAAACTGGTTGGGTTTTTAATTGACTAAAGTTCCGCGTTCGCTCCACAAAGAGCGCTGTAGAAAGTAAGTGCCGCCCAGCTCATAACAAATCGCTGCACTCGGACGCATATCGCTACGCTCGTTTTTATGTATGTCGCGGTGCTCCATTTTACATAAAAACGCTCTCCGCAATATGCGCCGGTGAGCTCGGCGTTATAGCGGGTTTAAATAATTTGTAAATCGTTTCAGAGTTCGTCAAAATTTGAGGTCTCGCAGTTTAGTAAGTGCAATCGTCGAGAAAGAACAAATGGTTTCACTCGGCGCAAGAAAGTCGCGAAGTGGTTACAATAGAAAGTATTGGAATAAGGTGAGTCTAAAACCATTCGTTCCTTGGTTCACCGTTTAAAAACCCACTGCGAAATGAAACAGGTAGTTCGCATCTTCAAGGCTCCATCAAGAAAATGCGAATTGTTAGAATAGTAGTTTAAACTGGTTGGGTTTTTTTGGGGTATTGGTTTCGCTAAAGCTCCACAAAGAGCGCTGTAGAAAGTAAGTGCCACCCAGCTCATAACAAATCGCTGCACTCGGACGCATATTGCTACGCTCGTTTTTATGTATGTCGCTGTGCTCCATTTTACATAAAAACGCTCTCCGCAATATGCGCCGGTGAGCTCGACGTTATGGCGGGTTTAAATAATTTAGTTGTAGTTCCAGAATATTTATTAAATTGAGAGTTCGCAGTTTAGTAAGTGCAATCGTCGAGAAAGAATAAATAGTTTCACTCGGTGCAAGAAAGTAGTGAAATGGTCACAATAGAAAGTATTGAAATAAGGTGAGTCTAAAACCATTCGTTCCTTGGCTCACCGTGTAAGATTCCGCTGCGAAACAAAAATGGGTAGTTCGCATCTTCAAAGCTCCATCAAGAAGGTGCGAATTGTAAGAAAAGTAGTCTAAACTGGTTGGGTTTTTTTCGGGGTATTGGTTTCGCTAAAGCTCCACAAAGAGCGCTGTAGAGAATAAGTGCCACCCAGCTCATAACAAATCGCTGCACTCGGACGCATATTGCTACGCTCGTTTTTATGTATGTCGCGGTGCTCCATTTTACATAAAAACGCTCTCCGCAATATGCGCCGGTGAGCTCGGCGTTATAAGCGCTCGTAGTTAGTTGTAAGGTTTTTACGTGTTTCAATTGAGCACTGAGTTTTTTGAGAGTTTTGTGGAGTCACTTTCAAGCTGAAAGGCCGCCTGTCGGCCGCCATAATTTGAGGTTAAGAGTAAGAGTGTTCGTTCTCGGTGCGAGTTATGCCAGCCAAGCTAAATTGTTAAAGAACAACAATATAGTTTGGCTTTGTAAATCAGTTTGTTGCTGGTTGTTTGACTTCGTTCCAACCATCTTTGCGTCGGCCAAGTCAAAATATTGAAGTAGCGTCTTTGAGTAAGGTGTTGTGGTAATCACTAGAAAGTTCGGTACGGTTCTGCTTATAACAAATTACTTAAACATCGTTCCGGCCAAAAGACGGCCTCCACTGGACGCAGCAAGCTGCGCCGTTTAGCAAAACGTTATGCATTTAAGGATAGATTATGAAGTCAATAATTATAATGTTGGTCTCGCTATTGCTAGTCTCATGTAAAGATAATGGAAGTTCAGGCACCCTCGAGGAAGAAAGCATACAAGTCTACATAAATAGCGGGGCTATTCAGTGTGAAACTACAGGAAATTCATTTCAGGTTACTGCTCAAACCTTAATTGAACATGGTATTGATGTTATTAATTCAACATGTGGCTATATAACAGGGCTTGCGGTCGCAGCTCAATGTGGTCTTGGCGATAGCAATATTAATATTCATACCATTTCAGCTCAAAATTTACCAGATGCTATAGAGCTGGGCTATAAGAGTACAGACACCCTTCCTCAAGGGTACACCGAAATATGTGAGAGCGATGCATAACAATTTTCTCCAGCCGACATCCAAACCTCCGCGCCTTTTTGTGCTTCCGCTTCGCTCATTGTCGCACAAAAAAGGCGCTACAGTTTGGCTGCGGCTGAGCAAGGCGTTAGATTTTATTATGAATATCGACGAAAAATTGGCGAAAGAATACTTTGTTCTTCAGGGATATGGATCTCTAGTGTTTGAGCCTGATGGGAATTGCCCTCCAGATTTTAGTATATCTAGCCGCGTAGGAATTGAAGTAAGAAGATTAAACAAGAATCACACAAAAAACGGAAAAAGAGTAGGCTTAGAACAGGAATCAACTCCTATCGTTGACTGTATAAATAGCTCCCTAAAATCGTTTGGTAAGGTTAAGGGGTTGAGCTGCTATTTGGGAATAATTAGTTTAAAGAGACCGTTTCCAACTATAAAAAAAGTAAAACTAGCGGTAAAGGAAAATGTAGAGTCATTTTTAAAGAACCCAACCTCTTCGGTATATACATTTGATATTGGCGGCAGCCTTATAGTAAAGCTTGCTGAAGCAAGTGATGATCATGAATTCACGTTTGAGGTTGGGGCCATCACAGATTTTGATTTAGGGGGCTGGGTAGTTCCAGGCGTACTAGAGAATATACGGCTGTGTATTGCCGAAAAGACAGAAAAAATACAGCCTTATCTAAATAATTATAGTGAATGGTGGCTGCTACTTGTTGATCATATAGGTTATGGTCGAAATGGCGTTGAAATTTCCAATAGTACCATCAGGCCGAAAGAGTGGAATAAGATAATAGTAATTGATCCGGTTAGTAAGTCCGCGTATGAAATCTAACAAGTTGCTCCTGCTGACATTTTTTCCGTTGCGCCTTTTGTGCTTAATAGCACAAAATTCTTCACTTCAAAAATACAGCAGAGCAAGGCGTTATAAGCGCTCGTAGTTGGTTGTAAAGTTTTTACGTTTTTCAATTGAGCTCTGAGCTTTCTGAGAGTTTTGTGGAATAACTTTTAAGCTAAAAGGCCGCCTGTCGGCCGCCATAGTTTGATGTTAAGAGCGTTCGTTCCCGGTGCGGGTAATGCCAGCCAAACTAAATTGTTAAAGAGCAACAATATAGCTTGGCTTAGTAAACAATTTGTTGGTGGTTGTTTGACTTCGTTTCGACCATCTTTGCGTCGGCTAAGTCAAAATATTGAAGAAGGCTCTTTGAGTAAGGTATTGTGGTCCTCACTAGCAGGTTCTGTGCGGTTCCGCTTATAACAAATTACTTAAACATCGTTCCGGCCAAAAGACGGCCTCCCCTGGACGCAGCAAGCTGCGCCGTTTAGCAAAACGTTATAAGCGCTCGTGGTTGGTTGTAATGTTTTTACGTGTTTCAATTGAGTAACGAGCTTTCTGAGAGTTTTGTGGAACCTCTTTTAGGCTAAAAGGCCGCCTGTCGGCCGCCATAGCTTGAGGTTAAGAGTGTTCGTTCTCGGTGCGAGTTATACCAGCCAAACTAAATTGTTAAAGAACAACAATATAGTTTGGCTTAGTCAATCAGTTTGTTGTTGGCTGTTTGACTCCGTTCCAACCATCTTCGCGTGGGCTAAGTCCAAATATTGAAGTATGGTATTCGAGTAAGGTATTGTGGTCCTCACTAGAAAGTTCGGTACGGTTCCGCTTATAACAAATTACTTAAACATCGTTCCGGCCAAAAAGACGGCCTCCACTGGACGCAGCAAGCTGCGCCGTTTAGCAAAACGTTATGTTCAGCAAACAATTTTGGCGTTTTCAACAAGGAATAGATAAATGGTCACATGCTATTTGAAATATGTGTTAGATCCATTCAAGATAAAGGAGTTTGAGTATTATTCAAAACTCTGGATTCCATTGGTTGCAAAGTTTGGAGGTAATCATCATGGTTACTTCTTGCCTCATGAAGGGGCAAGTAATGTAGCTATTGCGCTATTTACATTTCCAAGTTTAGCTGAGTACGAAGTTTATCGTCAGCAAGCAAGTGATGATTCAGAGTGCCAAGCTGCGATGAAATATTATGAAGAGACCAAATGCTTTTTGAGCTTTGAGCGCTCATTTATGAAGCCTCTGTTTCAATAGATAGGAAATGTATTCTACGAAAGAAGTGCCAAAAAAACATAACAAACAGCTTCAGTCGACGTTTTGGTCTTCGCTCCTATTTGCGCATGGCCTAGGGCCATTGTTGCGCAAATATCCACTACAACCAAAACGCAACTGAGCTGGGCGTTATGGCGGGTTTAAATAATTTAGTTGTAGTTCCAGAATATTTATTAAATTGAGAGTTCGCAGTTTAGTAAGTGCAATCGTCGAGAAAGAATAAATAGTTTCACTCGGTGCAAGAAAGTAGTGAAATGGTCACAATAGAAAGTATTGAAATAAGGTGAGTCTAAAACCATTCGTTCCTTGGCTCACCGTGTAAGATTCCGCTGCGAAACAAAAATGGGTAGTTCGCATCTTCAAAGCTCCATCAAGAAGGTGCGAATTGTAAGAAAAGTAGTCTAAACTGGTTGGGTTTTTTTCGGGGTATTGGTTTCGCTAAAGCTCCACAAAGAGCGCTGTAGAGAATAAGTGCCACCCAGCTCATAACAAATCGCTGCACTCGGACGCATATTGCTACGCTCGTTTTTATGTATGTCGCGGTGCTCCATTTTACATAAAAACGCTCTCCGCAATATGCGCCGGTGAGCTCGGCGTTAGAGTCACACGTAAATATCGATAAAGGAGGAAGTTATGCTATTTGATTGGGATGAAGAAAAAAGAAATAAAACTCTCTTAGAAAGAGGGATTGACTTTATTGATGCAGCTTTCGTTTGGGAGGATCCGTTTCGTCAAGAGCGAGCGGATGAAAGGAACAATTATGGAGAAAAACGAATCCAAACCATAGGGAAGGTGAGCTTTGGTATCTTGTTAGTTGTTTATACGGAGCGTGTCCGAGAGGATGGTAAAGAAGTCATCCGTATTATTTCTGTGCGGAAAGCGGGACGAAAAGAGAGGAAAGAATACGAAACTCGCACTTTTGCATTGAGGAGAATCGTATGAGTAAAGAATATAGCCTAGAAGAGCTGAAAAACCTGAAAAGTAAAACTGATGTGAAGCGGTTTAATGAAACTTCAGAAAAGGACATTATGGAGCAAACAATAGCTGATCCGGATCTCCCAAATCTGACTGAAAAAGAGCTTAAAGAATTCAAGCAAGGAAAAGGGAAATCTTCAAATGAAAAAGACTAAATCATCGCCAAAGAATATTCAAGAGCTTAAAAAAGAAAAAAGTAAAACAAACTGGGGTAGAGTTTTGGCTGAAAAAGAAAGCTCTAACAAGGCAATGCAGCCGACGCAAAAAACACGCGGCTGATTGCGGCGTTATGGCGGGTTTAAATAATTTGTATATCGTTCTAGAGTCCGTCAAAATTTGAGAGTTCGCAGTTTAGTAAGTGCAATCGTCGAGAAAGAATAAATAGTTTCACTCGGTGCAAGAAAGTAGCCACGTGGTTACAATAGAAAATATTGGTATAAAGAGATAGCAAAACCATTCGTTCCTTGGTACAACGTTTTAAGTTCGACTGCGAAACGAAAATTAGTAGCTCGCATCTTCAAGGCTCCATCAAGTCGGTGCGAATTACAAGATTAGTGGTTTAAACTGGTTGGGTTTTTAATTGACTAAAGTTCCGCGTTCGCTCCACAAAGAGCGCTGTAGAAAGTAAGTGCCGCCCAGCTCATAACAAATCGCTGCACTCGGACGCATATTGCTACGCTCGTTTTTATGTATGTCGCGGTGCTCCATTTTACATAAAAACGCTCTCCGCAATATGCGCCGGTGAGCTCGGCGTTATAAGCGCTCGTAGTTGGTTGTAAAGTTTTTACGTGTTTCAATTGAACTCTGAGTTTTTCTGAGAGCTTTGTGTAATCACTTTTAAGCTAAAGGGCCGCCTGTCGGCCGCCATAATTTGAGGTTAAGAGCGTTCGTTCCCGGTGCGAGTTATACCAGCCAAGCTAAATTGTTAAAGAACAACAATATAGATTGTCTTTGTAAATAATTTGTTGGTGGTTGTTTGACTTCGTTTCAACCATCTTTGCGTCGGCTAAGTCAAAATATTGAAGAAGGCTCTTTGAGTAAGGCATTGTGGTCCTCACTAGAAAGTTCGGTACGGTTCCGCTTATAACAAATTACTTAAACATCGTTCCGGCCGAAAAGACGGCCTCCACTGGACGCAGCAAGCTGCGCCGTTTAGCAAAACGTTATAAGCGCTCGTAGTTGGTTGTAAGGTTTTTACGTGTTTCAATTGAGCGCTGAGGCCCCTGAGGGTTTCGTGGAACCACTTTTAGGCTAAAAGGCCGCCTGTCGGCCGCCATAGTTTGAGGTTAAGAGTGTTCGTTCTCGGTGCAAGTTATACCAGCCAAACTAAATTGTTAAAGAACAACAATATAGTTTGGCTTAGTCAATCAGTTTGTTGCTGGTTGTTTGACTTCGTTCCAACCGTCTTTGCGTGGGCTGAGTAAAAATATTGAAGCAGGGTCTTTGAGTAAGGTATTGTGGTAATCACTAGAAGGTTCGGTACGGTTCCGCTTATAACAAATTACTTAAACATCGTTCCGGCCAAAAGACGGCCTCCACTGGACGCAGCAAGCTGCGCCGTTTAGCAAAACGTTATAGCGGTCATTAGTATTTTACATTTTTAAGTGAGTCTCAAGTATCCCTTACCTTACTTCGTAGGGGCTTGGTTAAGCAGTTGGATCGTAAATCGCGAGATTCGGCATCGCTAACGTAGTTTCTTTATCGTTGGTGGTATTTAACTACGAGTCTTTTCAAGTTTGGATGTTGTGCTGTTGCTAAGCTTTTGTCGGTGGTGGCAGTGTTTAGAGGGTAATGGGGCGGGGCGGTCTGGTCGTTATTGTCGGCGATAGCTTTGTTAGAGAAATGGGGACGGTTTGTAGGTATGAACGCTGCCTTGCTATAACAAAGTCATCAAACCTGACACTTTTTACTGCATTCCATGTTGTGCATGCCTGCGGCATAATCGCACAACATTACATTACGTAAAAAGTGCAGTTTATAACAACGTTAGGAGTTCATCGTAATCAAGATCGCAGTTTTTCATATTTTAATTCCTGTTGCCTTTTCGGTAGTAGTGGCGATGCTTGGCGCACGGCAAGAATTCAGCGATTTTATAGTTGCGTTATCTGGTGGCGTAATTTTCTATAGCGCGCCACACTTATGTTGGTTGGCTTTTCAGCTCCTAGTCAAACCAAGCAGTATTGTTGTGCAGTCGGGTTATTCCGGTGCTTCATTGGCATTGTTTTTAATCGCTAGTCTCTGGCTTCTTCCTCCGGATCAGTCGGGGTTGCCAGTTCAATGGATGGCGTATTTGCCATTGGCGGCACTACTTATAATTTTATTTTCTGGAGTTGCGTTTATTTTTGTTAAGCTGCGTAGATCCTAACAAAGCAAATCAGTCTGACGGCTTTTTCGTTACTTGCTTTGTGGTTTACGCTACGCTACCACAAAGCAATCCACTACAAAGCCGCAGCTGTTTGCGGCGTTAGGCTCTTTAATCGCGGGTAAATAAATAGGAAGTGATTATGATTAAGTATTCTTTTTGGAACAATAAAGGCGGAACGGGAAAAACTAGTCTTGCTTTCCAGTCGGTTGCTATGTTCGCGGAAAAAAATCCGAATGCGCGTATTTTGGTAGTAGATCTATGCCCACAAGCTAATCTTTCTGAGCTGTTGTTGGGTGGTTTAGTTGGTCAAGGAAGCGCTCAATTACAAAAATTACAAGATGAAATTCCAAGATGTAGCATTGGTGGCTACTTCCAAGATCGGCTACCATCTCCATATTCTATGCCCGCGATTAACGTCCAACAATATATCTGCAAACCGTCCCAGTTCAATCGTAATATTTCAAAAAACATTGATCTAATTGCAGGTGATGCATTAGTTGAACTTCAGTCAAATGCAATTACTACATTGGCGAATACCCAAATACCCGGTACGAACACGTGGTTACAGATTATCGATTGGCTGAATGATTTAGTTAATAAGCTAGATGATGATTATGATTATCTATTTGTTGATGCTAATCCTAGCTTTTCGGTTTATACACAGATCGGTATAGCCGCAACTGATCGAATGATATTGCCAGTAATGGCTGATGACTCTTCGAGAAGAGCTGTACAAAATGCAATAGCGTTAGTTCAAGGGTTGCAACTGCCTTCCGCGACATATGCACAGCATAACTTTGCATCACAGTTAAAAGCAGCAGGAAGAATTCCACCTAAGTTCCATTTGTTTCCGAAAAACCGCCTAACTCAATATATGGGCCCCGCATCTGCCTATCATGCAGTTTTATTGGAAATTGATACTATGATCGGAAATATACTAAAGTCGCATCCCGAAGTGGCAACCTTTAAAACGGTCTCAGATTCAAACGTAGAAATACGAGATTTCCAGACCACGGGCGTGGTTGCATTTGCTCAGGGCATACCCTTTACCCGCTTAAGAGCAGGTAAGCACCAATTACCAGGAAGGGAAGTGCAGGTAAAATCAGACTATTTAACAAACTGTATTGACGCAATGAATGAGCTAGTTAATAAGCTATAGCCTAACAATCATGTCAACCGGACAGTTTTTTTCTACGGCCTTTTGCGAATTTCGCTTCGCTACATTTTATCGCAAAATGCCTCCGCAAAAAACTGCGCGGTTACATGGGCGTTATAGCGGTCTTGAGCATTTTACATTTTTAGGTGAGTCTCAAGTATCCCTTACCTTACTTCGTAGGGGCTTGGCCAAGCAGTTGGATCGTAAATTGCGAGATTCTACATCGCTAACGTAGTTTCTTTATCGTTGGTGGTATTTAACTACGAGTCTTTGCCAGTTTGGATGTTGTGCTGTTGCTCGGCTTTTGTCAGTAGTGGTAGTGTTTAGAGGGGAATGGCGTGCGGCGGCCTGTTCGTTATTGTCGGCAAAGGCTTTGTTAGAGGAATGGGGAAAATTTGTAGGTATGAACGCTGCTTTGCTATAACAAAGTCATCAAACCTGACACTTTTTACTGCATTCCATGTTGTGCATGCCTGCGGCATAATCGCACAACATTACATTACGTAAAAAGTGCAGTTTATAACAACGTTAAGTGGCACTCGCTGAGAAAATGTTTTTCTGCTTAAAATGGTATTAATTAAGAAAATACAGGTATGAAAAAGTTAGTTATAAATCTATTTATTATAATTTTTGCTTGCACGCTTTTATTTATGTCGTATGCCCAGTTTAAGGGCATCTTCGACTGGGCTCCATGGTATGTTAATGGTGCAGATGTATTAGAGGTTGATGGTAAGGTAAAGTCTGTAACATGGAGAGGGGGTAAAGGACGTTGCAATTGTTGGGTAGTACTGGCTTCAAGCGCAGATAAAGTTATATCTTTCTATAGTTATAAAAGTAGTTACACAGGTGGTCTTCCGAAAGTAAATGGTGAGTATTCATTTAAATATCAATTGAATCCGAACCAAGAGAATAGGCCTATCGGTATATATATTTTGAAATCTGGCCTAAGTATCTATAATGCAGAATTATATGCTGGTTTTGGTTTGGCAGTGACTAGCGCCGTATTAGGTACCCTAACTTTTGTTCTATCTATATTTTTATTTATGGTGTCTTTGGGTTACTTTAAAAAACATATTACTTATCCAGAATAACCACTTAACAAAAGCAAGCACTCGGACCGCTTTAAGCTGTCTTCGTTTTTGCACAAAGGCCGCAAAAACGCAGCCATCTCAAACCGTCCGGTGTTGCGGGCGTTAGCTTTCAAAATAAAGTATGGAGTATTAATAAGAATGAATAGGATCTCTTTAGGGTTAGTAGTTTCATTATTTGTTGTCATGATGCAAGGCTGTGCGACTTACACTACTCCAGCTGCGGGGGTAAATATCACTGCCCTTACTGATGATGATATCGCTGAGTTAATGAAAGTTGAACCGGCAAGCTCTTTTCCTGCACGAATAGCCGTAGCCAGAGTCCAGGCTTCTGGATATACGTCCAGAACAAACAATGGTTATGGTCACGGCCGTTATAGCGTGGTTACGACTAGGGACATAGAGGATGAATCAGACTTTGAAAAACTTTCAAGTTTAGTAATGGTGGGTGGCGTTGCTCCTTTAAGCAGGCTTCTGCTACCACCAAATTTAGATTCAATCAAAGATCTGAGGTTATCGGCTGCACGTCTAAAAACAGACCTTATTCTTATTTACTCTGTAGATACCGCATTTCACGTTGAAGGCACACCTCTTGGACCGTTATCTGCAATTACCTTAGGGTTTCTTCCCAATAAAAAAGCATTTGTTTCATCAACAACATCTGGCGTTTTAATCGATGTTCGTACTGGTTTTGTTTACGGAGTAGCTGAAGCGACCGAAAGAGAGGAGCAGCGTACCACTATATGGAACTCTGAGGATGCAATCGATGAAGCAAGAATGGATTCTGAAAAAGCTAGCTTTAAGAGCTTTGTTAGTGAATTTGAGAAGCTATGGAAAAATACATTGGCTCAGTATGCTGTCAAAAAGAGCTAACAAGTCCATCAAGTTTGACGTCTTTTCCGTTGTTTGCTCTGTGGCTTAACGCTACGCTACCACAAATCAAACAACTCCAAAGCCGCAACTTATGGCGGCGTTAGGCTCCCTACAAGGATGAATCGTGAAAATTGAGAAAATTATAATAAAGAACTGGAGATCAATAAAAGATCAAGAGCTTCAAGCTCAAGATTTAATGGTGATAATCGGTCAAAATAATCACGGTAAATCTAATCTTTTATCATCAGTTTTATTCTTCTTTGGCGAAGTAAAACACCAAGATCTTGATTTTCATCATGGCTCTACGGAATTGTTTGTAGAGCTTCAATTTGGTGAGCTAGATGACGCAGACAAGGTAACGTTCAAAAAATACCTCACTTCTGAGAATAAGGTTGTAGTCCGAAAATCTGCATTCTTAGGCGGGAGCTTTGAATATCGTGGCTACATTGAAAACCCCGTTGAAGATTGGCTTCAAGAAGCAAATGCATCTGCATATGCAAAAAGAGAGTTAGCCAGTAGCTTGCCATTTCATCCATTCCTTCCCGATGCTGGTAGAATCACAAAGCAGAATATAATTGATGCCCAAATTGAATATATCGAAGAAAATAGAGAGGAAATATATTTTAGCTTTGAAGTAGAAACAACAAACTTTTTGGGGCTTAAGTCAGTAGCTAAAGGTATATTTGGCGAGGTATATTTTATACCCGCTGTCAAAGAAGCTTCTGACGATTTCACTTCAAAGGACTCTAGCGTTTTTGGAAAAATGTATGCTGACGTTGTAGCACTAATGTCAGAGGACAATAATGATTGGAAAGAAACAAAAGAAAAACTCGGAAAACTTTTCTCGACACTTAATAAAAATGATTCAGACGGTAACGAGAATGAAGATCGCCCCCAGCAATTAGTGGATTTTGAAGAGGAGCTAACTAAAGAACTGATCTCTTGGGGGGCGGAAATAGATATAGAAGTTAGCCCACCAGACATCGAGAGTGTTTTTAAAGCAAATACACAAGTTTGGGTTAACGATGGGGTAAGAACTGATATTAAAAGAAAGGGGCATGGGTTGCAGCGGGCATTAACCGTCGCACTTATTCAAGTAGTTGCAAAAAGAGCAATGGCTGCGGCAGAAGACGAAGATCAAGAAAGTGGCGGAAGTCGTAAGGTTTCTAATTCCAGATACTTTATTTTTGAAGAGCCAGAGCTTTACCTTCACCCTCAAGCTCAAAGGTCTCTGTTTGATTCTTTCGTTGGCCTCTCTGAAACGGGTAGCCAAGTTATACTATGTACTCATTCAAGCGGTCTCATTGATGTAGAGAGATACAAATCAATATATATCGCTACGAAGGACAGCGATTCAGACGAGACCAAAGTAAAGCAATGTACAGAGGACTTATTTGAAGGAGACTCAAAGAAAGATTTCAATCTATCTTATTGGATCAATCCTGATCGCGGCGAGCTATTTTTTGCGAGTAAAGTTGTATTGTTAGAAGGTGCTACTGAAAAAACGGTAATTCCTTTGCTGGCTAAAAAAATGGGTGTGTTCAAATATGAATACACCCTAATCGACTGTGGCTCAAAAGATAATATTCCTCTATATGTCAAACTTATGAATAAGTTCTTGATACCTTATGTGGCTGTCTATGATCAAGACCATCAGGTTCATAAAAGCGAAGATGCCATTGCATCAGCCGACACATCTACACAGAAAATTGAAGATGAAATAAACAGTGATGTTGGTGCATCAATTGTTTTAACAAACGATATTGAAGAGGAGCTTGGATTACCTGCTGGGGGAAGCAGTAAACCTTTTGTGGCGTTAAATCATATAAACTCCGATGGGTTTACCATTAGTGAATCTATGACTTCAAAAATTCGGAGTATGTATAGTTCCCAAGCCTAACAATGCCATCAAATGGACGTCTTTTCCGTCGCTAGATTTTGTGGCGAAAAAGACTGCCACAAAACAATCAACTACAAAGCCGCCATTTATGGCGGGCGTTATAAACGCTCGTAGTTGGTTGTAATGCTTTTACGTGTTTCAATTGAACTCTGAGTTTTTCTGAGAGTTTTGTGGAATAAATTTTAAGCTAAAAGGCCGCCTGTCGGCCGCCAAAGTTTGAGGTTAAGAGTGTTCGTTCTTGGTGCGAGTTATACCAGCCAAGCTAAATTGTTAAAGAGCAACAATATAGCTTGGCTTAGTCAATCGGTTTGTTGCTGGTTGTTTGACTTCGTTCCAACCATCTTTGCGTGGGCTAAGTCAAAATATTGAAGAAGGGTCTTTGAGTAAGGTATTGTGGTCCTCACTAGCAGGTTCAGTGCGGTTCCGCTTATAACAAATTACTTAAACATCGTTCCGGCCGAAAAGACGGCCTCCACTGGACGCAGCAAGCTGCGCCGTTTAGCAAAACGTTAAGTGCTAGTACGTACAGGAAGCAAAAATGAGTAAATACTATCCACCTACATTCGAGGAAGAGCAGTTTCACTGTATTAAATGTGGTGTTTTTGCTAAGCAAAACTGGGGAAGTTTAATAACCCGTGGTCAAGGCAGCGGTACCAGGTTTACGTACTCTCGTTGTAACCACTGTTGGGAGGATTGTTATTGGTATGAAGGCCGAATGATAGTCCCATCAGAAGCGCCAGTGCCTCCGCCACACCAAGATTTACCAGAATCCTGTATAGCTGATTATGAAGAGGCAAGGGATATAGTCGCTCGTTCACCTAAAGCGGGCGCAGCTCTTTTGAGGTTAGTTCTTCAAAAATTAATGGTGGAGCTTGGCGAAAAGGGGAAAAACATTAACGACGATATTGCTTCTTTGGTTAAAAAGGGGTTGCCAATCGAAGTCCAGCAGGCACTCGATTATTGTCGTGTAGTAGGAAATAACTCAGTTCACCCGGGGGAGATTATAATTGATGATGATCCCGCCATTGCGCAGAGCTTATTTGAAATGATTAACTTCATAGTTGAGGTTAGAATTTCTCAACCTAAAAAAGTTGCAGAGCTTTATAGCATACTTCCAGAAGGCGCTCTCAAAGCGGTAGCGAAAAGAGATGCGCCTAAAGAAAGCACTTAACAAGCGCATATTGTCGGACTGGCTTTCCGCTGCGCTCCAAGCCAGCCGCAAATGCGAGCGTTACATGTCAAAACGATGAGTGACCTAAAGCGCATAGAAAAGATATTGGATGAATACCACGATCAAGAATGGGATCTTTGGTATTTGGGGCCATGTGATGAAATAGCCAACATTTCCAGAGAGCTTAGTGATAAGCAGTGGGATGCGTTCATTGAGAGTACGAAGAAGGAAAAGCCTGATGACTGGCGCGTAATGTTAGCGCATTCATTTGTTGAGCATCATTATGGGAAAAGTAAGTCCTTGGTAGCTTTTCAAGTAGTAAAGTGCCGAGGCTATATGGGGTCATACTGTGCGCTCCAATACATGCAAGATTTGCAAGGTGTTCCCGTATGGCTAAAGGGTGCATTGGCAGAAAAAATAAACAGTATGTTGATTAAGGCTGGAGAGCAAGATAAAGTTCTACTAAACAATATTCTGAATGAGTGCCTGGCCAGCATGTAACAAGTCAAAGCACGCGGACTTGGCAAAGCTGTCACCTTTTTTGTTCCAAAAAAGTCGCCAACTTCACCAAGCCGGTGTTTGAGGCGTTAGGGCTGCGCAATTTCAGTGATCGTCGTAATGCCCACCAATTGCAAAAATATAAATTGAATGTTCATCGTATTTATAAATTAGGCGATCTTTTTGGGAGATGCGTTTTGACCAAAAGCCCGCGAGGCTGTGTCTAAGTTGCTCTGGTTTTCCCATGCCTTTGCTTGGATCGTCACGGAGCATTTCTCTCAAAAGTTTGCAAAGAGCTTTGTGTAACTTTTTATCTTTTTCACGAAGCGCTTCGTAGGTTTCCCAAGTTTTACCTTCAAATACCAGTGATCTCATTTATTTGCTCGCTGGTAGGGCTATAGCCGGCGCTTTTGTTGTGAGTTGCCATTGAGTCAGCAATCTGTTTCATTAGGTTGTTGTTTTGTAGAATGTAGAGCGTTTCTTGCTCTCTTTCCCAGTCGTCGGCACTCATTATTACAAATGCCTCTCCGGCTCTGCGGGTTACCTTGAGAGGCGTATGGTTTGTAACTACTTGTTCTACAAAGGTTTTTAGCTTATCTCTAAACTGGTTTACGCTTACTGTATCCATATTTGACACCAAGTGTACGGGGTTTCGGTACAAGTATAGCAGTAAGGCCCTAACAAGGCTATCAACCTGACGTCCAAAGCTACGCTGGTCTTTGGGCATGGCCTACGGCCATTATGGCCCAAAACCAGCTCCACTTTGGCCGCAGGTTATAGCGGCGTTATAAGCGCTCGTAGTTGGTTGTAAGGTTTTTACGTGTTTCAATTGAGCGCAGAGGCCCCTGAGGGTTTCGTGGAACCACTTTTAGGCTAAAAGGCCGCCTGTCGGCCGCCATAGTTTGAGGTTAAGAGTGTTCGTTCTCGGTGCGAGTTATACCAGCCAAACTAAATTGTTAAAGAGCAACAATATGGTTTGGCTTAGTAAATAATTTGTTGGTGGTTATTTGACTTCGTTTCGACCATCTTTGCGTCGGCTAAGTCAGAATATTGAAGAAGGGTCTTTGAGTAAGGTATTGTGGTCCTCACTAGAAAGTTCGGTACGGTTCCGCTTATAACAAATTGCTTAAACATCGTTCCGGCCAAAAGACGGCCTCCACTGGACGCAGCAAGCTGCGCCGTTTAGCGAAACGTTACTTGTCTATTCAAAAAAGTTTGGTGTGTGTTTAAGTTTTGGTAGGGTGTTCCTAAATTCGTCACCTTCCATCAAGTTTAGGTAAGCCACCGTTGGTAGCTTACAGCGTGCTTCGTAGGAGGCAGTTTTGGTAATCCGGTAAAGCTTCGTTGCAAAAAAGCGCAACCAAGCTTTACCTAGCAAAGGGAACTTGCGGCTTATTCCTCCCGTTCGTTCCTTTCTGTTGGTTGCCATAATCACTTGTTGTTTTGGGTCAATTTTATACCTTCTGTTTTGGCTATCTCAAGGTTATAGTTGGGTCTAACCAAAGCTTCAGGCTTTTTAAACAAATAAAGCAATTGGCGTAGCAGTGTAGTTCAAAGCGAGTAGGTGTTTGGTACAAGTAACAAACCAAGCCAGAAGGACTTACTTTGCTGTCGCTTCGCTCCAAAACGCAAAGTAAGCCTCTGCTTGGGGCGTTATGTTACTAAGGAAGGTTTGGTGGAAGAAGAATATTATTTTTGTCATTCCGCATCACTGAGAATATTCTCTGATAGTGGATTGGATTTTGACAAAATCCAATCCAATTTATTATTGGCTCCAGATCATCAACATAAAATAGGTGATAAACGGTTCCCGAATAGTAATCGAAAACCTTATGCTAATGATATGCTCTCATTTGAATCAGGTTTAAGTGATGAAGAGTCACTTGAGGATCATTTGTTAGCTCTTTGGATTAAATTAAAGCCATATAAAAAGTTTATTGTTGGCTTAAAAGCCGAAGCAAAAGTTGATATATTTTGTGGTTATAGAACTGATTGTGAGACCGGAGGTGTAGATATCTCTAGTAAAGCATTAGAAATATTCCAAGAACTAAAAATAAATTTTGCTTTGTCAGTAATCGTAACATAACAAGAAATTAAACAAGGACAAAAAACAGTTGGCTTTTGCTCCTTCGTCGCTTATTTTAGCCAACAATTTTTTGCCTGTTAATTAGGCGTTATAAGCGCTCGTAGTTGGTTGTAAGGTTTTACGTGTTTCAATTGAGCGCAGAGGCGCCTGAGGGTTTCGTGGAACCACTTTTTGGGCTAAAAGGCCGCCTGTCGGCCGCCATAGTTTGATGTTAAGAGCGTTCGTTCTCGGTGCGAGTTATACCAGCCAAGCTAAATTGTTAAAGAACAACAATATAGTTTGGCTTAGTCAATCAGTTTGTTGCTGGTTGTTTGACTTCGTTCCAACCATCTTTGCGTCGGCTAAGCCAAAATATTGAAGTAGGGTCTTTGAGTAAGGTATTGTGGTACTCACTAGGGAGTTCGGTGCGGTTCCGCTTATAACAAATTGCTTAAACATCGTTCCGGCCAAAAAGACGGCCTCCACTGGACGCAGCAAGCTGCGCCGTTTAGCAAAACGTTAGTTTTCAGTACATCACAATGAACAAGGGAATCTTATGGGAAATGGTTTAATTGTATCTGACGTAAAGAAACTTGAGATGATTACCAAGGAAGAGGCTCATCTTGTGTCAAAAGAAATTGTGAATGTGCGGGAGGAAGTTCAGGATTGCCCATACTTAGAAGAGGCGCTAAAGGTTTTACCTGTTAAGGGGTATAGAAGTGCAATTGGAGCTTACTGGAATGCGGTCATTGACGACATTAGACAGAAAATAATTCATAGAAGTTTGGACTTGTTTAACAAAGAGGTTAATCCTAAGAAAACAATAGTTCATTATGAAGATTTCCAAGATCATGTGACTGACAATGATTTAATTGATGGCGCATACAAAATTGGAGTCTTGAGCTGGGAAGGTAGGAAATTAATGCATCAATGTCGTGAAACAAGAAACATGTTTCATGGGCACCCCAAAAGTTCAGATCCTGGATTGCTTAAGGTTTTAAATTTAATATCAGATTGTAATAAGTATGTTCTTTCTCAAGAGTTTCCTCCTTCTATTATTAATATTGAAACTTATCTTACGCAAATGGATTCGGTTGATTATTCGCGTAACAAAATTGCAGTTGATCAAGCATTTACAGATTTGCCCTCAGTATATAAAACTGAGCTATCCAATCGATTCTTGACAACATATATAAGTGAGAACATATCTAGTGACTTACGAGGAAATATCGAGTTTTGCGCTCCGATATTGTGGTCTTCTTTAACGAAAGAGGATAAGAAGCAAATTGGTAAACGTTTTGATAAGCTCATTGTTGAGAGTGATCAAAAAAAGATAGACCGAGGCCTATCATATATCAACTTAGTGGCCGGAATGATGTATGTTAATAAGGCTTCTAGACGAATTATTATAGAGCCAGTAGTTGATGAATTATTTGACTCTTTAGATGATTGGGATAAAGAATCAAAGTTGGTGAGAGAAATCAAACCATTTTCTCGTTTTATTCCAGAAGAATTATTGCCGAAATTTATACTAGCGATAACGAGAACATATGTAGGTTATGAGGGCAGTAGTAGTCGTTTTTCTCGGACTAATTTCTACTCAGACTCAGCTGCTCCAACTATCAAAGAAATGTTTCAATCTTTTGACGTTGAGAGTATAGATATTTTTGTTTCTATAGTTAAAGAAGACACAAAAATTAGACGAAGAATCAAGGGGCAGGGCCAGTTGGATCGACTTAGAATCTTAGCTAATATTCTACTTGAAAATGAAATCGCTTCAGATGATTCCAACGACTTTATTGAAAGTCTATGCGATGAAGATAAAACAGAAGAGTTTTTTACAAAGATCCTTCCTAGGATCAAAAAAACTAACAAGTAGCTGCACCTGACAAATATTGCTACGCTCGTTTTTGTGTATGTCGCGTAGCTCCATTTTACACAAAAACGCTCTCCGCAATATTCGCAGGTGAGCTAAGCGTTATAAGCGCTCGTAGTTGGTTGTAAGGTTTTTCAGATATTTCAATTGAGCGCTGAGGCCCCTGAGGGTTTCGTGGAACCACTTTTAGGCTAAAAGGCCGCCTGTCGGCCGCCATAATTTGAGGTTAAGAGTGTTCGTTCTCGGTGCGAGTTATGCCAGCCAAGCTAAATTGTTAAAGAGCAACAATATAGCTTGTCTTAGTAAACAATTTGTTGGTGGTTGTTTGACTTCGTTTCAACCATCTTTGCGTCGGCTAAGTCAAAATATTGAAGAAGGGTCTTTGAGTAAGGTATTGTGGTCCTCACTAGAAAGTTCGGTACGGTTCCGCTTATAACAAATTACTTAAACATCGTTCCGGCCAAAAAGACGGCCTCCACTGGACGCAGCAAGCTGCGCCGTTTAGCAAAACGTTATGTTTAAAATCGCTATGAACAAAAATATTGTTTTATTTACACTGATTTTGGCGGGGTCTTCTCAAGCTGGCCCTTACTCCACAATTGAAAATTTGAAGTGTAAGCCTGAGAGCGATGTATGTGAAACTCGCGTTAAGATACTGAAAGAAGGTGTTGAGGTCGTCGAAATATCTGGTCTTGAAGGCCCGATAATTCATTCTAGTGAAAATTCCCAAGTTCTATCTTGTGAATCCAATGCAGTTTTCGAAACCAAGGGCATTAAGGTTTTTGGCTACGACGGCAAAGAACTATTCTCATATCCCCATCTTGGGTATCAGCGGGAATGTGGAGTTTTAGCTGAGGGGGCATTGTATTGGTTTCTATACAATATAGTGGAGAATGATAAACCACAAAATAGTGTAGTCGTGCTCAACTCCAAAGGCGAAGTCGTTTTTAGGTCAGGCATAACTGTACTTACAGATTTTGGATTTTCCTACAATGGGGTGCCGCTCACGTTAACAGTCCCTGCACCAGATTGGCCGGGGTAAACATAACAAGGTTATTAACCATCGCCAGCAGGCTGGCTGGACCTCCACTGCGTTGCTTCGTTTGCGGTTTAAAGCTACGCTACCGCAAACAAATCACCTCCGTTTCGGCCGGTTATAACGGCGTTATGGCGGGTTTAAATAATTTGTATATGTCAATTAGCTACATAGTAATTTGAGAGTTCGCAGTTTAGTAAGTGCAATCGTCGAGAAAGAATAAATAGCTTCACTCGGCGCAAGAATCTAGCGAAGTGGTTACAATAGAAAGTATTGGAATAAGGTGAGTCTAAAACTGTTCGTTCCTTGGTTCACCGTTTAAGATTCCCCTGCGAAAAAAATAGGTAGTTCGCATCTTCAAGGCTCCATCAAGAAAGTGCGAATTGTAAGAATAGTAGTTTATACTGGTTGGGTTTTTAATAGGCTAAAGTTCCGCGTTCGCTCCACAAAGAGCGCTGTAGAAAGAAAGTGCCACCCAGCTCATAACAAATCGCTGCACTCGGACGCATATTGCTACGCTCGTTTTTATGTATGTCGCGGTGCTCCATTTTACATAAAAGCGCTCTCCGCAATATGCGCCGGTGAGCTCGGCGTTATAGCGGTCTTTAGCATTTTACATTTTTAGGTGAGTCTCAAGTATCCCTTACCTTACTTCGTAGGGGCTTGGCCAAGCAGTCGGATCTTAAATTGCGAGATTCTACATCGCTAACGTAGTTTCTTTATCGTTGGTGGTATTTAACTACGAGTCTTTTCCCGTTTGGATATTGTGCTGTTGCTCGGCTTTTGTCAGTAGTGGTAGTGTTTAGAGGGAAATGGCGTGCGGCGGTCTGGTCGTTATTGTCGGCGATAGCTTTGTTAGAGAAATGGGGACGGTTTGTAGGTATGAACGCTGCCTTGCTATAACAAAGTCATCAAACCTGACACTTTTTACTGCATTCCATGTTGTGCATGCCTGCGGCATAATCGCACAACATTACATTACGTAAAAAGTGCAGTTTATAACAACGTTATAGCGGTCTTTAGCATTTTATATTTTTAGATGAGCCTCAAGTATCCCTTACCTTACTTCGTAGGGTGCTTGGTTAAGCAGTTGGATCGTAACTCGCGAGATTCGGCATCGCTAACGTAGTTTCTTTATCGTTGGTGGTATTTAACTACGAGTCTTTTCCAGTTTGGATGTTGTTCTGTTGCTCAGCCTTTTTTAGTGGTTGTAGTGTTTAGACGGGCAGTAGCTTGGTATGGCTTGGTCGTTATTGTCGGCGATGGCTTTGTTAGATATATGGGGAAAGTTTGTAGGTATGAACGCTGCCTTGCTATAACAAAGTCATCAAACCTGACACTTTTTACTGCATTCCATGTTGTGCATGCCTGCGGCATAATTGCACAACATTCCATTACATAAAAAGTGCAGTTTATAACAACGTTAAATGTCACGATATCTGAAAGATCTAAACTATTAATGGAAAGAAATATGAAGAAGTTATTACTTATTGGAATTCTTGTAATTTTTAGCACCAATGTAATTGCTGGTGATGTCTGCGATAAGGCGTCTAAAGAGTTTGCGCAGGCTGTCGAGGTATATAAGAAAGAAGGTGGCACAGCTTTTATGAAGCGCGTTCTTAAAAATGGTCCATTAGAAAATGACACGAGATCATTGAGTCAGGCGCAAGCACTAGGGCAAATCGAGCAATTTTTCGGCCCTATAGAAACAGCTTCGGTTTTAAGCACAAAAGCTCTCGGATCAAAATCATGCTATATCATCGGCATATTGGAGTATCAAAATGGGCCAGCTTTTGCGGTAGCAAACTACTACAGTGGCTCAAAAGGCGTTGGTGCTACATCAATGTTTTTCCAAACAGAACCCGAAAAAATATTACCTAAGCAGTTTCTTGTTCAGTAAAACATTTAACAAGCTAAGTCAGCAGGACGCCGCAAGCGGCGCCTCTGCTTAGGGCGTTAGAAATCATATTGGTATTTCCTACCAAGGAGAAAGTACTTGCAAGAAAGTATTGAAAGAGAAGCAGATGCGTGGGATTGGCTCAAAAGTTTTCAAACAGAATTTCCTGGCTATAAAGAGCTCTTTGATTTAAATACAAGATTTAGTCGTGAGCATTCAAAGGATTCCCCATCCGACGAAAAGCTGGAGTCGATTTTAGAGGACTTTCATAACTTGGTTGAAACTAATGGCGTTATTCTTTCTACATCCACTACCGGACGATTTATAAATAGTATTGAGGATAAAGAAGTAGGCTCTAGCGCTTTGAAAGTATTCCTAGGGAAGGCCGATAAGGAATTGGAGGGAACTCTTAGTGCACTTCTATTTAGAAAAGGGCTTAGGAAAAAGCTATTACCTGAAAAGCAGGCATATCTCAATTTACTGGCGGAAATACGTGCTGATTCACGTCGTCAGCTTGAAGCGCTTACCGAAACAGAGCAGGAGTTATCCAACCGTTGTCGAGTATCTGAGCAGTTGGTCTTAGGTTTAGATTCGAGAGTTAAAAAAGCCATAGAAGAAGCGGAGTCTCAAAAAGATACTTTTATTGGTAAAGTTAATAATGAAATTGACCTAAAATTAAAAGATGCAAATTCTGAAGTCCAAGAGAGAATTGATGAATTAAAAAATATACTGAAAGACGAAACAGAATCTGCTAAAGAACGAATTAATAATTTTGTGGCAGCCTATAAAAGTGAAATGCAGCTTCAGGCGCCAGTCTCTTTTTGGGAGGAAAATAAGAAGTTTCACCGGAATAGAGCAAAGTATTTTGGAATTGCGTCGTTAATTATTTCTCCAATTATATTCGCGATGATTACATGGATAGGATGGGAGGTTCTTTCAACGGAGAAGGTGTTATGGGGGAAAGTTGGTGTTGTAATATTTGCCACGTCATTGGCTGTATGGTTAATACGAATATTAGTGAGAATGTATTTAAGCCATAATCACCTAGAGCTTAGCTCTCAAGAACGTATTATTATGACTAAATCTTACTTAGCGCTACTTAGCGAAGGCGGTGCTTCATCTCCTGAAGAGCGACAGCTAGTTCTTCAATCAATATTTAGGCCAGCAGCAACAGGAATAATTACGGATGATGGCGCCCCACCGAATGTTATTGAGCTGATAAATAGAATTCCAACTGGTAGAAAATGATTCTAACAAACGGCTTCACGCAGACGCCCAAACCTACACTGTTTTTGTGGGTTTCGCTTCGCTGCACTTTACCACAAAAACAGCTACGGCTTGGGCGCTGGTGAGCCGGGCGTTATGCAAGCGCCACGTTAAGGAGAATCGAATATGTTTGATGAAAAGGATATAAAAACATACTTACTAATTAGAAAGGGTGTAAAAGCCAATAAATGGTTAAGTTTTTTGTTTATTGTGTTTAGTTTTATTTGTCCGGTATTTGGTTGGGCCCCATTTGATATTCCACCATCTAACATGCCCCTAATTGGATCTTTGTTTGGGGTTCAATTTTTGTTTTATAATACTCCGAAATATGGCGCCGAAGCAGCATGTAGCTTGATCCAAAAGGCTATCAATAGAGACACTGAATCTCTAACTCTTTATGCTGAGCTTAAGAAAAATGGAAAAATAGAAAATGCATAACAAAACGTGCCAGCAGACATTTTGGTCGGCACTCCATTTTGTGTATGGCTTCGCCATTTTACACAAAACTCCACGCCAACCAAAATGCAGCTGCACTCCGCGTTATAAGCGCTCGTAGTTGGTTGTAAGGTTTTTACGTGTTTCAATTGAGAAACGAGCTTTCTGAGAGCTTTGTGTAACCACTTTTAAGCTAAAGGGCCGCCTGTCGGCCGCCATAATTTGAGGTTAAGAACGTTCGTTACCGGTGCGGGTAATGCCAGCCAAACTAAATTGTTAAAGAGCAACAATATAGCTTGGCTTAGTAAACAATTTGTTGGTGGTTGTTTGACTTCGTTTCAACCATCTTTGCGTCGGCTAAGTAAAAATATTGAAGAAGGGTCTTTGAGTAAGGTATTGTGGTCCTCACTAGAAAGTTCGGTACGGTTCCGCTTATAACAAATTACTTAAACATCGTTCCGGCCAAAAGACGGCCTCCACTGGACGCAGCAAGCTGCGCCGTTTAGCAAAACGTTATAGCGGTCTTTAGCATTTTACATTTTTAGGTGAGTCTCAAGTATCCCTTACCTTACTTCGTAGGGGCTTGGTTAAGCAGTTGGATCGTAAATTGCGAGATTCTACATCGCTAACGTAGTTTCTTTATCGTTGGTGGTATTTAACTACGAGTCTTTGTCAGTTTGGATGTTGTGCTGTTGCTCGGCTTTTGTCGTTGGTGGCAGTGTTTAAAGGGTAATAGGTCGGGGCGGTCTGGTCGGTATTGTCGGCAAAGGCTTTGTTAGAGAAATGGGGAAAGTTTGTAGGTATGAACGCTGCCTTGCTATAACAAAGTCATCAAACCTGACACTTTTTACTCCATTTCATGTTGTGCATGCCTGCGGCATAATTGCACAACATTCCATTACGTAAAAAGTGCAGTTTATAACAACGTTATGGCGGGTTTAAATAATTTGTATATCGTTCTAGAGTTCGTCAGAATTTGAGAGTACGAAGTTTAGTAAGTGCAATCGTCGATAAAGAACAAATAGTTTCACTTGGTACAAGAGTCTAGCGAAGTGGTTACAATAGAAAGTATTGGAATAAGGTGAGTCTAAAACCATTCGTTCCTTGGCTCACCGTTTAAGATTCCACTGCGAAACAAAAATGGGTAGTTCGCATCTTCAAAGCTCCATCAAGAAGGTACGAACTAAAATAATAGTAGTTTAAACTGGTTGGGTTTTTAATAGGCTAAAGTTCCGCGTTTGCTCCACAAAGAGCGCTGTAGAGAATAAGTGCCACCCAGCTCATAACAAATCGCTGCACTCGGACGCATATTGCTACGCTCGTTTTTATGTATGTCGCGGTGCTCCATTTTACATAAAAACGCTCTCCGCAATATGCGCCGGTGAGCTCGGCGTTATAGCGGTCTTGAGCATTTTACATTTTTAGGTGAGCCTCAAGTATCCCTTACCTTACTTCGAAGGGTGCTTGGTCAAGCAGTTTGATCGTAAATCGCAAGATTCGGCATCGCTAACGTAGTTTCTTTATCGTTGGTGGTATTTAACTACGAGTCTTTTCCCGTTTGGATATTGTGCTGTTGCTCGGCTTTTGTCAGTAGTGGTAGTGTTTAGAGGGAAATGGCGTGCGGCGGTCTGGTCGTTATTGTCGGCGATAGCTTTGTTAGAGAAATGGGGACGGTTTGTAGGTATGAACGCTGCCTTGCTATAACAAAGTCATCAAACCTGACACTTTTTACTGCATTCCATGTTGTGCATGCCTGCGGCATAATCGCACAACATTACATTACGTAAAAAGTGCAGTTTATAACAACGTTACTTGTCTATTAAAAAATGTTTGGTGTGTATTTAAGCTTTGGTGGGGTGTTCCTAAATTCGAAACCCTCCATCAAGTTTAGGTAAGCCACCGTTGGTCGCTTACAACGTGCTTCGTAATAAGCAGATTTGGTAATCCGGTAAAGCTTCGTTGCAAAAAAGCGCAACCAAGCTTTACCTAGCAAAGGGAATTTGCGGCTTATTCCTCCCGTTCGTTCCTTTCTGTTGGTTGCCATAATCACTTGTTGTTTTGGGTCAATTTTATGCCTTCTGTTTTGGCTATCCCACGGTTATAGTTGGGTCCAACCAAAGCTTCAGGCTTTTTAAACAAATACAGCAATTGGCGTAGCAGCGTAGTTCAAAGCGAGTAGGTGTTTGGTACAAGTAACAAACCAAGCCAGAAGGACTTACTTTGCTGTCGCTTCGCTCCAAAACGCAAAGTAAGCCTCTGCTTGGGGCGTTATAAGCGCTCGTAGTTGGTTGTAAGGTTTTTACGTGTTTCAATTGAACGCTGAGCTTTACTGAAAGTTTTGTGGGATCACCTTTAAGCTAAAAGGCCGCCTGTCGGCCGCCATAGTTTGAGGTTAGGAGTGTTCGTTCTCGGTGCGAGTTATACCAGCCAAACTAAATTGTTAAAGAACAACAATATAGTTTGGCTTAGTCAATCAGTTTGTTGCTGGTTGTTTGACTTCGTTTCGACCATCTTTGCGTCGGCTAAGTCAAAATATTGAAGAAGGCTCTTTGAGTAAGGTATTGTGGTCCTCACTAGAAGGTTCAGTGCGGTTCCGCTTATAACAAATTACTTAAACATCGTTCCGGCCAAAAGACGGCCTCCACTGGACGCAGCAAGCTGCGCCGTTTAGCAAAACGTTATAAGCGCTCGTGGTTGGTTGTAATGTTTTTACGTGTTTCAATTGATCAACGAGCTTTACTGAAAGTTTTGTGGGATCACCTTTAAGCTAAAAGGCCGCCTGTCGGCCGCCATAGTTTGAGATTAAGAGTGTTCGTTCCCGGTGCGGGTAATGCCAGCTAAACCAAATTGTTAAAGAGCAACAATATAGCTTGGCTTAGTAAATAATTTGTTGGTGGTTGTTTGGCTTCGTTCCAACCATCTTTGCGTCGGCTAAGTCAGAATATTGAAGAAGGGTCTTTGAGTAAGGTATTGTGGTCCTCACTAGAAAGTTCGGTACGGTTCCGCTTATAACAAATTGCTTAAACATCGTTCCGGCCAAAAGACGGCCTCCACTGGACGCAGCAAGCTGCGCCGTTTAGCAAAACGTTATAAGCGCTCGTAGTTGGTTGTAAGGTTTTTACGTGTTTCAATTGAGAAACGAGCTTTCTGAGAGCTTTGTGTAACCACTTTTAAGCTAAAGGGCCGCCTGTCGGCCGCCATAATTTGAGGTTAAGAGCGTTCGTTCCCGGTGCGGGTAATGCCAGCCAAACTAAATTGTTAAAGAGCAACAATATAGCTTGGCTTAGTAAACAATTTGTTGGTGGTTGTTTGACTTCGTTTCAACCATCTTTGCGTCGGCTAAGTCAAAATATTGAAGAAGGGTCTTTGAGTAAGGTATTGTGGTCCTCACTAGCAGGTTCAGTGCGGTTCCGCTTATAACAAATTACTTAAACATCGTTCCGGCCGAAAAGACGGCCTCCACTGGACGCAGCAAGCTGCGCCGTTTAGCAAAACGTTATGTGTAAGCGAGTATGAGGATGGAGTGGTCTCAAATCGAAATATTTAAAGGTATTGATCTTAACGATTCATTTGTTCTGAGTTGGTATTACGAAGCTGATAATGTATCTTTCGAATTGGACGCAAGTATTTGGCCTGAATCCGAGTATTACTCAACGCCTAAGAAAAATGAATATACCTGTTACCGAAAAGCAACACTTGAGTTTGTGGGGGTAAAGAAGGTGAGTGGCTTAAAGTTAAGAGAGTTAGTTCAGCCAACTACAGATCCTGATGGATCAGTTGATTACGGCAAAATTGACGAACTCAATGTTGCCGATGATTCATTTCTTGTTGTGGGTGATTTTGGCAAAGTTAATATTCAAGGTGGGGAACTTCGATTTGAAGTCCACACATAACAAAAAGCTGCACCTGACAAATATTGCTACGCTCGTTTTTGTGTATGTCGCGTAGCTCCATTCTACACAAAAACGCTCTCTAGCAATATTTGCAGGTGAGCTTGGCGTTATGCATCACCAAAGCGTATCAATTATCTCACTTGAGATAAGGTTTTGATCTGCGGTTATGAGCTGAGCGTTTTGAATTATTGATGTGGCGGAAATAATTCTATCGGCGGGGTCCTTGTTTATTTCTGGTCCGAGACTTACAGACAGTTCTGCAATTTCCGGGGAAATTTGAATGACTGAAATATTTCTCGTTTGCAGGTACAAATTTACAAAGTTGGAGGCGGTAGTGTCTATTTTAATCCGCTCTTTGTGTACGAGCATTGCTATTTCCCAGATAGTAATGTCGGAAATAATAAGCGCATTAAACTCGTCCGCTTTGTTTATGGCACTTAAAGCTCTATCTGTAAGTTGTTGGCGGTCAAGGGCATCCCATATAACAGCGCAGGTATCGAGAAGAATCATATATTCGCGTCCCACTCTGAGTCTATTGGTGCAACAACGTCAGTAATCTTGGCGCTTTTAGCCAGTAGCTCTAATTGCTGTTGGGCCAGTTGCTTTTGGTTTATAGGGGGCGCTATGGTGGCAATTAGCTTACCGTTGGTGGTAACGCTTATTTGCTCGCCGCCGTTGGCCTTCTCTAAGTATTTCAATAGGTTAGCTCTAAAATCGCTAATATTTACAGTTTGCATAGCCGTACCGCTCGTTAGTTGTACAATTAAGCTGTACAATATAGCGTAAAATGCATAACAAAGCCATAAACCCTGACGCCCAATGCTACGCTGGTATTTGGGCATGGCCTAAGGCCATTTTTGCCCAAAAACCAGCTCCACATTGGCGGCAGGTTATAGCAACGTTACTTGTCTAATCTAAAAAGTTTAATGTGCTTTTAATTTGCAATAGGGTGTTCCTAAATCTGTCACCCTCCATCAAGTTTAGGTAAGCCACCTTTGGTCGCTTACAGCGTGCTTTGTAAGAGGCAGATTTGGTATTCGGTAAAGCTACGTTGCAGAAAACGCAACCAAGCTTTACCTAGCAAAGGGAATTTGCGGTTTATTCCTCCCGTTCGTTCCTTTCTGTTGGTTGCCATAATCACTTGTTGTTTTGGGTCAATTTTATGCCTTCTGTTTTGGCTATCCCACGGTTATAGTTGGGCCTAACCAAAGCTTCAGGCTTTTCAAATAAATACAGCAATTGGCGTAACAGCGTAGCTCAAAGCGAGTAGGTGTTTGGTACAAGTAACAAACCAAGCCAGAAGGACTTACTTTGCCGTCGCTTCGCTCCAAAACGCAAAGTAAGCCTCTGCTTGGGGCGTTATGCAATAAATTGAGAAGTCTTCATTATGGAAATTATTGCCGGAATCATTGAGGCAATTGTAGGTTTTATTGTTGCTATCGTAGAGGCAATAGTAGGGCTTTTTGTGGCAGGTGTTGAAGTGCTTACAGCTTGGGAGGTTTTTGGAATCCTGGTTGTTCTATTTGTTGAGTTTATATTTTGGGTTATTCTCTTTGTTGTAGAATTAGTGGCGTCGCTTTTTAGATGGCGTAAGCCGAGGAAGGTTGTAAAGCCTGTTCTATGGCGGCCTAAAAAACTCAATAATAAGGTAGAGAGTGACCCAAATGCATAAAAAAAGTATACACTCGACAAAAACTGCGTCGCTCCGTTTGTGTAAGGGCTTCGCCTATTTTACACAAACTACACGCCACAGTTTTTGCGTGTGATACTGGCGTTATAAGCGCTCGTAGTTGGTTGTAAGGTTTTTACGTGTTTCAATTGAACGCTGAGCTTTACTGAAAGTTTTGTGGAATCAGTTTTAAGCTAAAAGGCAGCCTGTCGGCCGCCATAGTTTGAGGTTAAGAGTGTTCGTTCTCGGTGCGAGTAATACCAACCAAACTAAATTGTTAAAGAACAACAATATAGTTTGGCTTAGTCAACCAGTTTGTTGTTGGCTGTTTGACTCCGTTCCAACCATCTTTGCGTCGGCCAAGTCAAAATATTGAAGTAGCGTCTTTGAGTAAGGTGTTGTGGTAATCACTAGGAAGTTCGGTGCGATTCCGCTTATAACAAATTACTTAAACATCGTTCCGGCCAAAAGACGGCCTCCACTGGACGCAGCAAGCTGCGCCGTTTAGCAAAACGTTATAAGCCATTATGAACATCACCGAGAATTCCAGAGAATATTTAGCAGATTTTATTCGCCTCAATGAGGAGTGGATTGGCCATTATTTTGCAATCGAAGAAACTGACAGAAACTTAGCTTCTAACCCATTTAAGATCATCGAAGATGGGGGTTATATTTTCTCTTTGATTTCAGGAGATAAAGTCATAGGCGTATGTGCATTATTTAATGAAGGTGAGGGTGTTTTTGAGCTTGCAAGAATGGCCATTTCTCCAGCATACCAAGGAAATGGTTACGGAAACCGGCTAATTGAGCATTGCCTTTCAAAGCTCAAAAAAATTAACGCCCAAAGAGTTTATTTGGTTTCAAACACTAAGCTAGGTACTGCTATAGGTTTATACAAAAAATATGGTTTCCAAACTGTCTCAGAAGGGCCTCACCCTGTATATTCAAGGGCAAATATAGTTATGGAGCGTCATGTCTTATAACAAGCGGCTCAAACCGACCTCCACTGCGTTGCTCGTTTTGTGCTTTTCCGCTACGCTCGCACAAAACAATCAACTCCGTTCCGGCGGCTTAGCCGGGCGTTATGCATTTAAGGATAGATTATGAAGTCAATAATTATAATGTTGGTCTCGCTATTGCTAGTCTCATGTAAAGATAATGGAAGTTCAGGCACCCTCGAGGAAGAAAGCATACAAGTCTACATAAATAGCGGGGCTATTCAGTGTGAAACTACAGGAAATTCATTTCAGGTTACTGCTCAAACCTTAATTGAACATGGTATTGATGTTATTAATTCAACATGTGGCTATATAACAGGGCTTGCGGTCGCAGCTCAATGTGGTCTTGGCGATAGCAATATTAATATTCATACCATTTCAGCTCAAAATTTACCAGATGCTATAGAGCTGGGCTATGAGAGTACAGACACCCTTCCTCAAGGGTACACCGAAATATGTGAGAGCGATGCATAACAATTTTCTCCAGCCGACATCCAAACCTCCGCGCCTTTTTGTGCTTTCGCTTCGCTCATTGTCGCACAAAAAAGGCGCTACAGTTTGGCTGCGGCTGAGCAAGGCGTTATATGCAGGGTCGAGTTCAGTGACAAAATGTAGACTGTGTGAAGAAGAAAAGGATTTGGAGTTAAGCCATATAATCCCCAAGTTTGTTTTTCGTCACCTTAAAAAAACATCACCTACAGGCAATATTCGCTCTACTGAAAATCCAAATAAGTCTACCCAAGACGGTCTGAAAATACCTTTTCTATGTGGTGACTGCGAAGATTTATTTAGTGTATGGGAGACTAAATTCGCAAATGAAATATTCTTCAAGTATCAAGACGGTAGCGAAAATACCTTTTCCCATGATACTTGGCTAACTAAATATCTTGCCTCCGTTTCGTTCAGGGTTTTGTCGTATGCTTACCATGAGGTTGGGCTAGATTATTTTGATGAAGGTATGCTTCGTCATGTTCCCACCGCAATTGATCGACTCAGAAACTATCTGCTGGGGAAATCCACTAATCCTGGGGAGCAACGCCAACTGCTATTGCTCTTAGATAAAGCAAGCGAGCCCTCAGATAGTGATTTTAATATGTACCTCGTACGCGGTATAGAGCACGATGTCCTTACAACGGATAAAGACTCATTTGTATATATAAAATACCTTAAGTTTTTGCAATTATGCCCAATAAAACTATCAAGTAACAAAGGCTGGAAAACTGCTCGTATATCGCCAAACAAAGGCACTTTGGCAGTAAAAGACCATGAGCTCCCAGATTACGTATCTAATAGGTTAAGGAAAGGCACCGAAATACTCACATCAAGTCGAGATAATATTTCAGAAAAGCAGGCATCCATAATTTGCTCCCGAGTTAAAGCGGTGCCAACGGAAAAGCTGTTAGAATCACCAGTTGCAAAGGCAGCATCGAAACATGATATATAAATCGGGCAAAGCATATAACAATTTAAGCAAGCGGGACTGCCGTACCGGCAGCCCCTTCTTAAGGCGTTATAAGCGCTCGTAGGTGGTTGTAAGGTTTTTACGTGTTTCAATTGAACGCTGAGCTTTACTGAAAGTTTTGTGGAATCAGTTTTAAGCTAAAAGGCAGCCTGTCGGCCGCCATAGTTTGAGGTTAAGAGTGTTCGTTCTCGGTGCGAGTAATACCAACCAAACTAAATTGTTAAAGAACAACAATATAGTTTGGCTTAGTAAATCAGTTTGTTGTTGGCTGTTTGACTCCGTTCCAACCATCTTTGCGTCGGCCAAGTCAAAATATTGAAGTAGCGTCTTTGAGTAAGGTGTTGTGGTAATCACTAGGAAGTTCGGTGCGATTCCGCTTATAACAAATTACTTAAACATCGTTCCGGCCAAAAGACGGCCTCCACTGGATGCAGCAAGCTGCGCCGTTTAGCAAAACGTTAGGGCGCTGCTAGTGAGAGACTCAATGAGAATATTACTTATAGCTGTATTTTTAATTATCTCAGTAGTGTCGCTTGCGCAGACTGAAGGTGAGTCTGCGTTAGTGAGTATGTCAAAAACTGTAGGCCAGTCGTCCTGTGAAAATGAGATTAATTACAAAGGCCTATTTTCGTTGTCGCTGTCAGGACAGTATACAGGAGCGTCTACAATGGAATGGCTTTCGCAAATAAACGAAACAGCATTCTTTAAATGCCCTAAAGGGTTCTTGCGGTATTTGTCGTTACTGCCAAATATGGAACAAGATAAGGTGCTAATGTATTTTGGTATTGTAAATCCTCCGTGGGAAATAGCAGCCGCTTTAGAGCCATATGAAAATAGCACTGAACTAGGTGGCTTTATAAGCAGTAAGTTAAGTGGTTTTAAAAAGTATTCAAAGCCCTAACAAGTAGCTGCACCTGACAAATATTGCTACGCTCGTTTTTGTGTATGTCGCGTAGCTCCATTTTACACAAAAACGCTCTCCGCAATATTCGCAGGTGAGCTAGGCGTTAGCACTCTTGGTCCTTCTCACGAAATATGAATAAACTAAAACCAATCATATTCTTGCTTTCTATCTTATTGGGCCTTGAGTCTCTTGCAGTAGAAATCCCAACAAGTGCCCGAGCAGAAAGATCCATAGCAAGCGTAGAGCCAGCGTTGAAGAAGGAGCTATCGAATCTAGGTCTTAAATACGGGGCACCTATATTTATCCGTATCTTCAAAGACCCTGGGGTACTTGAAGTATGGGTTGAGTCCGATGATGGAACCTTCGTAAACTTCAAAAACTATGATATCTGCACCTTTTCAGGCAATCTCGGTCCGAAGCTGAAGCAAGGTGACAACCAAAGCCCTGAGGGCTTCTACTATGTTAATGCAGGCAGGCTAAACCCCTGGAGTAGTTACCACTTATCTTTCAATTTAGGCTACCCCAATAAATACGACCGCTTGCAAGGCCGTACCGGTAGTGCACTGATGGTTCATGGCAGCTGCGTATCCATAGGTTGCTACGCGATGACCGACGCATATATTAATGAAATTTACGCCCTTGGCGTTGCTGCGCTAAAATCTGGGCAACCCTATTTTAGGGTTCATTCATTCCCTTTCAAACTTGAGGGCGTTACCCTATTAAAATACAGCTCAAATCAGTGGCATTCGTTTTGGCTTAACCTCAAAGAGGGTTATGATTACTTCAATAAACATAAACAACCGCCAAACGTTGAGGTATCCAATGGTAAATATGTGTTCGGCGCGTAATCCAGTGCTAACAAGTAAAGCAAGCCGACGCATAAATGCGCGGCTTCTTTAAGCGTTATGGCGGGTTTAAATGATTTAGTTGTCGTTCCAGAATTTTTATTAAATTGAGAGTTCGCAGTTTAGTAAGTGCAATCGTGGAGAAAAAACAAATAGTTTCACTCGGCGCAAGAAAGCTACCAAGTGGTAACAATAGAAAGCATTGAAATAAGGTGAGTGAAAAACGGTTCGTTCCTTGGCTCACCGTTTAAGATTCCACTGCGAAACAAAAATGGGTAGTTCGCATCTTCAAAGCTCCATCAAGAAGGTGCGAATTGTAAGAATAGTAGTTTAAACTGGTTGGGTTTTTAATAGGCTAAAGTTCCGCGTTCGCTCCACAAAGAGCGTTGTAGGAAATAAGTGCCACCCAGCTCATAACAAATCGCTGCACTCGGACGCATATTGCTACGCTCGTTTTTATGTATGTCGCGGTGCTCCATTTTACATAAAAACGCTCTCCGCAATATGCGCCGGTGAGCTCGACGTTATAAGCGCTCGTAGTTAGTTGTAAGGTTTTTACGTGTTTCAATTGAGCACTGAGTTTTTTGAGAGTTTTGTGGAACCACTTTTAGGCTAAAAGGCCGCCTGTCGGCCGCCATAATTTGAGGTTAAGAGGGTTCGTTCCCGGTGCGGGTAATGCCAGCCAAACTAAATTGTTAAAGAGCAACAATATAGCTTGGCTTAGTAAACAATTTGTTGGTGGTTGTTTGAGTTCGTTTCGACAATCTTTGCGTGGGCTAAGTCAAAATATTGAAGAAGGGTCTTTGAGTAAGGTATTGTGGTACTCACTAGAAAGTTCAGTGCGGTTCCGCTTATAACAAATTACTTAAACATCGTTTCGGCCAAAAGACGGCCTCCACTGGACGCAGCAAGCTGCGCCGTTTAGCAAAACGTTATGAGTAGGTGCTAATGAAATATCTAATCTTATCCATTATATTTATTTTCGCTAAAAATTCTTATGCAGTTGAGGCGTGTCCCCATGAGAATAGCGAGTCTATATTGCAAGATTATCTTTATGATGTTCGCTTACCTTTTACCGCGCTTCAGTATTTCAACATAAACAAACCTGATGAGGCTCGTCATAGCCTTACTCGTGATTTATCCAATACTATTTATGGGTTAGGTCAACTTTTGCCCTATGAAGAGTGCTTTGAAAATGAAGCCGAACTTGATCGAGCATGGGGAATGATTAGAGTTCTTGCTGTCATGCATGAGAAGTATCCCGTGCCAGAGTGGAAGAATAATGAGCTAATATTATCAATTCTACAAAAAGCTAAAGAAATAGATCCAGCTCAGACTGCAGGGGTAAGAAATAGAGATTGGAGCAAGCAGCAATGAAACTCATAACAAGCGCATCATGGTTCAGCCGCTTCGCGGCTTGGACTCACAAAAGCTGCGCTTTTGCTCGCCCCATATACGAACGTTATAAGCGCTCGTAGTTGGTTGTAAAATTTTTACGTGTTTCAATTGAACTCTGAGTTTTTCTGAGAGTTTTGTGGAGTCACTTTTAGGCTAAAATGCCGCCTGTCGGCCGCCATAATTTGAGGTTAAGAGTGTTCGTTCTCGGTGCGAGTTATGCCAGCCAAGTTAAATCGTTAAAGAACAACAATATAGTTTGGCTTAGTAAATCAGTTTGTTGTTGGCTGTTTGACTCCGTTCCAACCATCTTCGCGTGGGCTAAGTCCAAATATTGAAGTATGGCATTCGAGTAAGGTATTGTGGTCCTCACTAGAAAGTTCGGTACGGTTCCGCTTATAACAAATTACTTAAACATCGTTCCGGCCAAAAAGACGGCCTCCACTGGACGCAGCAAGCTGCGCCGTTTAGCAAAACGTTATGTTAACCGACTGCCCTCACAAATCGTAGGGTGAACTCATTAAAGGATTTACTATGAATAAAATAATTGGATTAATGTTTATTGTTGTAATCACGGCATGTGGAGGAGGCAATGATAGGAGTAATACTGAAAGAAATTCCGATATTGTAGGTCTTTGGTCTTCCGAGTTTGTCAGAGGTGGTGAAACAGGCAATAAGTTTTTAATAATCACAGGTTCAACTATAGATTTTTACGAAGTAGGTAATGGGACTATTATGAATGAATGGTACTCAGGTCTAGATACCGAAACTTCATATGTTTTTAGCATTGATGGAGTTGAAGGAGATTATCTACTAGATGGTGATGAACTAGTTATGATGTATTCAGATTCTGAGATAAATACAGCAAGAATTACCGAAGAGGAGTCTGGTTCAGAAATTTATTCATGGCAGATTGGGAACGGTTCAGTAGGGCAGGAAGAGCGTATTAGATATCGAGTTACATCAAATCAGCTAGTGTTGATCTCTGGTAGTGAAGAAGAAATATACATTAGAGTGAATTAACATAACAAGCACTTAAAGCTGACCTACACTGCGTCGTCGTTTTTGTGCTGATCCGCTGCGCTAGCACAAAACCAACGACTCCGTTCCGGCAGCTTAAGTGAGCGTTATAAACGCTCGTAGTTGGTTGTAAGGTTTTTACGTTTTGCAATTGAGCAACGAGCTTTCTGAGAGCTTTGTGTAATCACTTTTAAGCTAAAGGGCCGCCTGTCGGCCGCCAAAGTTTGAGGTTAGGAGTGTTCGTTCTCGGTGCGAGTTATACCAGCCAATCTAAATTGTTAAAGAACAACAATATAGATTGTCTTTGTAAATAATTTGTTGGTGGTTGTTTGACTTCGTTTCGACAATCTTTGCGTCGGCTAAGTCAAAATATTGAAGAAGGCTCTTTGAGTAAGGCATTGTGGTCCTCACTAGCTGGTTCTGTACGGTTCCGCTTATAACAAATTACTTAAACATCGTTCCGGCCAAAAAGACGGCCTCCACTGGACGCAGCAAGCTGCGCCGTTTAGCAAAACGTTAGAAGTATCCAATACGGTATATCGCATTGTCTTTGGGTGTGTGGTTCTTGCGGAAGTTGTGTGCAAAACGTTGTAGCCCGTCGTGCCGTCAATGGGCAGTGTTGCATCTCGTGCAAAGTGCCATTAATGTGGTTTTCTATCGTAGAGGGTAAGGGTGTCAATTGCAGTTTGGCCCTTCGGATCTTCGTGCTTTCGTTGATCTGGGTGGTGGAATTCAAGTTTGTTGGTTGCGTTCTTGGTGCCATTATCAAGTTTGGTATGCAGCGGCCAGTATAGAATGTTTAACCGGGTTGCCTTTGTAGTGGTTTAAAGGTTCATCCATCTAACAAGTGCAGTCACCGGACATAAAATTGCTTAGCGCGTTTTGTGTTTCGCTGCGCTCATTTTTACACAAAGCACCCTAAGCAATTTTATGCCGGTGCTACAGGCGTTATAAGCGCTCGTATTTGGTTGTAAGGTTTTTTACGTTTTTCAATTGAGCGCTGAGGCCCCTGAGGGTTTCGTGGAACCACTTTTTGGGCTAAAAGGCAGCCTGTCTGCCGCCATAGTTTGATGTTAAGAGCGTTCGTTCCCGGTGCGAGTTATACCAGCCAAACTAAATTGTTAAAGAACAACAATATAGTTTGGTTTAGTCAATCAGTTTGTTGCTGGTTGTTTGACTTCGTTCCAACCGTCTTTTCGTGGGCTAGGTCAAAATATTGAAGCAGGGATTTTGGTTAAAGTATTGTGGTACTCACTAGAAAGTTCAGTGCGGTTCCGCTTATAACAAATTACTTAAACATCGTTTCGGCCGAAAAGACGGCCTCCACTGGACGCAGCAAGCTGCGCCGTTTAGCAAAACGTTATGGCGGGTTTAAATAATTTAGTTGTAGTTCCAGAATTTTTATTAAACTGAGAGTTCGCAGTTTAGTAAGTGCAATCGTCGAGAAAGAACAAATAGTTTCACTCGGCGCAAGAAAGTAGCCAAGTGGTTCCAATAGAAAGTATTGAAATAAGGTGAGTCTAAAGCCATTCGTTCCTTGGTTCACCGTTTAGGATTTCAATGCGAAACAAAAGTGGGTAGTTCGCATCTTCAAAGCTCCATCAAGAACGTGCGAATTGTTAGAATAGTAGTTTAAACTGGTTGGGTTTTTTTGGGGTATTGGTTTCGCTAAAGCTCCACAAAGAGCGCTGTAGAAAATAAGTGCCACCCAGCACATAACAAATCGCTGCACTCGGACGCATATTGCGGAGAGCGTTTTTATGTATGTCGCGGTGCTCCATTTTACATAAAAACGCTCTCCGCAATATGCGCCGGTGAGCTCGGCGTTAGGTAATTTGTTGATGATTTCATTCAATGAAATTTTAAATATAGGGAAATTTTTATTACATGAATATGTTAAAGATAATAGAGTCCGTAGGAAAAAATGGTAAAAACCAAATCTCAGATGTCAAAAAGATCAGAGTACTATTAAATTGCTATCTTCGTTCTAAATCAAAAACTGGACTTATTATATCGGGAAAAGCCGATATCAATCTAGAAGAGGCAATTGCATTATTTCAAAAAGACTATGTTGGGTCATCTAAACCTGATTCAAAAATAGACGTAAATGGAAAGTCTTATAATAAATTAAAAGAATTTTTGAATAGCATATTTAAGCCTGTAGCGTTATCTCCACCAACATATGGAATTGTCACTTGGGAATCAGAAGGGGCGGAGGGGGGGCCATATCATAGTCGAAAATTACATGTACCAAGTACTTCTTCTGGATTAACTCTTGGAAGAGGGTATGACTTTTGAAGGAAATCTCAGAGTAAAATCTATAATGATTTAACTTCGTCAGGCGTAGACGCTAAAATTGCCACTATTTTAAAGCAAGCATCAGAACTTTTCGGTGTAAGTGCATCACAGTTTGTAATAGATAAAGATTTATTAGATTTACAGATAAGCGGTGAAGTACAAAAGAATCTATTTAAAATAAGCTATGATATTGAAAAATCAGAAGTAAAGAGAATCTGTGAGAAGGCATTGGTAAAAAAGACGTACGGTACCACTGATTGGTCTGGGCTCCATAGTACAATTAAAGATATGGTAATAGATTTAAAATTTAGAGGTGATTACACTCCGTCAGCAAGGAAAATCATACAAAAAAGTATTGCTGAAAATAATCTAACTGAATTTAAAAAGAAAATAAAAGATAAACGTAACTGGTCGAACGTTCCACCTGATCGCTTTATCAGACGTTCATCATTTATGGATAAAACCTGATATATCTAAAGGAATTAAAGTGAAAAATGTAATTTGTAAATTTGTATTTAGTCTATTTGTTCTGTTTTCTTTTGCATGTATGGGTAACTCTGCATCAGAAGAAACAATTCCATTATCAATTGATGCGGTTAGCACTTCTCGTGTTGGTGAAAACTTAATTCGAGTAATTCGTTACAACATGGAGTTAGAGCCCCAAATTACAATAGAAAGACTTTCTACTCCAGTATTAAGTCTAATCGAGTCAAAAACTATAAACTCCATTGTCATATCAGGAGAAAAATTAGATTTTAATAGAGGACAGGGTGTATTTATCGAAGATTTTTCCATCGAAAAATCAAGGATTCATATAAAATTAGAATATTTTTACCCTAAAGGTGAGTCTGTAATCGCAGAGTGCGAAATGTTGGTCACCGTAAATAATTTTGAACCATTGAAATGCCGAAAATCACTTCAAAATTGAAATTAAAATGCCTAACAAGGGCACTTAAACGGAACTAAAACAGTGGGTTACGTTTCGCTTCGCTACACATTTTAACCCACTATTTTAGTCCGCTTAGTGCGGCGTTATGCTCCAATCTTAAATAGAGAAGTATATGAAGAATATTTTAATTGTTTTAGTCTTTTCGTTTTCGCAAGTATCGGTTGCATCTAATTTAGGTTTAGGTCTATCGGCCGAATCTGGAGACAATTTTATTTACTTTCCCATTGTGCTGTCCGACAGTATCCGATTAGAACCATTCTTTGGGTATAGCGATGATGGTGAGGAATCTATATCCGGAGTTGATGAAAGCTATAGTAAGAACTCGTATAAATCAAAGAGTTTTGGAACCGGATTATTCAAGTACTCCAAACTAAATGACAATGTACATTCATATTTCGGGGGTAGGATTGCCTACATCGAGACGGAGAGAAAAACTGAAATATCAATTAGCCTTGGAGAGAATCATTATTAATGAAAGTCTAGATGGATACTCTATATCCCCCACGATTGGCATTGAGTATAGATTCGCGAATGGGTTTTCAACAGCTGTTGAGGCCGAATGGTATTACAACAGGCTTGAAGGCCAGTCTACAGGGAAGCTCGATCTATCCGAAATTTCTGAAACGTCAAGAGAGCGGAGCGGAACAGGAACAAAATTTATAATCAGGTATGTCTTTTAGCTTATTGCGCATGCATTATGTTATCCCGAAACCTGAAGACGGTACTGAACTAAGCCAGGACGAAATACTTGATGCACTTGGTGCGGAGGAGGGGCTTGGCTGGATAAATACGTTGCGTTGTAAGCCTGAGGTAACTCAAGGTGAGTGCGCCTACGATAATGTTGAATGGTCTGGTGTTGAACTGGCTTTTGAGGAGTGGGATTATCAACACCAGGGGCTTACAGAAGGCGCCGCAGCACTGCTTTCAATAGCCGTTGCCATAGCCACAAATGGCATGGGCGGGGAACTCATCGGGGCGCTTACATCTACTACTACTTCAGCAGCAACTACCGCTATAAGCACCGGGCAGTATATGCTTACGCAGTCGCTGAATGCAGGTATCACCACGCTGGCCAACCAAGCTTCAATGACTCTTTTTTCTACCGGCTTTGATATTGGTGAAACTTTAAACGAGCTTGGTTCCTCTGAAAACGTTCATCAGTTGTTGGATTCCATGCTTACGGCGGCGGTGGTGCCTCAGAATGATGTCTCGTTCTTTGATGGTGACGATCTCGGTTTTTGGCAGCAGACGGCTAATGCTTTGGTTGATGCGACGGTTGATGCGGGGTTGACTGCGATTGTTCAGGGTGCGGTGTATGGGTATACGGATGAGGAGTATTTGGCGTCGTTTCAGCGTGCGGTTGCGGCGAACAGTATTCGTTACCTTGGAGAGCAGCTTGCTACTGGAATTGGGGATGCGGCAGAAACCGGGAACTGGGAGTTAGGCTACCAGTTGATGGCTCACGCTGCTGCGGGTTGTTTGGGCGGGGCGCTTAGTGCGGATAATAACGATGCGGATGGTGAAAATGGTTGTGCCAGTGGTACTATGGGGTCGGTTATTGGGGAGATGATGGGGAAATTAAAAACCATCTCAATATCTAATGATAAAGAAAGCTTAGAAACTGAAGCCGCAATTCATGAATTCTACCTTGGTTTAGACGAGTTAGTAAAACAAGGGGCAGACATAACAAAACTAAGTGCTGCTGTTTCTGCATTCGTGTTTGGGCTTGATCCGAGTATTGCATCTGATTATGCGAGTATCGCTTATATATTTAATGCTACCTCCAAGTTACATAGGGCGGCTAGATCAAATCAAAGTCGAGCTATATCCTATGAAGATGCCGTTGAAAAAGCCATACAGACGAGTCATTCAATCCGGGCTAATGGTGAAGGTGATTTTGTTAGTGGTGAAAATATTGGAGCACCTATTATTCTTAACGAGCCTTGGTTTATCGGTGACTATTATTATAGCTATCCTGATGGCCTTGAATGGGATGGCGCTGGAGCTGGATATTGCGCTGGAGTCGGGACGGGGGTACCAGGCTATTGGGTTAGTGCTGTTTCTGAAGGGACTGTTGCTTTGGTAGTAAATGTGGCTGATGGCAATAGTTTCAATGCTAGTAGTTATGCGCTTTCAATTGCTGGACCAGACTGGCTTAATCTGCCTCAATATTTCTCTCAGCCTATATACGCGACTTTTGAGGCAACAGGTGAAACATATAAATATCAAGTTAATCAATACGGGAATGTTACATGCGAAGTATATTCTGGTTCTTCTTTCTCTTGTCATTAGGGTGTAGTCATGGCTCGTCGAACTCTTTTCGAATTATCTCTGTTGATGATGTTATGGCGGGGAAGATAGATGATAAAGCAGCAGTTGCGATAAAAGGTTATCTTGTTTTAGAGAAAGATATTTATTTTCTTTATAGTAACTTTGAGTCTGCAAATTACAAAAGTGATGAGCGCAATTTTTTTCGTGTTAAAATTTGGATTCCGGAGAATATGGATATGGAGCGCTGTTCGAATAAGAGTGTAATTATATATGGTGTAAAATATACTTACATTGGTGCTCCCGGGATTGATGAAGTGGTAAGAGTGTCGGATCTTGGGCAGAGTGAGTCTTCGTGTCAGCCACTAAAAGAACCTTTTAATCGCTTTCAGCAATTAAAAGCTAGGATCGAAGCTGGTAGGCAGAATAAACCATAGGATTAAAATAACAGGACATATATGGACGCTCCTGGTATGTCAAGGCGAAAAACACCTCGCCATCAATATTTGATAGCCTTTTTTGTGGTGTTCCCTTATTGACCGTTTTTTTGATTTGGGTTCGTGCTGACATATATTCGGCCTATTGTGAAAGTTTGTTTTTGAACGTTACTTTCTGGCCCTGATGAATTCCGCACTTAACTGTCTCAAACAGTCACTCGGCTTATTAAAGCCTTGTCCTAACCAGACTATGGTTAAGTACGGAAAACCCGCTTTAACATCAAAATTCGACGATACCAAGAGAAAATATTCTTTTAATTGTTCTAAGTTTACCTAAAAAATAAATTGTTTTTATACGTTATTACAATGCGTATACCTACGCAGGAATAATTTTATAATCTACACCCCGTTGCAGTATGACCCAAATCAGTCGTGCTAAACGGTTAGCTAAAGCCACGGCGGCTTTATTGACGCCACGACGCTCAACGAGGTTATTTACCCAAACGGAGAGTTTGTCCGTTTTGAGTTTTGATCGATACAATACGGATCGCGCACCATGAATCAGCTGCTTGCGTAAATAACGATTCCCGCGCTTAGTGATACTTCCGTTAACGGATTTATCACCGCTAGAAAATTGTTTTGGTGTAACGCCCAACCAAACAGGAAGTTCACGAGGATAGGAAAATTGGCCTGCATTTCCAATGGCCGAATACAGTGCGGTTGCAATAATAATACCAATCCCCGGTAATGTTATAAGTCGTTGGCATAGCGGGTTTGAACGAACAACTTCAATGAGTTCCTGTTTGATTTGGTCGCAGTGATCTGTAATGCGAAAAAATTCATCATGCGCTTCTAATAGCTGTCGCTTCATGCGTAAGCGTAAAAAAATAAAAGAAAAAATAAAAGGACATCCAAAAACTTGACACTAAAAGTAATCCGGTCTATTCCTGTCTTTGCGCAATAGCGATCAGCTTGCCACTTCTTTACCGATTAGGAGAAAGGCTCGTTTTTGTTAGTGTAAATGCTGGTATGGAAGGCGAGGGTGCTGTTGGTTCGCCGTTGGCATTCGTTGTCGGTATGCTTTTCGAGAATTTTATATTGGCACCATGTTTGGTCCTTGCTATTTACGGTGGGTTACTTTGGCGTAAAAGTATTACTGTCAGTCGCTTAACAAGTAGCTGCACCTGACAAATATTGCTACGCTCGTTTTTGTGTATGTCGCGTAGCTCCATTTTACAAAAAACGCTCTCCGCAATATTCGCAGGTGAGCTAAACGTTAAGGCTTATCATGAAAAATGTATTGATATTTATTTTACTTTTATTTTATTCAGCTTCCGTTCTGGCTTTTAGGATCGACGTGGAGGCGGGTGATGCAAGATCGGTACAACTTTTTGGTGTGTGTGGGGATTGTTCCAAATCTGCCAAAATATCTGTCGTAGATGTTAGGTTGCAAGAGGGGCAGTGGTTTCCAACAACTGAGATCCAATTTAAGGGAAGTACCGAATCGGAAAAATTTGGCTTTGGTATTGCGATGTACCAAGATGGTAAAGGATTGAGTGCGTATTACACTAAGGGTTCTAAAACAACCGTTTTGAAATCTAATCTAAAGTTGCTAACAACCTATAACATTGATTTCGAGTATGTAGGTAATAATATCCTAAGTTTTTCTGTGGCCGGAAAAATATTGAAATCGACTTAGGGTTCAAGCCGAAAAGTGTTAGACACGGTGTATCAGGTATGGCGGTAGATATAGAGTACCAGCCTTAACAAGGCTATCAAGCAGACCTCCATTCCGGTGCTTGATTTCGCGCTGGCCGCTACGCTAGCGCAAAACAATCACCTCCATTACGGCTGCTTATAGCGGCGTTATGCTCGGTAAAGAAAAATTAATATGAATCAATATAATTCACCAATTTCGAATCTAGATGTAGATGAGAACCGTCGAGATAAAAATCACTACCCGTGGATAGCGGCTTTGGTATGCATAATATTCTATTCTACGATTTTCTTGTTCGTGCAAGATTTTGAAAAGGAAATTGTACGCTTTACGCAAGTATTTGGGTTTGTCGCGGGTGGTCTATTGGTAATATTTTCACTTCTAAATAGTGTCGCCTTTTTAGGGGCAATTTTATGGTCGAAAATAGGAGACGTCAGAGTTCCATTTGCGTTTAACAAAATAGTTCAAGTCGTCTATGTGGGCTCTATAGTGCTTACTATAATTGTATTTGTGGCTGGCGTATATTATGTCGGAAAAAATGCATAACAATACGTGCCAGCTGACATTTTGGTCGGCGCTCCGTTTTGTGTATGGCTTCGCCATTTCACACAAAACTCCACACCAACCAAAATGCAGCTGCACTCTGCGTTATGGCGGGTCTAAATAATTTGTATATCGTTCTAGAGTTCGTCAAAATTTGAGGTCTCGCAGTTTAGTAAGTGCAATCGTCGAGAAAGAACAAATGGTTTTACTCGGCGCAAGAAAGTCGCGAAGTGGTTACAATAGAAAGTATTGGAATAAGGTGAGTCTAAAACAGTTCGTTCCTTGGCTCACCGTTTAAGATTTCGCTGCGAAAAAAATGGGTAGTTCGTATCTTCAAAGCTCTATCAAGAAGGTGCGAATTGTAAAAATAGTAGTTTAAACTGGTTGGGTTTTTAATAGGCTAAAGTTCCGCGTTCGCTCCACAAAAAGCGCTGTAGAAAGGAAGTGCCACCCAGCGCCTGAGTTATCAAATGAAGTGCAACGAAATTGACACTTTTTACTCCATTCCATGTTGTGCATGCCTACGGCATAATCGAAAAACATTACATTACGTAAAAAGTGCAGTGAAGAACTTCAGCGTTTGCGCAGAGAAAACAAGCGTCTACAAGAGGAAATGGCTTTTCAAAAAAAGGCTGCTGCGTACTTTGCGAACGACCAAAAGTGAAGTAGGCCGTCATTTGAATGCACGTTGGGCAATTCACGATAGCGTTGATGTGTCGAGTGTTGGGCGTATCTCGATCAGGTTTCAATCGTTGGCGAAAAAGGCCAAAAAGCTTGAGGGCATCCCGTCGAGAGCAAATGGAGGTGCCAGTAAGAGAAACGTATGAAGAATTCGAAGCGGCCTACCGGGCGCCAAAATTACAAAAGAGTTGAATCAACTCTTACGGCTTGCTACCCAGGTTGCCGAGGCGTTATGCGTTCCCGCCAAGCCCCAACTTAGCGACTTTCTGACTAAGAGTACTTCGAGCAATGCCCAGTATTTCTGATGCGTGGGTGATATTGCCAGATGTTTTGGCCAGGGTTTCTTCAATAATTCGTGATTCCAGCTCCAGGAGAGCCTGCTTTAAACCGTTTTCTGGACAGGCTAAGTTAGTCGCTATTGTGTAAACAGATTTGTTCTCACGTGTTTTTGGGATAAAGCTCAAGAACACATATTGGTTTTTCTCTGTGCTTGTAAAAAAAAGGATCCAGATGGTTAAACATACGGTGACAGAAATAAAACCAGAGGCATTTATTTTAAAACCCAAGGCCATTAACAATACAACTAAAATTGCAATTGTTGCCATTGGGGCGAAAGCAAACATATAGGTTTTAGCAAGAGTTCTAGCGCTACGCTGTTTGCTAGTTAATATCGTAAACCCTAAAACACAGACCATAGTGACTAGGGGTACTAGTAATCCCAGCTGAATAACAATATAAAAAGGGCCTGAAATGCGTGTAATGGAATAGCCTATACTTTGAGCCCCGGCAATAGCAGCACCGGGAGTTAGTAATACGGCTTCGACAAACAGAAAAACAGTGCCCAAAGGATATAGCCACCACTTGGTTTTTATTGTTGTATTGGTCAGCGTCAGCGCTAGGGTAGAGTACGCGGCAATCAGGGCAAATGCATAATAAATAATGAGTGCTGTAAGCCCGTCGCCTTGATTGTTTGCAACACGAAAAACACCCAGTTCGCAAATATTCATTACTATAAATGCGATAGATATTGCATAAATAATGGGCGACGCCTTATATATTAGCCCCTTGACATTCCAAAGGGCTAATATTTTAAGCGCTAACGCTAATACACTAATTAGTACAAGGTACTGCACTGAAATCAAGTCCTATCTGACAGATGCTTAATCCGCTTCCGGCTCCCAAAAACAGTATTTTTTCATTCGTTTTTGGTCTATTTGCATCGTAGTTTACCGCAAATGTAGCACTAGTCAAATTACCATAATAGTCATAGGTGATAGGCGCCTTATCAATTGGCACGTTAGCCATCTGCGTCATTTTCCTGTGGGGCCTCGCACCAACCTGATGGCAGTAGAGCGCACCTATATTCTCGGGGTGCCATCCAAGCGACGCATAGGTGCCGGGCATCATCTTTTGATGCTCGTCGATCATTGCCCTGCTGATAGTTTCCATGTTCATTTCAAATTCAATGTAGCCGTCTTGCTGTTTGGCATAACACAGATTGGCATGTACGGAGTTAGTTTTGAATCGCATGACATCTAGTTTGGGTCCGCCGCCAGACTTGGTGATCACGAAAGCTCCACCAGCATCACCGACAGTAAATGCACCCAGGAGGCGACGCAGGTTTTCCTTGGACCTATTAGTCGCTAACTGCTTAATAACATCATAGGTTACTACGCTGGGCTTTTCTCCCGTACAAATGAGGATGTTTTCGGCTGCGCCGCTTCCGATATACAAGTCTGCTATGGATAATCCATTGAGCAAGCCAAGGCAGGCATTGGATATATCCAGGCATGCTGCGTTGTGCGCGCCTAACATAGCCTGTATTTCATGGGCGGTAGACGGCTCTGGATACTCCGTATCAATCCCGCAATAGATAACACCGTCGATATCGGTGGATTCTATATTCGCATCCGCAATTGCTTTTTGCGAAGCCTTATAAGCCAGGGTGGCGTACGTTTCCTTCGGGGGGGCTACGCGCCGCTCTTTTATTCCGGTGCATCTCTCGAGGAAGTCAAAGCGCACACCAACGGCATCCGATTTAGCTTCACGCATTAACTCTTCTGAAGATACGACGGTTTGGGGCAGGTATGCGCCTGCCCCTGAAAGCCATGAATTACCTTTTTGATTAATCATATTTATTCTCCTAGTTAAAGTGTTTTCGCGTTGTTTTCGCGTGCCCCATATTAAATAGAAAAATGTATGTATAAAAATCAATTTATTGGCGCCTAATTCAGCGTTGAAAAATGGGCATTAGGTGTTTTTTGGTTTTTTTTTGTACTTAAAAGGCAATTACTTTTAGTAAGTACGAATATCCGCAATAAAGACGCGCTTTTCGATACTTTTTGTAGAATTGTGGCGTATGTATCTGACATATGGCGCATAAATACCGTCGAGAATACGACCGAAACCCATTTGATGTGGCCCTCTTGACACCTAATAGAATGGAATTAATCTCGAATTAGAGAAAATCCACGTGAGCTTGGCGAGATAAACCGTCTTCGCAGCGAAAAATGAGGTGTCTATGAACAATATTGATGCGGGTGATAAAATGATAAGGAACGATAACGGTGTTGATAATATGATTTCGAAGTTGCTTGAAAGTATTCCTCCTGCGCAGGTTCGCTCTCTAATTGAATTTTCTAAATCTATTGAGTCTTCATTTTTTGTCACCGCCTCAGATCTGCGGCCGGTTTCATGTGTCTTGAACGAAAGAAAAGAGGGGGCTAACGTCAAAAGAGGTACAAACCGCGCAACTCTTTCTCTCGTCTCTGTGCGCTGAAACCAGCCGCGACATAAGAAAAATAGGTAGACGGCCGGTAACCGCCAAACCAACGACACCCTGCGAAACATACATTAAAGAGCGGACTGTTTAGCTTACTTTAAATTCAGGAGGCTACTATGTCCAAGCGCCGCTCTTACGATTGGCCTCAGCTCTTTGTAGAATTCGAGCAAAAAGGCCGTTCTCAAATCGATTTCTGTAAGCTCGCCCTAAGTGCTTCAGCTTAAAGCTCTCCAAGCGCAATACCTAGGAAGGTGGGGCGTTTACAATGGCGATTGTTAAACCAGAGATTGGCTCAACTCAAAGCCTGATTTTGGAGGTGGGTAATTGCAAAATTCACTGCCCAACTTCCATTCCCTTACCGTCCTTTATATCACTGATTCAGTCTTTTGCATGATTCGTTGGGCTGAAGATTGTCCGATCTATCTGCATCGAGATCCGGTAGACTTCCGTAAAGCGATAAATGGTTTAGCGGTAATTGTTAGCGAAGAGCTGGCGTTGGACGTTTACGATAAAGCCTTGTTCGTATTCCGCGACCAACTCAAAAAGTTGTGCTGAGATAGCAGGGACTTCGCCGTTTGGCAGAAGCGTCTGGAATAGGATAAGTTTAAATAGCCCCGAAAAAAACCGTTCGCAACCTTGTCAATTACCTGTGAGTAATGGCACTGGCTATTGCGCGGTTTTGATGTTGCAAAGTTCAAACCCACAAACAATTGAAATTTACCGACGTCGCTTAATGTTGTTGTTAATGGCCGCTATGAACGATACAGCGGCTCTACAAAAATAAAATGAGTTGTTGCGTGAAAAACTCGTTGAGCGTAATACGCAAATCTCCGTTCTCAACGAATAAATCAAACACCTTCTCAGTAAACGTTTTGGTTCTTCCAGTGAAAAATCGTCACCTGACCAGCTAGGCCTGTTTGATGAAGCCGAATGCGAAGAATCTGGCAGGACAACAGTTAAAAGCCATTCCGGTACCCACACGCCGGGTGTCAGCATCCCCGACAATCTCCCTCGTGAAGAAATTGTTCACGATCTACCCTAAGCAGAGAGGGGCTGCCCGCCCAATGGCACCGAACTCAAAACATTGGCAGCGACGATCAAGAACAGTTGTAGATCATTCCGGCCAAAATCAAAGTTGTACGCCACACGCGTTTAAAGTACGAGAACCACATAGTCCCTGCAAGTAAGTCGAAACAGCCCATCGAAAAGATCATTGCCAGCCCAAGCTTACTCTCCTACATCGCTACGGAGAAATACGCGGATGCTTTGCCCCTATATCGTCAGAGTGAGATATTCAAGCGTATCGGTATTGAACTAGGTCGAACCAATATGGCCGACTGGATGGTGAAGTGTGGTGAACTAGTGCAGCCACTAATTAATCTACTGATTGATCATCCACATAAACAGCCATGCCTGCACGTGGATGGAACAACCTTACAAGTGTTAGACGAGCCCGGCAAAACGGCACAGAGAAAAAGTTATATGTGGGTTATGGGCAATACCGGTCATCGGCGATCATGTGTGTTCCGATACTCGCAGTCAGCAGGCCCCTCTAAACCTGCTCAGTCAAGACAACACTGGCATTACGGCTGAGGGCTAAGAAAGATATCAAAAAATCCTGCGATCAATACCAAATAGAACGTTTTGGCCGCATGGCCCATGCGCGTAGGAAGTTTAAAGACGCAAGCCCTAAAAAAATGGGAAAACCGGCAAAGCCGATCAAGCACTGGCCCATATTCAAAAACGTTACGCCATTGAAAAGAAAGTAAAAGACGAACCGCCAGATAGACGTTACGAAATAAGACAAAAAGAAGCCACGCCCACACTCGATAAACTCAAAGCGTGCATGGAAAAGATCTTACTTGCGGTTGCCCCCAAAACGGCCATAGGCAATGCGTTGGTGTATCTGAAAAACCAGTGGGATCGATTAATCACTTACCTAGAATATGGCTGCTACTCCATCGACAACAATGGGGATGAACGTGCAATACGTCCGTTTACTATTGGTCGAAAAAACTGGATGTTTAGCAAAATCCAGGCTGGCGCGAAGGCAAGTGAAAATCTGTACAGTTTGATTGAAACTGCCAAAGCTAACGACCTGAATACGTACGACTACTTGCAGCACATTTTTAAAGATCTGCCCAACGCACAAAATATTGAGCAGGTTGAAGCACTGTTACCTTGGAATATTGAGCTCGGCAATTTCTAAAGAAAAGAAATAGTACTTCGTTAATTCAGTAGAGGGTTATAGTGAGTGTCTATGGACTCATATGGTTGTCGATATTATGCCATCAATGTTTTTAGGTTGATCAGGGCGTCAGGGGTCATCGCTCTTAACTAGGGCGATCGTCTTTCTGGCCGCTATACCGCCACATTCATTATCAGAAAAAGGAGTGAGCCACCTATAGGCGCGCTTTCTATAATGCGGAAAAAACGTCGTCACACGTGAATTGTACGGTTCCCCCCCCTTAACAGGAAACTATCATTTAAGATTTTAATCCTGTTAACCTTCTGACGGTTTAGATGGAAGATAAAATCTTCCTAAATCTGGCAGGATCAATACTATTTATTAGCGAAATTATTTAAACTATTCTCTCCTGTCGACAATTTTTACTGGTTGTATATAGTCGATATAGATTGTAATACTAAATTTAAGCTACAGCATCCATATTTGTATTCGCCTCGAAATATACACCTTTCTTAAATTTACAGCCGGCCAACAATGGCTCGACTACCGAATTATTTTAACAATCCCCTATGTTAATAACCCGTGATTTATATCAGCAACCCAATAACAATTTTCTGCGCTGCTTCGTGCGGATTGATATGCCTTACAAAATTGTAGCAAGGAATAAGAATAAGTTGATCAAAAGAGTGTTTCTCGCCATTCATAGGGTGGGATTTTTTTCGCTAAAGATATTTATCGGGAGAAATGGTTTCTGAACGGGTTATGCTAAAGTGTCATGCATTTAAAACGCAGGGGAATTCAGCCGGATATTTCCGACAATTAAAATTATATCGTTAATTCCCTATGTAAAATCAGGAAGGTGCTATACACCCACTAATATCAATGTATATATTAATTATATGTCCTAGGGGGAGCGCATCTTCTGCAGTAGGGTGTATTGGCGTTAATTTTATTTTCTATAGGACGTTTCCATCTTGTTGGGTGGGGTCTGCCATTTTTATTTGGGTTTTGTTGGTTCGAAATTGGTGCGCCAATATGAATATTTAAACGCCTTTATCCTTGCTCTATTAGTTTTGGCTAATGTAGTGTGTATAGGCGAGATTTTAAAATTACCGGTTTTTTTGAAGCGCCCACCTACACATGACCTGCAGGCAAAACTCCATACCTTTACCATCTAAATAAAGTTCGACTATTAAGTCATGACGTGGAAATATTTAAAGTGGCGCTATAAGCGCTGCTATCATTTTATCTATCCTATTGCTTTCTATTTTTTTAATTTATTTTTTTGTTAATAGAATTGAAACATGCTTGTCATCTGAGCGCGGATTGGGTTACATTGGCGCCTTGATGACTTGAGTATTGATAAGCATTAAGTCATAGGAGCGCGACCGCAGTGTCGTGTGACAAATATATAACAATAAAAAGTATTACCATTTGTTTTAGCTATTCATTTTTTTGTCATACCGTGGTTGTAGCATTGGCGGCGGTCAGAAGGGTGACAAATTAAATGAGTAATTTTCAACTCAATGGATTTATCAGTGTTTATCTTTTGAAAAGATGTATTGTGTTTTAAAAAATATATCTAGTCGATGACCCATTTGGGTTAATGGCAATGATTGTTTGTTGTTGGTCGCTCTGAAAGTAAGCGCGCCATAATTATCGCTTTGCTGTCGGAAAAACCATAAAGGGGCGGCAGTGTTCTCGTTTCGGATCGGTTCAAAATAGTAGTCCGTTGCTAGACAGGCAATACACTTAAATGACAGATTTAATACTCCCATAAAGTCCGAACTTGGGGTTCTGGTTTTCAAAAAAATAGGCTTTAGAAGTTTCTGGCAATATTAAATGTGCCAGGGAAGCGGTCGTTTGCCTTTTTTTTGTGAGTAGTAATTTATTAATCTTCGTATATTTTTTGGTGAGATAAAATGGATATAGCAATTATTGGTGTTGCATGTAAGTTTCCGGAGGCAATAAGTCCCGACCAATATTGGAAAAATCTCACATCTAAGCGTTCCTGTATATCTGAAATTCCCGTGTCTAGGTGGGATTGGAAGGAGTACTGGGGAGATCCTAAGAAAGGGGATAATAAAAGTTTAAGTAAGTGGGCCGGGTTTATTGACGGCGTAGATAAATTCGACGCCAATTTCTTTGGTTTGCTTCCAAAGGTAGTGTCAACGATGGATCCCCAGCAAAGAATTTCTTTGGAGCTGGCGTGGGAGTGTCTTGAAAATGCGTGTATTGCCCCCTCTACGTTGAGAGGGTCTCGTACCGGCGTATTTTGCGGCGTTTTCAATCACGACTATAAGGAACTTCAGGAAGGCCAGCGCATTAATATCGAAGCACACCATAGTACAGGTACGGCTTCTAGCATAATAGCCAATCGAATTTCGCACTATTTTGATTTCAAAGGACCTAGCTTCCCAATTGATACAGCTTGTTCCAGTTCCTTAAATGCGGTTCACAGCGCGATCCAGGCTATTGAATATGGCGATTGCGATTTAGCTCTGGCTGGCGGTGTTAATCTGATTTTAACACCAACACGTCATATATCCTTTTCAAAAATGGGGATGTTGTCGCCTACAGGCCGATGTAGCACATTTGACGATTCTGCGGATGGATATGTGCGGGGCGAGGGCGCGGGCTTTCTGCTCATGAAGCCTTTAACTCAGGCTTTGGCAGATGGTGATATTATCCAGTGTGTTATTAAGGGTAGTGCAGTCAATCATTGCGGTGAAACTTATACGTTAACCTACCCCAGCGCCGAAGCACAGGCAGACGTGATATGTGACGCGCATCGACGTGCAAATGTCCCATTAAGTTCAGTGAGCTATGTAGAGACTCATGGTACCGGTACGCCTAAAGGTGACCCGATTGAAATTGAAGGTTTAAAGTTGGCTTTCGATCGAATGGCGAAAGAACAAAAAATAGATCTAAGCGAACTGGAATGTCATCTAAGCGCTGTTAAAACAAATATCGGGCATTTAGAAGCGGCCGCAGGAGTAGCCGGAATTATTAAAGTGATTCAGTCTTTCAAGAATAGAGAACTGGCTCCGCTTCAAAATTACCAGGCTCTGAATAGTCGAATTAGGTTGGATGATACGCCTTTTAAAATCGTAAAAGATGCTACTAATTGGCAGAAATTGGTGAAAAATTCGCAGATTTCAGCGCCCTTGAGAGCTGGTATATCCTCATTTGGATTCGGCGGAACGAACGCTCACATTGTATTGGAGCAACCGCCGGAAAAGAAAATAAAGCGGCAAGCTCAACATTCTCACTACCTTGTTTTAGTTTCAGCAAAAACTAAAGACAGCTTGTTTTCTGCCAAGAATAAGCTGAAAGATTGGATTGGGAATGACGGACGGAAAGCCAGAATGCAGGATATCTGTGCTGGATTGGCAATAGGTAGAGATCACCTAAACGTACGTTCGGCGTATGTAGTAAAAAATCATAGTGACTTATTGACCGCTTTACACAAAGATATCGATCTAGGTGTCGACCATTGCCGTCAAATTAATATTGATGATGTAGAAGTTTTTGAATATTCCAGTAAAAAAGCTACGGCGTTTATTGATGCGCACTTAAGCGCGACGGCTAAAAATCGCAATATAGAAAAATTATATGGGGTTCTTCTGGAGCTCTATTTACAGGGGGCAAAATGGGATTTTTGTAAGTTATTCCCTACCAAAAAAACACAACGGATACAGTTGCCAACATATGCATTTGAGAAAAATTCATACTGGATTCCCGAGGGGAATAGGCAAGGTTTCAGCGCTGGCGCTATGTTGCACCCACTGGTTCATGAAAACACTTCGTCCTTGGAGGAGCAACGTTTTACGAGTCATTTTACAGGGCGTGAATTTTTCCTAAAGGATCATATAGTACAGGGAAATAAGGTATTACCAGCGGCGGCATATTTGGAAATTATTTGCGAGACATTGATCCGCTCTGCGGAGGCAGGAGAGGTAGATAAGTCCACCATTGAAATTAGAGATATGGTGTTTTTAAAGCCTTTAGTTGGTCGTGATGAACATTCAGAGATGAGAGTTAAAATCTTTCCATCACAACCGACATTTTCGTTACCAGAAAATTCGACATATATCACTTTTGAAGTTGCAAGTGGGTTTGAAAACTCCATAATCGATATTAATTGTCATGGTAGTGCCCTCCTTAGCGAAGGAGTTCGCGGAAACGATCCGATTGAAGGATTTTGGACGGATACGCCTAAACAATTTAAAAAAGAAGAAATTTACGTATTATTAACCCAGCTGGGATTTAGTTATGGAGTATCTCATCAATCGATAGTCAAGCTGAATCTTTCTTCTGATGCCGCGTTAGCTGAGCTTTCTCTGCCTGATTCCATTGGAGAAATTGATAATCAATATCGGATTCATCCGTCAATAATTGATGGCGGTTTGCAAAGTGCCGTAGTTTTATTGAGCGAGATATGCCAGGAAGAAAAATCCGACGCTAAAACAATTTTACCATTCTCTATTGATCGCGTAATCGTGAGTGAACGATTACTGAAATCCTGCTTTTCTCTTATTAAGATCCAGGATGTTAGTGGTAAAAATGGCGTAAAAAAAGTTGATATTCTGTTTTTTAATAGCAATCCTTTCGAGGGTATGGCTATACCGTCTGTAGTTATTCAGGGGCTTAATTGTCGTGAGGCGCTTCTAACGGCTCGGTCAGAATCAGATTGCGTGCGCGATAATGGTGATAAAGAATCCTCCGATGAAGAGCTCTTTCATTGGTCGCAACCTAATAAGAATAGCTACTATGTCCCAGTGTGGAGCGCTATTGATAAGGCTGCATCGAAAATCCCTATCGCGAAATATCTCCTAGTTGTGGGCGGGGAAGAGCGCATTGAACGCTGCGTTAAGGCCTTGAGTTGTAATGAGGGGTTTTCTGGATCTACGTTTGTCTCGGTAAGTACGGGAAAGGAGCTTAAAATTATTTCGAATACGGAATTCTGTGTTCGAGCTTTAGAGTTTGACGATTATGACGCTGTATTCAAACGACTAAAAGAGCACGGTACTTTACCAGAGCAAGTAATTATCTTACACGATGATTTTGATTGTTTATCGCCTGACAGGACCGACATTCTTTCTTTAACGGCTATAGTAGAGAGTGTTTTCCTTTTGGTTAAAGCTGCATTTAAGCCTCTTCGAAAAATGAAAATTTTGAGTGTGGCGAAGGGTGATCACAGAACCGCGAGTTCGTTGATACAAGGCCTAAGTGGATTTTACAAGTCAATCAAACTGGAAAAACCGACGTATAGTGGCCGAGTTCTGTTATTGGATGAACTTGATCTTCAGTCCCAGAGCTTCGCAAATATTGTTAAAGATGAGCTAGGTTTTGATGATACCCGAGTAGACTTGGCTTATATAAAGGATGAACGGTACGGTCGGCAATTTGTTACTTTCAACGACTTCTCAAAAGTAAATGAATTGGTAAAACCCGAAACCGGGTGCGGTTTCAAAAGTGGTGGAACCTATTTGGTGACCGGCGGACTGGGAGCTCTCGGCATACTTGTCGCTAAACATTTAATATCGAATTATCAGGCGGATATTTACCTCACAGGGCGGTCTGAGTTGACGCCTGAAAAAATGGCCCTGCTCACAGGTCTATGTGAATCCGGCGGTTCCGTTACGTATTTGCGTGGGGACGTAGCGGAAATTGATACGGTAAATAATTGGATTGATCAAATAAATCAAAGCGGAAAGTGGATAAATGGGGTGATTCATTCCGCAGGCGTGATTGAAGATAACTTCGTAATTAAAAAAGAATATTCTGCGTTTCAGAGAGTTTTGGCCCCAAAAGTTAAAGGTACTGTTGCTCTTGATGTGGCGACGAAAGATCAGCCGATAGACGTATTCGTACTATTTTCAAGTGTTACAGGAATTTTCGGTAATCTGGGGCAGAGCGATTATGGTTACGGAAATTCGTTTGAAGATTACTATAGCCACTATCGAAATGTACTAAGTGAAAACGGGCAACGAAATGGTTCTGCGGTATCAATTAACTGGCCATACTGGAAAGACGGTGGTATGCAGCTGGGCGATAAAGAAGAGGAAATATTATTCAAAAACTTTGGTATTACGCCATTAGAAAACGCCGCTGGACTCGAAGCACTGGAGTTTGCGGTTAACCTCCCTATTGGACAGATGGCGGTATTGGAAGGTGATCAAGAAAAAGTCAAGAAAGTACTTGGTGTTACGTCTCTGTTCGAAAGTCAAGAAACACAAACGCTAGCGTCATCGAAAGAAATGGGTGTGTCTTCAGCCGGAGTTGTTTCAAAGAACACAATTTACGCCTACCTTGTCGATATCTTTGCGAAAGAACTTAAGATTTCCAAAGAAAGGTTCGATCTTACTAGCAACTTTCAAACCTTCGGCTTTGATTCCGTCGTTATGATAGATATGGTTAATGTACTGGAAAAGGAGTTCGAAGGCTTACCTAGAACGTTATTTTTCGAAAATCAAAATCTTAATGACTTGTCGGAATATCTGCTAAGCGAGTATGGCCAGAATTTTTCAGATGTATTGTCGAATGCGTCGAGGCCGACGATTTCTAAGAATTCTACACTGGGATATAACGAACCCACGCTTGCGCGGTCAGCGAGGTTCACTACTCAAAATCGTACACCATTAAGCGAATCTTTATCCATGGATAAAGATATCGCAGTTGTTGGTATTTCGGGTCGATTTCCCGAAGCAGAAAATGTTACTGAATTTTGGAATAACTTAAAGACGGGGCGAGATAGCATTTCAGAAATCCCTGAAGATCGTGGCTGGAATATTGAAAAATTATTCAGTGACGGATCCCCTAAGGTTGGTAAAACTTATAGTAAATGGGGGGGGTTTCTTTCCGGCGTTGATCAATTTGATCCGCTGTTTTTCAATATTTCCCCAAAAGAGGCTGAGGAATTAGATCCCCATGAACGGCTATTTCTGGAAACCGTTTTCCTCGCAATTCTTGATGCGGGGTATCGCCCAGAACAGCTCGTAAAACCTAGAGACCTTTACGATAGCCCTGTGGGCGTCTACGCCGGAGTTATGTGGGGTGATTACCACCTTTTTGGTATTGACGGAGGATCACCTGGCACACTAAATACTCCCCAGTCCTATTACTGGGCCGTGGCAAATCGGGTGTCATATCAATTCAATTTTTCCGGCCCCAGTATAACAATCGATACAGCATGTTCATCCTCTATTACCGCGATGCATTTGGCCATTGATGCGTTGAGGAAAGGCGAAATTGACGCGGGTGTTGCCGGAGGTGTAAATCTTTCACTGCATCCAGCTAAGTATGCACTACTGTCGAATCGAAGATTTTTGTCTACGGATGGCCGTTGCCGTAGTTTCGGTGTTGGTGGTGACGGCTATGTTCCAGCTGAAGCTGTGGGTGCCGTTATATTAAAACGTAAAGCTGATGCGATTAGAGATGGCGATCATATTTACGGAATTATCAAAAGTACAGCCATCAATCATGGTGGAAAAACCAGTGGCTTCACCGTTCCAAACCCAAATCGGCAAGCCGCATTAATAAAAAATGCTATAAAAACTGCCGGTATCGACCCACGCGATATCAGCTATGTAGAAGCTCACGGCACTGGGACCAGTCTGGGCGATCCTATTGAGGTCTCTGGCCTTACAAAGGCATTTGAACAAAATGATTCACAGTTTTGTGCAATAGGATCAGCTAAATCTAATATCGGACATGCGGAAGCCGCTGCTGGTGTCGCGGGATTAATCAAGTTGTTGATGCAGCTTAAACATAAGCAGATTGCTCCATCATTACATTCCGAGGATTTAAATCCCTACGCAAAAATAGACTCCAGCCCCTTTGTAGTCCAGCAAACACTTGGTGATTGGACCGTTAATAACGGGAAAAATCGGTTGGCCGCGTTGAGTTCATTCGGAGCCGGTGGAGCGAACGGACATTTAATTCTTGAAGAGTATGTCGCTGAGCCTCTTCCTCTGACGGGTAATAGCGATCCGAAGCTGATCGTATTGTCTGCACGAAACGAATTATCGTTAAAAGGGCTGGTTGCAGAGCATGCTGATCATATCAAACGCGAAAGTAACCTTGTGCTCGAGCAAATTGCTTTTACCCTGCAGACCGGGCGAGTTGCGTATGACTATGGGTGCGCTTTAATTGTCGAATCAGTAGCTGAATTAAGTCTTCTGCTTGAACAGGTATCGGTTGGTAAAACACCCAAAAATATTTTGTGGGGTAAACGAGAAAGTAGAGGAAATATTAAAGGGGATCCCGCTGCTGTAGATATTGAAGTTGGCGCTCAAAAGCCTGATCTTCTAAAAATCGCAAGCCATTGGATGACTGGGAGTGATATTCCTTGGGAGCTGCTTTATTCTACAAAAATTAGGAAAATATCACTGCCAGGTTATGTCTTTGATAAAAGCCGCTATTGGGTAAAGCATACCCCACTCGGGACTAACGCTGTTGAAGCGCTATCACCGCTTATAGATAAAAATATCTCGACATTTGATGAGCAGTGCTTTGAAAAGACCTTTCACCCGAACGAAAGCTACCTGATGGATCACAGGGTAGGCGATAGTCGTGTACTACCCGGTGTCGGTTATGTGGAAATGGTGCTTCAAGCCGCTAGGCAGGCCAGCCGGAGTGTGGTTCTTGGCTTTGAAAATATTCAATGGTTAAAGCCCATTATTGTCGATGACGATGCCAGTACAATTAGGACCGGACTTTATATCGATAATGATAGCGTTTCTTTTGAAATATTTGGCGCTGACGACGGTAGAGAACTGTATTGCTCTGGGAAACTTATTATCGAAGGGTTGAGCCCCGCTGGGAAAGAAAAAAGTTTTTCTGTACCGATAGAAACCCCTTCAGTTGAACAGCTTATCAGTACCGGTACCGAAATAGATCGTTCTGAGGTTAATAGTGCTTTTGATCGCTTAGGTTTCAATTTTGGCGAAACATTTAGAGTTATCGAAAAAATAGTCTACTCGGAAACAGAATCCTATTCTGAAATTAGATTATCGGCTAACGACAAGTCAGAAAATTCCGAACGGTTTTATCTATACCCCGCATTGCTAGATGGCGCGATTAGAACGTCTGTAGCTATTGGTGGATTCAATTTAAATTCTGGAATTCCCCTTCCGGTATCTGTTGATAAAATAGTCGTTCGAAAGCCCCTGGTGGGCGGTTGTAAAGTATTCGCGCGTAAGTTGCCAATTAATTCTAATCAGAATCTAAGGAGCCGCTACGATATATTTCTATTGGATAGCTCTGGCGATGTTATCGTAAGCTTTTACGGGTTTACTGTTCAGTACGTCGTTAAACTCGCAGGTACAAAAAATAAGTCGTCCGTAGCCCAATTGCCTAAATCGGCTTTAGAAAATAAAAAAACTATTAGTTTGCCGGTAGGTAATAGTGAATCAAATGGATCGATTGATAAGTATTTAAAAAGTCTAGTCTCTGACGCAACGAAGGTATCTCTAAATGAGATAGATTCAAGTGATGCTCTCGATGCCTATGGCATAGACTCCGTTATGATTATGGCGATGAATGAAACATTACGTGCGGACTTTGGGGACGAAATCCCGCAAACATTATTTTTTGAATACCAAAGTATTGATGAACTAAAAGAATTCTTTGAAGAAAACTATAATGAGCACTTTAGATCGATTATAAAATCACCAGCAACTGATGCAGTCGATGCCATACAGGTAATTGAAAATAAAAATACTCCTCCCGGTTCAGACTCCAAAATCGCGATTACGAATTTTTTGAAAGAAGCTTTATCGTCAGCAACCAAGTTGCCGATCAATGCAATTGATATCGATGAAGCACTGGACAAGTACGGTGTAGACTCTGTCATGATCACATCTATGAATGATCAGATTTCACAGGTGTTTGGAAACGATGTGCCGAAAACGCTTTTCTATGAATTTCAAGAAATATCTAGTATTTCAGAATATTTTTTGGAAAACCATGAGAAGGATATCATCAGGAAATTGATGGTATTGACAGATGCCAGTGTTAATGTCGTAAGCCCGGTAGGGAATAGTGAACATTTTGTAGATAGCGATATTGAGCAATCTAGTGAGAAGGTAAGTTCTGAAAAATCCCTGGATATATTTAATATATTTTCAGGTGAACTGTCATTAATTGAAGCGGACGATATTCTTGATGAATCACTTTCACACCTTTCTATAGATGCCGTGTCTGCTATGCATATAGAAGCAAAACTGGGTGCTCTATATCCTGAGTTTCTCGGCAAGAAATTGTCGATATATGGGTCGATTAACGAGTGCATTGAAAGGTTAAGCGGCGACAAATTGTCGTTTCCTAAAGTGTCCTTCGCACCTGATTCATCATCAAAAAAAGTGCAGAGCACTACGTCAGATCGTGTCCGAACTTCCATCGCGAGAAATAAACCCAAGGCAAGGCATCGCTTCGCCATAAGTTCAAGTAGCGAGCCAATTGCTGTTATTGGTCTGGCCGGTCGCTATCCACAAGCAAATACACTTGAAGAATTTTGGAACAACCTTTGTTTGGGTAAGGACAGTATTGTAGACGTTCCTAAAGATCGATGGGACTTTAGAACGAGCTTTACCGAAGACAGAACAAAAAAAGGAAAAATATATAGTAAATGGGGCGGATTTCTTGATTCTGTAGACCAATTTGATCCTGAATTTTTTCGTATAACCATGAGGGAAGCGGAAAAAATAGACCCACAGGAACGCTTGTTTCTACAAACGTCGTGGGAATGCTTCGAAGATGCTGGGATAAACCGAATAGCGCTAAAAGGATCATCTGTCGGCGTTTTTGTCGGTGTAATGTGGGGTCTCTATCAGCATATCCCTATTTCTGAACAGCAACTGAAATTTGGTAAACCTGCTTCGTCATTTTCGTCAATTGCAAATAGGGTTTCATACACCTTTGACTTGAAAGGGCCGAGCATTGCTTTGGACACAATGTGCTCGTCGTCAATAACGGCTATACAAATCGCTTGTCAGAATATTCGTAATGGTGATTGTGAAATTGCGGTCGCCGGCGGGGTGAATCTCGCAACACACGCCATAAAGTATGAATTGCTTAGCCAGGAACAATTTCTCTCTAGTGACGGCCGTTGCAGAGCTTTCGGTGAAGGCGGTACAGGCTATGTACCCGGTGAAGGGGCAGGAGCCGTATTATTGAAACCGCTAAGTAAAGCTATCGAAGACGGCGATAATATATACGGAGTTATCCATGCGACCGCGCTGAATCATGGGGGAAAAACAAACGGCTATACAGTGCCCAACCAAAAAGCTCAGACAGCGGTTATTGCCAAAGCACTTGCACGCGCAAATTGGCGAGCCGATTCATTGAGTTATATTGAAGCGCATGGTACAGGAACCTCACTCGGTGACCCGATTGAGGTGGCCGGGTTGACTCGGGCGTTAAATGACAGTGTCGAACACGGATTATCGAATATTTCAAAAATCGATATCGGTTCAGTTAAAACAAATATTGGACATTTAGAATCTGCTGCCGGTATTGCGGGTTTAACAAAAATACTTCTTCAGTTAAAAAACAAAAAAATTGTTCCATCGCTTCACTCTAGGGAGTTGAGTAGGAATATTAATTTCGACAGTACACCACTTAATGTTCCCCAAATTTTAAAGGAGTGGGAAAATAAGTTGTTGACGCCTCGCAGGGCCGCTTTAAGCTCCTTCGGTGCTGGTGGTTCCAACGCCCATATCTTAGTTGAAGAGTTTGAGGATATCGAATTTCCTCTTGACGAGAGCGTACACAAGGTAGTGTTTGTATTGTCTGCAGATGACCAGGCCCGACTGACTCTATATGTAGAGCGGGTTCTGGGTTGGTTGTGTGATTTAGAGACCAAAGATGTGCATTTATTGCATCGCTTAGCATTTAGCTCGCAAATCGGTCGAGACCAACTCGCATCAAGACTCGCTGTAGTCACCGATTCAGTCGATGAATTGATCTCTGCTTTGTCGGCGTTTATAGAAAAGTCAGATCATGCATCGCTGGTGCTTAATCACGCCGAATCTAATATAGGTCTTAATAAACTGTTTGATGAGGAAGATAGAAACAAATTATTAGAAGGTATTTTGGCTAAATCACAATGGGAGAAATTGGCGGCTGTTTGGGTATCATCTATAGATGTTGACTGGGCCTCCTATACAAATGTCCTATTTCCACTGGTACAACAGTTTGGCCGCCAGTACCTCAAAAAAATGTCGTTTCCGCCAAAACCGTATTTGGAGCAACGCGTATGGGTTGACGAAGCGAAAAAATCCGAAGTCAAGCTTGACCCTATACACCCACTAATTGATCGTAATCATTCATCGATATTTTCGCAGCGTTATTCAAAGACGTTTACCGGCAAGGAGTTCTACCTTTCAGATCATGTCGTCAATACGGGCGACGCGAGAATAATTTTGCCTGGTGTTGCTTATTTGGAGATAGCGAGAGTTTGTGGAGAACAAGCCGTTTTGGGCGAGTATCCAATTAAGCATATTCAGAATTTGTTGTGGATATCACCTATTGAAGTTAGGGGAGAGCCAATAGAAATTGAGGTGCATATTCGCCCTGATGAAGCTGAATTGAACTTTGATATACGGAGTTCAGATACGGCGAATACTATCCATTGCCAAGGCACATTACTAATCGGAGGTGATGAATTTCAGGACGATGAGTGGCTGGATATCGACGCGCTGGTAGATTCTGCTCATACGGTAGAAAACCGTGATGATATCTACAATGAATTCTTTTCGATGGGTTTTGAATATGGGCCGAGCTATCGAGTGACGCAAAGACGTTACAGGTTTGACGCCAAGCAAGCGTTATCGGAGTTGGTGCTATCCGATACACACGAAAGTACATTGCAGGATTTCGTGTTACACCCTTGCATTATGGATGCCGCTGTGAGGACAGGTTTGGCTGCGGACTATGCGGTCGGGCATACGCCTAGTCATCCTATAGTGCCATTCGGTGTCGAGCATGTCGAAATCATACATCCGCTTGAAAAGCATTGTTTTGCCTTTGCGTATATGGATGAGGAGAGTTCAGGTTCTGAACTAAAAAAGTATCAGATAGTGATTGCTAATTCTCAAGGTAAAGTTCTAGTAAAACTACACAATTTTTCCGCTCGTTCATTCGTAAAAATCGGACCTGATATTATCGATGACGTCAATATTTATGACTATTTTTGGAAACGGGAAGACGCCTCAGTTCAGGATTCTAGCCGAATTCGCGAGTCTGTCCTTCTTTTCGATTTTGATCGAGATCTCGCGCAAGAAATGAAGGAAAAATGTGATCGCGGTGTAATAGATGTGAGCATATCGGATGATAGCTATTTTGGTAAATCGGATGATGGTAGTACCCATTATTGGCGTATAAACGCAGGCGATTATAGTGCTAATACTCAGCTAGTGTCGGCTCTAAAGCGAAAGAATGCCTTCCCTTCCGTCATATTTTTCCAAGCAAAAGGTGAGCTAGGCGCGCCAGGTAATGGTAATCGGGGAGTGTCTAATGAGGTCGAAAAGCTGGCGCACCTATTAAAAGCCATTGAAGAGATTCATCCGTTACAACCTTTCAAGCTGGTTTGCTTTCACGAGATCTCTGATCCTAATAAAAATTCGATTAACGGTGCACTCACTGGTTTTTCGAAATCGCTTTTAGCGATCAACCATCGATTTAAAATGGTGTCGGTTTGTTTCCCAGCTAGCATAGATTCAATTACTCGTAGCTCAATTTTGATAAGTGAATACCTCGACGGTAATAACATGTCTGAAGAGGTTCGTTACCTAAATGATGAACGTGAAGTTAGACGTTTACAGGTTAGTACAAAATCGTTGAGAGATAACGTATTAAAATTCAACGGAACTTACATGATTACTGGAGGTATGGGTAAGCTCGGATTGGTATTCGCCAGATATTTAGTCGATACCTACCAAGCCAATTTGTTGCTGACTGGTCGATCGGCGTTGACCAATGAAAAACAATTAATAGTGGATACTCTACGTTCAGAAAACAACCATGTGGAATATGTTTCGGCAAATACCTCTGATCCAAAAGAAGTAAACGGTCTAATTGATCATGCATTAAAGACTTTCGGAAGCTTAAATGGCGTAATTCACAGTGCGGGTGTCTCAGATGCGAAATCACTTACTGAGCAAGGCGTAGAAGAATTTTCGCGCGTTCTCGAACCTAAAGTCACCGGAACGCTAATTTTAGACGAAGCAACGAAGAGAATAAATCTTGACTTTTTCGTGTTGTTTTCGTCGATATCGGCACTCGTTGGGGATTTGGGATCTGGTAGTTACGCTTGTGCTAACCGCTTTATGGATATGTTTGCTGAACACAGGCAACAGAAAGTTGTAGCAGGAGAGAGAAATGGTTTAACTCTGTCAATTAACTGGCCGCTTTGGCTTGAGGGCGGGATGGAAATCCCCAAAGAGCAAAAGGCATTTTTCGAGTTTTCGGGGATACAGGCTCTTGGAGAAGTTCAAGGGTTGAAGGCTTTTGAATCGCTGCTATCGCTTGGTTTAACTAATGCCGTCGTCGCTGCGGGGGACTCCCAGAAACTGAAAGGCTATTTGAAAGTGGTCGGCGGAGTGGCGCGCGCGGATAAAGTCGTGGAAAAAAGAATAATAGTAAATGACGAAGGAAACACGATTCAAATGAAGCGGACGGTGTCTGTACCCGAATCACTAAAGACGGGTATCAAAGATCCAATTGCTGAAACTAAAAATGACGATCTAAACGAGTTTCTTAAAAATGCAGTATCGTCGGTTACAAAAGTTGTTTCTGAAAAAATCGATATCAATACTCGATTTGAAGGACTTGGACTTGATTCTGTCATGCTTATGGAATTGCAAAACCAACTGCAAAGTACATTTGAGACGCTACCAAAAACAGCGTTATTTGAACATGATACTGTTGCGAGGTTGGCAGAATTTATTAGTAGCCAATACTCCGATTCTGTTATCTCTTTGTTCGGACAAAATGCTAAGCCTAAACAGATTAGAGCTACGTATGAAGAACCAAAACCAGCAAAGAAAATTAATGGATTGGTTAAGCCTCTTGGTGCTTACCAGCCATTACCAAAACGAGTAGAAAAAGCCTCTGAGGATATAGCCGTTATTGGCATAGGAGCACGCTTCCCTAAAGCCAATAACCTTGAGGAGTTTTGGGAGATATTATGCTCAGGGGACAGTACGATTAGCGAAATCCCAGATACTCGCTGGGCCGCAGAAGACTTTTATGGTACCCAAGTTGGACGTGTTGTAGATAAAGCAGTGAGCAAATGGGGAAGCTTTATTGATGATATCGATGAATTCGACCACGACCTATTCAATATGACATTTGATGAAGTCTGTAAACTGGATCCACAAGTCAAATTACTTCTGGAGGCTGCATGGTGCACCTTCGAAGACGCGGCCTATACACCCAACTCGTTTGGTGATGATCGGGTCGGAGTTTTTATAGGATCAATGAGTGATGACTTTTCTCGTGTTGTTGCAGATAGCTGGAATGAAAAGAAACAGTATTTCGGGCCGGGGTCTGTGGGTAGTGAGTTGGCTAATAGAATATCCTATTTCTTTGACCTTCACGGCCCGAGCATGTCAATTCAAACAGCATGTTCTTCTTCATCAACAGCAATACATTTGGCAAGAAACGCTATTTTAAATGGTGAATGCCGCTACGCGCTCGCAGGTGGTGTGAGTGTTAGCTTGCACCCAAGTAAATATCTAATGCTACAGGATATGAAAGTCCTTTCACCCAACGGAAGGGAAGCGACTTTTGATGAACATGCAAATGGACTTGTCCCAAGTGAGGGTGCCGGACTTATCCTTCTAAAGCGCTACGACGATGCGCTTAAAGATGGCGACAATATCTATGGCCTTATCAAGGCAAGTTCAGTTAGTCATGCTGGTGTCGGCGCAGGCCAATTTTTACCCAACTTGAGGGATATGGCGCGAACCGCAGCGGACGCTATAGAAGCTTCTGGCATCACCGCCGAGCATATTTCCTATATTGAGTGTCACGGTACAGGTACCGAGCTTGGCGACCCCATTGAATTGAAAGCGATGGAATTGGCCATAGCTAAAACAACAGAAGCAAAAGGTTTCTGCGCCTTGGGGACTAAGGCAAACTTAGGACATATGGAAGCAGCGTCAGGTGTTTGCTCTGTAATAAAAGTATTACTGAGTATGAAACATCGCACAATTTCGCCTTGTGTAAATATCAAAGAGGCAAATACTGTCTTCGAAAAAGACCTTTCGCCATTCTATATTCCCATGCGGGCAACATCGTGGAGAATGAATGAGCTGCAACCCGTAGCAGCGGGAATCAACTCGTTCGGGATGGGGGGCGCAAATACATTTATGGTACTAGAGTCCTATTCACATAGCGAAATGGATATTCATAGTGATCCCGAACAAGCAATTGTTTTCTCCGCAAAAACACATGAGCAACTTGTTCGCTATGTGGATAATGTTAAAACATATTTGCAGGGCGATGTTATTTATAACCTTCAGGATGTTGCGTTCACTACACAAGTCGGCCGTGCAGCGATGGTATATAGAGTGGCGTTTATTGTGGATAACGTGCAGACATTTATAGGGAAAGCAGAAAAGTGGGTAGGCAACACTGAAAAGGAACTGCCTGGAGTAATCATTGGCGATCCGAAAAATAAAAGTACAACATCATTTACGGAATTACTTTCTGATCAGTCCGGTGAACTTTACATAAATAGCCTGATGTTGAATCGACAGCTTCAAGCTCTTGTTTCGCTATGGGTGATGGGGGCGCAGATCGATTGGAATAAATTTCATTCACATGGAAATCCCAAAAGAGTTTCGTTACCCAATTACCCATGGAATAGAGTGAATACGCATTTGAGTAATTATTCAGGATTCGTAGCTACAGCAGAAGGAAAGGGTAAGGAAGACATACTACACAAAAACGTAAGTAAAGAAGGAGTTTATGATTCTTGGTTTATTATCGATAAATCGAATATTGATATTGCAGGATTAGTTGTTGGTGAAGGCGGTAGGTTAGGCGGAAAGATTTTCGGCAAGGACGACTGGAAAAAGCGGTATTGGAAAGAATATTTGAATGAATTTCAGTCGCAAAATGAACTGGGTGATCTATACAGTTGTTCAAAATTCGGAAATATTTCTGAAGCCAATATTCAAGAATTGTCAGCTGAAGAAATCACGGTATTGAAGATGTTCTGTGCTGATAATCAAATTGAGCTTGAAACACTATTTATCGGAGCTTGGGGACTACTTCTTTCAAGATTATCTAGTAACAAATTTAGTCAGTTAGCTCATGGGCTATCTACCGGAAGCGTCAACGTGCTGCTTCCATTCCGGATACCCTGTGTTGTAAGGAGCACGGCTTCAGAGTGGCTTAGAGTTATTCAAACTGAGCGGTTGATTAAATACGTAGCCTTTGAAGAGTTTAATGAATTCTTCGCGGATCGAAAACACCAAGAGACGCATAACTCGCTTCTAACATTCAATACTCATGAACTCACTCTGCCAATGATGAAGGAACTTAAGTTAGAAGCAGCAGCCGATATTAGCTACTTTGAAAACAAAGCAAAAATTACGCTTTACTGTCATGAGAACGGGTACATGGGGCAATCTTCCGAAAACATACTTCAGTATTTGCTCGGATTTATTATCGGGATTGCCACGAACCCAGAAAGAAATCCAGCGGCGGTCCCGTTGCAGTTGCCCGGGGATAAGAAAAAGAAGACATTCATGCGTATTTTAGATAGAGAAGGAGAAGGTAAACGATGAAAGTATTTCTCACTGGAGGGAATGGTTTTCTTGGCTTAAATATCGTGAGAGCTCTTAAATCTGAAGGGCACGAGATACTGTGTTTGGTTCGTGAAAATTCTAATGTCGACTATCTGAACCAATTTAACGTTAAAACAATTAGCGGCAGTTTACAGGATAAACGATTTCTTCATGGTGTGGCAGAAAACGTCGACGCTGTAATTCACACGGCAGGTATTACCAGTTGCAAAAAATCGGATATACCAAAGTTGCTTGAAGTTAACTCTGAAGGAACGAAAAATATTTGTGAAGCCGCATTAGAAAAAAAGCTAAAACGCGTAGTTTTTACAAGTACTACATCTACAATAGGGTGCGCAAATAGCGTTTCAATTCATGCTAATGAAATGACCCCGTTGTCTGGGTTTAGAGAGCATAATCCCTATGGGGTATCCAAACTCAAAGCCGAACGTTACGTTCTTGATGCCGTTGAGAAGGGTTTGGATGCGGTTATCCTAAATCCATCGGAAGTGGTTGGCCCCTATGATTACAATTTTCAATGGGGCCGAATAGTACTTGCAGTGGCATTTAATCAACTTCCTTTTATTCCTCCGGGCGGTGGTAGTTTTTGTCACGCCCAGGAAGTAGGTCGGACCCATGTAAATGCTCTCATAAATGGTAGGGCGGGCGAAAGGTATATTCTAGCGGGTACAAATGTAACGTTTAGAACGTATATTGAGTCTATCGAAAAGATGTTGGGGCGTGTCTCGGATCGGCCGGGAGGTAATTATTGGATGAAATATCTAAAGGCTTGGATGAGCGATAACTTGCCGTACCTCCAAATAACGAAGCCCGCTGTTGAAGCCTATAGAATGCGGGTATTTGGCGGGCACTATTATTTCGATTCAAAAAAAGCAGTAGCAGAATTGGATTATCGGGAAGCTTCTTTAGATGAAATGCTAGAAGCTTGTATCCGTTGGTATAAAAGTTCCGGAATCATTCCGGCTAAAGCAGCTTAATTTATAATAGGAGGGGAGCATAGTGGATTCTCGCGGATTAATCGAACTCGAACGCATGCCGTTCAAAGAAAGATTGTCGAAACAATATTCTTTTTATTTAAAGGAATTAGATAACGGCTACATGATGGGACGAGAAGGGTTCGCGCCAGTGGACAAAATAATGAAATACAAGGATTTGTATTCAGATGAGTTTCATGAGGTCCTAATTTTTGGCTCTAATAGTTATCTTGGTTTCTCAAATCATCCATACGTAAAGAAAAGAGTAAAGGATGCAATTGATTTGTATGGTATTGGCTCGGGCGGTAGTCCTGCATTTTCCGGTTACACTCGACAACACAAAGAGCTAGAGCTGCGTTTGGCTAAGCTTGCGGGCCATGAAGATGCAGTATTGCTCCCAGGCGGGTATATGGCAAATTTGTGCTGGGTAAGTGGATTAATGAACCGTAACGATGTGATCGTTTATGATAAAAATAGTCATGCAAGTGTCATTAACGCGATAAAAATGACCGGGGTTCCGTTCTATTCGTTCGACCCAGAAAATCTTGTAGATTTCGAAAATATTGTTAAACGAATTCGCGAACGAGAAGGCGAAGATAAACAGATATTCTCGACCGTCGAAGGTGTCCGCTCTATCGATGGAACTATTATTGAACTTGCCGAATACCTGAAGATTTGTAAGGCTAACAATGTTATCACTATTTTGGACGATGCTCACGGTCTAGGTACTGTCGGAGCAACGGGTAAAGGAACTCTAGAATATTTGGATCTTATTGGTCAGGTCGATTTGCGTATGTCCACCTGCAGTAAAGCCTTGGGAGCGCAAGGAGCTTTTGTCTCCGGAAGCAAGGAGTTGATTTTTCTCTTGCGTAATTTTTCGTACCCCTACGTTTTTACGTCCGGTTTAGCGCAGCCGACAATTGCAGCGATTTCTGCTGCGTTGGATCTATTAGAGAACGAGCCAGAACACGTTCAGAACTTGCATTCAAATGTTGTTTATATGCAGGATTCTCTGGAGGCAGCTGGATTCAATATTTTGCGTGGTGAATCAGGAATCATACCAATTTTCTTCGGGAAAGACGGCCATGTAAGACAACTTAATAAGGAGCTTTTCAAAAAAGGTTTGTTTGCAAATATAATGGAATACCCGATGGTTCCGCCCGGATTGGAGCGGCTGAGGCTTTCTATTATGTCTACCCATACAAAAGAAGAGATGGATAGAGTAGTTGATCTAATCGATTCGACAAGTAAATCAATTTGAGATGATAAAACCTAGGAGCTTTTAGTATGAATAGTGACAATGCACTCGATACGTTTTTTAGTGTGGTTAACAATATTAAGAAAACAGCCTTTTCCGCAGATATCATTGCAACGGATTTTCATCTTGGTGGAGACCTGGGTATAGATTCTCGAGAGATGTTAGAAATTTGGTACGACCTAGAGGAGCAGCTCTCCTTGTCTATCCCAGACACTAACAAAAGAGATATCTATACCGTTCAGGATGTATTGGATGTCTTGGAAAATAAGACAGAACTTCAAACCGCGTAGTACTTTAACGTTGTTTGATCGTGTTAATAGATGCAATGCACCGTAAGAGGGTAGTTCGATGAAAACAGCATATGTGTTTCCCGGGCAGGGATCGCAATTCTTGGGTATGGGCGCTGAATATTTTGATCGATTTCCAGAGCTCGTAAAGATGGCTGATTCAATGTTGGGATATTCTATTAAGGAGTTGTGCCTAGATGATCCCAAAAAATGTTTGAACAAAACTGACTTTACACAGCCGGCCCTCTATACGGTAAATGCCCTAACATATGCCGCAAAAATTGAAGATAGTTCGATAAAGCCCGACGTTGTAGCGGGCCATAGTCTTGGAGAGTACAACGCTTTATTGGCTGCCGGAGCTTTTGACTTTTCAACGGGTCTAAAAATAGTCCAAAAGCGTGGTGAATTGATGGCCAAGGCCGATCAAGGCGGTATGTTGGCGGTGCTAGGTATCGATATCCAAAAAGTGGAGACCATATTGCGTTCCCTGAATAATAAAAATATTCAGGTTGCTAATATAAATTCCGCAAAGCAGACTATTTTGTCTGGCGATAAAGCCGCGTTACTTGAAAGTACATCGGTATTTGAAAAGAGTGGTGCAAGAGTTGTCCCTTTAAATGTGAGCGCCGCTTTTCATTCGACTTATATGAACGATGCAAGAGAAGAGTTTTCATTGTATTTGCGCGGCTTTCAGTTTAGGTCCCTCGAAATTCCCGTTATTGAAAATCTCACAGCTGAATTATATCCGGAGATAAGATATGAGACGCAACTCGCGAATCAGATAACCGGATCCGTTCGATGGCACGATACCGTCATATGGATGATAAAAAATGGGTATGAGAATATTGAAGAGGTTGGGCCTGGGTTAGTTCTAACAAAGTTAACAAGTATCATAAAGAATGATCTTTCCGAAGTTTCGCAAAAGGAAGAAACTATACCAACAGCCGAAAATAACCTTCTATTTATGTACGGAGGACAAGGATTTCATTATTTGGGAATGGGTCATGAGTTGTTTGAAACACAGAACGTTTTCAGAAAAACAATGATGCAATGTGATTCTATGGTAAATGATATTCTTGGTGTTTCCATTGTGCATGAGTTCTACGAAAAAGATCCAGAGGAAGTTGATGTTGAAAATATTTTGATTACTCATCCAGCCATTTATAGCTTTGGCTATTGCCTAACCAAGGAATTGGAGTCGCAAGGGTTAAGGCCTGCCGCTGTCATGGGTTATAGTTTAGGAGAATATGTTGCTGCGACAATAGCTGGTTCTATAACGTTTAACGAAGGTCTCACTTTGGTTTGTAAGCAGGCACAGCTTTTAAAGCAGCATGCCAGAGACGGTAGTATGCTCGCCGTTCTAGCGGATGTTAAAGACTACAACATGCATCTCGATGACTACGCGAATGTCACAATGGGATGTATTAATTACAATGACAATTTTATTGTAAGTGGAAAGAAAAATGAAATATTAGCGACAAAACGTCGTTTGGAATCTAGAGGTGTCCTATCACTTGTTCTCCCCGTCGCTCATTCTTTCCATTCGCACCATATTGAGACAATCAAAGAACCCTTTACGAAAATCGTAGACAATATTGAAATGTCTGCGCCGAATATACGGATGTATTCGCCAATTAAGTCCGGCCATCTCAGTGACGTGGATTCTGAGCATTTATGGAAGGCTATTCGAGAGCAGGTCAACTTTAACGGTATAGCTGGGGTTTTGAAGGAGTCTGGAGAATATAGATTTGTAGACCTCAGTCCAACTGCATCCTTAGCCTCATTCCTAGATCGTCGTTTTGGTAAACATGAAGATCACCACTACGCCGTAAATCAATTTGGAAAAAATAGAGATACTTTGAATAAAATGGTCTCCGTGATATCTGGAACTACATAATAATTTCTGAAATACGTAGTGTAACTATTCGATCTATATTTGGTGAGATACTCTTCGATGAAAAATATTGACAAAATTTTTGGACATATTCCTGGTTGGGCTAGAAAATACCGGCTGTTCATAGGGATTTTTTACGTCATTGTTATTGGCTTATCGTTTGTTGGTGCGGGAAAAATACAGAAGGATGACAGCCTAAAAGCATGGTTTGGAAAGGATTCTGAGATATTTAAAAACCAAAATAAGTTTGATAAAACTTTCGGAAGCAATGAAGACGTTTATATCGTATACAAGGCAAAAGATGGCGATATATTTTCCACTCGCTCCCTGACGGCCTTAAGTAGGCTTCATAATGAGCTTGCTGATTTTGGATCAGATATACAACAAAACCCAGAATCACCACTAAATCATACACGAGAAGTCATTTCGCTCGTCAATATTCAAGTAACAAATGTGGTAGGTAATAACCTATATACCAAAGAATTTATCGGTCCAAATATCCCGAAGACTAAATCTGGTCAAGAAGAGTTACGGAAATCTGCACTTGGAAATCAAGAGATTGTTTTAGCTTACATGTCCAAAGATTCTCAATATGGTGCTATATCGATAAAAACAGATTTTGGTGAATTGAAGTCATCCAGAAAAGCACTCGATTTGGTTGATAGTTCGGACGTTGTCGGTATGGATTGGACCTTTGTCGAAGACGATTCTGAGTTAAAGGACGAATATGTAGAGGAAGAAACTAAAGACTACGATGCGTACTATTTCTACATGCAAGCGGTACGTAATGAGGTCTTAAAGGCTGGAATTGAAAATGATCTCGACGTTTATTATGCCGGGCTTCCCGAGATTGTGTATTTTCAAACTGACGTACTTGATCAAGAAATGCCGGTAATATTTCTTGGTTTGTTTCTGATTATTTTGATTCTTTTACTTGTCTTGTTTAGACACCCCGCTGGGGTTATATGGCCGGCAACTATCGTTGTATTGGCCGTGTTGCTCACGCTAGGTTTTATTGGTTGGTCGGGAGTTCCAAGCTCTAGCTTGAGCGATCCGATGATATTACTCATCATATTAATCAGCGTAGCCGATGCTGTTCACCTCATATCGACCTACAACTATCAAAGGTCTGTTGGAGATACTGATGCCGTTGGTATTAGTAACGCCTACAAAAAGGCAGGCTTGTCTTGTTTTTACAGCTCGTTAACTACCATTATTGGCTTTGGCTCGCTCTGGGTTGTGAAACCCTCGATTCCGATCGCCAACTTTGGCTATTTCTGTGCCGTGGGTATTATGATGGCATTTTTTGTCACCATCACATTGCTACCGATATTTCTATCATTCTGGTCTCCTAAAGTTCATAAATTGAAGGCTGGTGGCGCCGCCGAAAAATATAGAGTTGCCGATGCTATATATAACCTTGTCTCAAAGAAGTCTGGTTTTATAGTGGCGTGTTTTGCGTTTCTCATAATAGCGGTAGGGTTGGGCATAAAAGATTTAAAAGTGGATACCAATGTAATAGAAAGCTATAAGCCCGACTCCTATATCCGTAAAGCCTTCGAGATAGCCGACAAAAACATGGGCGGCACTCAAAATATCGATTTTATGATAGATCTTCATTCAGACAATGCTCTATACGATGATCAGGTACTACTGAAGATCGAGCAATTTCAAAATCGCGTTCAAACGGCTTTTCCCGATCTTGTGGTTACCGGAATTTCAATTGCGGATGTAATGAAGAGAGTTAACCAACAGTTACATGATGGCAATATAGCGAGTTATCGTATGCCTGAATCACCAGGTGAGATTAGCCAGCTTCTTTTTCTATTCAATAATGTGTCACCGGACGAGAGAAGACGACTAATATCGGATGAATTCGATGCAACCCGCGTAGCCTTTATGGTTCGAAACTCTGGTTCGACGGATTATGTTGAATTGGTTGCAAAAGGTAATGAGTGGCTAATTGAGATATTTGAGCCGTTAAAAGACCGGTACCCCAATATCGAATTAATAAACGCGGGCGGTGTAGTAACGTTTATGCATTTATTTGATCGGATTGCCCATTCACAGATTTCCAGTTTCGCCATTACGCTATCAATAATCTCAATCGTATTAATTATTGTATTTAGATCACTTTCGCTGAGCTTACTAGCGGTAACGTCGAGCGTGGTGCCCGTAGTTATTACATTTGGGGTTATGGGGTGGTTAGGCTTGGAATTGAACCAATTTACGATGATTGTGGCTCCGATAATTCTTGGAATAGCTGTAGATGATTCTATTCATCTTATTAACAAACTTAGAGCTTTATTGAAGCAGAATAGTGATATAAACATCGCGACCAAGGTAACGTTAAGAGAAATAATCAGCCCTCTCGGGTTTACATCAATTGTATTGTCCGGCGGATTGCTAACGATGCTATACAGTTCAGACGCTTCATTCCAGGCTTTTGGGTACCTAAGTGCAATAGCAATAATGAGCGCTCTTGTGTCTGACATCATACTTATACCTTCAATATGTATTTTATTCTTTCGTAAAAAGATCTCGGAATCTCTGGTGAATACCGAAGAGCTATCGTCCCAATTAGGAGAATCTTCAAATGTTTAAAACTCTGCCTCTATTGCTGATTTCGATTTCGATTTCTTGTATGGCGTCTTCCAGTCCTGAAATAACAAAAATCGGCGATGTAAAAGTAGAAACTGAAACTGATATGACAAGAAGTGAGGATACGTCTAACGCGGATAGACAAGGCAGTCTAGACGTTAATGGGATCATGGCGAAAGTTATTGATCGCTATGTAGGTCATACAGAGGTCAGTACTATATCGCTTATGACATGCCCTTACCGAATGAAAAATAATTCATTAAGCTGTTCATCGAAGCCAAGGAAGAAAACCGTTAAGTCATTAACAAAGAGTTACGGTGATAATTTGCGCGACAGTAAAGGCTTGATGCTAATCGTTTCTCCGGTTGCCGAATATGGGATTGGGGTTTTACAGTATGATTATACCAGTAGCGGAAAGGATGCAGATCAATGGTTGTATCTTCCGGAGCTGGATCAAGTGAAACGTGTCGCGTCATCTGCAGATGCACCGAAAAAAGGATCGTTGTTCGGAAGCGAATTTGCTCTAGAGGACATGGAAAAGGAAAAGATTGAAGAGTACCACTATACAATTATTGAGGAATCTGAATTTTCCGGGCACGATGCCATTGTTATTGAGCAAAAACCAAATTTGGAACGCGCCAAAAAATCCAATTATCTAAAGAGAGTGAAGTGGGTTGACAGAGAAAACTATGTCGTTCTTAAAGAAGATTTTTATGAGCTAAATGGCGAGCTACTCAAGACCAGCTTAAGTTCAGATATTGAAAATATCGAAGGTATTTGGACAGTTAAAAAGCAAACGATGAGAAATATAAAAACGAGCCGAATTTCATTAATTCAATACACTGGCGTCACTTACAACCTTGATATAGATGATGAGTATCTAACGCAGAGAATTCTTAGTGATTCAGTTTTTCGGGAGAATTTTTTGAACTCACTAGGTGATTTGAAAGTGGCAGATAATATGCAGGAATCCTCTTCCCGCTGAGTTACGAAGCATGACATTAAGTTTGTGTGATAGTCCGCGATAGTTGGAACATGTTTAGGAATATATAATTAGATCTTCTGGGAACCATTGTTATGTCGACAAAATTAGAGTCTGCAAAAAATGTTGAAGAATTGCTTCAATATTTGGAGGCTGAAAATAACGCCAGCCCGTTACAAGATGCGAGCCGCTCTCGACAGTCTTTAGATGGGTTTTGGGTTCAGAGTTTTAAAATGATCCCAGAAGCTAATAGCATTATTGAGTTTTTGAGCGCTTGGCATTCCGTTTTAAATTGGTTGCGTTACGACAACAAACCCATTTTAACCTGTGTGTTGAGTTCAGAAGGAACACGTACACTACCGCTAATTTCACACGTAGATAACAAAACATCTTTCGGCGATATGCGCCGTAGCCTGGGTCATCAATGGCTCGAAAACGAGTCGAAATGGCCATATATCAATGAGCTTCCGTCTAAAATTCAGGACGAAATGAAATGCCATAGTGTTTCGGTTTCCGATGATTTTTCAGAAGATAGTCAGTCTGAGTTTTCACTAATTTATGGAAGAGATCGTTTTACGATTAGAGCGGCCAAGTCGATTTTTTCTGAACAGTATGTTGTTGCAATTGGAAAGTTACTGTGTTTTTCGCAGGGAAATGACTCTGGAAATTTGATATCGAAGATGTCATTATCGGAAAGTTCGAAATTTGAGTTAGCCTACTCTTCTGGAAAGCAGCTATCAATACCGGGAAATCTTATTGCTGTGTTTAAAAGCCAGTGCAAGAAAAAACCACAAAAAATTGCTGTCATCGACAGCTTTAGAGAATATACATATGCGGAACTAGACCGATTATCAGACATCTGGGCATTGGCATTGTCTGAAATTGGAGTAGGAGCGGGTGATAACGTTGCTCTCGCGTTCGGGCGGTCTGCAAATATGGTGATTGCACAGTATGCTGTTTTAAAGCTCGGCGGAACCTTTGTACCGCTAGATTACAGTCTTCCGAAAGCACGTTTTGAGTCAATGCATGCTGACGCGAATTTTAGATGCATTCTTACAGAGAATATTTTCGAAGGAGAACTTTCAAGCAAGGCTGGCGCCATCCCCATATTAATGGTTGAATCTATCAGAGGTTCCGGCAATATTAAATTCAATGGCAGTGGTATACTGAGCAGTGATTCCGCTTACATTATATTTACATCAGGATCTACGGGAAACCCAAAAGGGGTAGAGGTTAGCCACGAAAATCTAATCAATTTCGTATCCCATTTCAAGATTGAGAAATACGTTGATGACATGGATGTGTGCACACAATTTGCTCCGTTTTCATTTGACGCTTCCGTTGCAGAAATTCATACAGCTATTTTGAATGGCAAGACGCTATTAGTATTGTCAAAGGAATTAATTGACTCGCCAAGCGATTTGCAGAACTATCTTACACGGAAAACGTGTACTTTCGCTGTATTCCCTCCCCAATATTTACAGCAGCTTTCACCGGAATATTTACCGACGCTTCGGCGCTTAGCGACTGCGGGTTCGGCTCCAACACGCGACATCTTGTGCAAGTGGATGCCTCACGTAAACTATATGAATGCCTATGGTCCGACGGAAACAACGGTGCTCTCTACAGCCTGGGAGGCAGAGACTATTCCTGATGAACATAATCCGATATCCATGGGAAACCCCATTACGAATACCGATGTCAAAATTATTAACCAATTTGGAAAAACATTACCCGTTGGTATGATCGGAGAGCTTTCTATTAGCGGAAAAGGCGTTGCACTTGGTTATGTCAACCAGGAAGAGCTAACGGCCGAAAAATTTATTTTAGGGGACGACGGGCAGCGTTGGTATAGTAGCGGCGATCTAGGCTGTTTTTTGGATGACGGTCAATTGTATTTTAAAGGTCGCGTTGATGATCAAATTAAATTGCGTGGCCATAGATTGGAGCCGGGTGAAGTAGAGTCCGCCGTATCCACCTTGGTTAATGTCGATGTGGCTGCCGTGGTCGTTTATAACGTATCAGATCAAGTTCAGTTAGCTCTGTTTTTGCAGGGTACGCCGTTGACGGAAGCGGAAATGCGTCGTGTTCTTATAGCGAAGATTCCCGATTGGGCGATGCCGAATAGAATTATTTGGCAGGATAAATTACCGCTGACGAATAACGGAAAGGTCGATTACAAGCGATTGAAAGCCACAGTGAATAGCGAGTCATCAGTTGATGTTGTTGATATTTCCTACAAGGATGAATTAGAGCGTTCTGTTGCAAAAATATGGGCTGACGTCTTGCATCGTAATATTATTCGACGTGACGATAATTTTCTGTTTTTAGGCGGTGATTCGCTGACCGCTTTAGTTGTTGCCTCCTCATTACGAAGCAAGGGGTATAGCTTTAGCTCGTCGCTATTGATTCATCAACCTGTATTTATGGATTTCGTCGAGGCTATTCGTAATAAACGTAAAGCTGTAGATCGAACTTATGAAGCTGAAATCGGCAGCGCACCATTAACGCCAATACAGGCATGGTTTTTCCAGCAAGATCTGGAATGCCCGCAGCGATTTTGCCAGTCCCTGGTTATCGAAGTGGCAGAAGCTCTTGATGTACGGATTTTGACGCAGGCTGTGTCTAAACTTTGTGCTTACCACGACATATTACGTGTTAGCTTTAAAGAGCATGGTAACGGCGAGTGGACACAGAATATTGACAGTAAGCCGTCGGGTGACGTTGATATAAAGGTGGTTACTTGCGACGAGACAAAGTTTGGCGAGTTTTCTTTGCTTGAACAATCTTCTCTTGCCGATGATTTGGATATTGAAAATGGGCCTCTCTTTCGAGTCGCACTATTACAAGCGTCTAAGCGAAGTAGAATAGTGTTTGTTTTTCATCACCTATTGGTCGATACCATTAGTCATTCAATTCTCTTGTCCGATCTACAAGTACTTTATAGAAACCCTGATGCAGACATTCATGAAGTCTTACCTGGGAAAAGCTTAAGTTATTTCGCTTGGTCAAATTCTTTGTTGCAGGATTTTCACAACAATGAATCTCTTCTATTCGAATTTTGGAAGCCGGTCATTGAGACGTCGAAAGCATTTCCAGCGCTACCCTTGAAAAAGGGTGTAAGCGGGTCTTTACAAGTAGACATTTTTTCTTTCGACAAGCCTGTTACCGACAAACTATTGGGATCTGCAACAGAATGCTACCGACAATCTCCTGAGGAGTTGCTGATGGGGGCCGTTTATCTTGCGGTTTCTAAAACTTTCAATGTATCGGGTGTTGGATTGGCGGTTGAGTGGCACGGGAGAGATGAGTGTTTTGCAGGAGAGCAGGGGTTAGATAGAACAACCGGTTGGTTTACTAGTATTCATCCGTTGTATTTGGACGTGCCAACACAGGAATTGTCGAATGAAGAGTTAGGCCTTTTCTTATGTGCATTAAAGGAAACACGTGCAACCATTCCCGATCGTGGGAGGGGATTTTATGCGCTTCAATATCAGTCTGAGAACAGGGAAATTCGGACAAATTTTGAAGGCTATACCGGACCGGAGATTATGTTTAACTTTTCCGGTGTTGTTCAACGATCTGCCGATGACTGGGAGGCTATTCCTGTTTCCGCCATTGAAATGGGTGAGGGTAATAAAAACCCATACTGTCTCTCGGTAGAAAGTGATATTCGGGATGGTCAGTTAAGCGTTGGGCTGTATTTGGACAGTGCTCGGTGGTCACAACAACAAGTTACACAATTTAAGAAAAATTTGAGCGATTCTTTGGTGCGAATCGTTTCGCATTGCTCAAATTTGGAAAATATACGCAGAACCCCATCTGATTTCCCTTTGTTGTCTCTTACGAACGAAGAGGTAGCCTGTATCCCGACAAATGTCGACAAAGCGTTTCCTTTGACCGATATGCAGCAAACGCTTTATCGTCATAAAGAAATATACCAAGTGTGGATGCACTACGAATTCCCCCACGAATTTCAAGACGGCGCGTTTAAAGCGGCAGTACAAGATTGGGTTAAGCATAATGAATGCCTACGTACGGTTATTCACACCTGGAAAAGTGGCAAGGTGGCGCAGCTGGTACTTAACGAATATATGCCGATAATCGCCAGTAAGAAGGTGGACGGAGCATCCCGCACACCAGCCGTTGAAATGGAAATTGCAGCGCAAAAGGAGCGGGTTATCGAGTTCGATGCGTTAGCTCCTTACGGGTTGCAAGTATATTCTAGCGACACAAACAATTTTTCGGTGTTGCTGTCGATCCACCATATTATTCACGATGGTTGGACGATAGAACTGCTAATAGATTCGCTAAACCGTTTTTATAGTAAGCACTTGGGCGCAACAGTTGAATTGCCCAAAAAATCTTCGGCGTGCATGCAGGACATGGTACAGGCGCAATTGTATACGGCGAAAGCAACGGATTGTAACGCTTACTGGGATTCAATCTCCTGGGCGGATAACTATTGCTTGCTACCTAAGAGGGTGAATGCCGATCAAGTAAAAGGTCGTCAAATCGAATTACTTTTGACTGAACTGCCTAATGATGTTGTAGCCAGCGCTCGCATTCAGGCGAAGCAACAGGGCGTAACCTTAAATTGTGTGTTTTTATCTGCGTTTGTTTGTTTGCTGCGTTACTTGGGGGGCGCCCACCAAGTACGTTGTGGCGTAATCCAAAGTGGTAGACCGGAAGCGCTATTTGATGTGGATAAAATAACGGGCTGTTGTGTCAATACTTTACCTTTGGTTGTCGATTTCGAACATACGCAATCTTTGGAAAGTATTATCAATGGCGTACATAGCCAGTTACTCACACTGAAAGACTCTGCCACTTATCCTCTTTCAAAAATATATAAAAAATTGAAAAGTAATATAGACGGCGATATCTTTGACTGTCTGTTTAATATCGAAAGCAGTGATTATTGTTCATCACCTGGCGAGGAGAGGCCGAAACTTATAGGTGGATATGAGTCTACCAATTACAATTTTATATTTGGCCTTATTGAAAAAACAAACGCGCAAAGCGAAAAGGACTACGGATTGCGTCTGGGCTTCGATAATAGTCGATACACCCAAGATATGGTGAACAGCTGGGTAGATATTTACGTTAATATATTAACTATTATAGGCAGTAAAAGTGATCAATCTTGGTCTCAGGTTAAACCTCTTCCTGCGCAAGATATGTCTCGAGTTTTACAGTGGAATGATACTACCACCAATTATCCATCAGAAACGTTGTTAGCGGATCATTTTGAAAATTCCGTTAGATGCTCTCCCAATAAAACAGCACTGGCGTTTAAAAATATAAAAATAACCTACGCAGAATTGGATGAGCGAACCGATCGCTTATCGCGTTTATTAGCGTCCAAAGGCGTAGGATCCGAAGTCGTCGTTGGTTTGGTTTCCGAGCGGTCTTTGGAAATGGTCTACGGAATTCTCTCAATAATTCGCGCTGGCGGCGCTTATGTACCTATAGATCCAAAATACCCGGAAGACCGTGTTACCCATATGCTGGAAGAATTGAACTGTTCACTGATTCTTTTGCAAAAGGCTGAATTTTCTTCGGTTATCCCCAAGGGGTTAGAAACCGAGAAAATAGTAATACAGGACGGTATTCAGACTGATGTTTCAGATCTTCCGAAGGTGGATAAACGTTCACAACATACACGACAATTAGCTTACGTGATGTACACCTCTGGCTCTACGGGAAAGCCGAAAGGCGTTATGATTGAGCAGAGATCTATAATCAGATTGATAAAAAACTCGAAGGATATTCAGTTCGCTCAAGATGATTGTATCTTAATTACGAGCGCGCCAGGTTTTGATGTAACCACTTATGAATTGTGGAGTGCGTTGTTAAATGGCCTAACCTTGGCAGTTATTGATGAGGATACTCTTCTCGACCCGGTTTCACTTTCTAGAGAAATTATCGATAAACAAGTAACATTTTTATGGGTGGTTTCGCCACTGTTTAATCAGCTTATACAGGAGAAGCCCGATTTGTTTGCTCCTGTTAAGCGGATTATGATTGGTGGCGACGCGTTGTCTCCGTACCACATTAATCTCACACGTAGTAATTGCCCCAACTTAGTTTTTATTAACGGCTACGGCCCTACGGAAAATACATCTTTCTCGACGTATCACTTCCTATCTGAAGACGATAGTGAAATTATCCCAATAGGTCGCCCGGTAACAAATTCCACCTGTTATATCGTTAATCCAGATGGCCATTTATTACCCCCGGGTGTGAAAGGGGAGCTTTGTGTTGGTGGCCACGGGGTCGCGAGAGGATATTACAATCGTCCAGAATTAACTGCCGAACAATTTTATAACAACCCTTTTTCCGACCCGGAAGATATCCTTTATCGAACAGGAGATCTCGTCAGCTGGCGAATGGACGGGCTCATAGATTTTCATGGTCGAATTGATTTTCAAATAAAAATTCGTGGATTTCGTGTGGAGCTCGGCGAAATCGAAAGTGTTATTTTACGTGTAGCTGCCGTTAAGCAAGCAATTGTTTTGGCTAAAAATCACGGTAATCAGAAACGTCTGTCAGCCTATGTGGTGCAAGACTGTGCTTTAGATGTTAATTCGAGCGAACAATTTATTGAAACGTTGAAGGCCTCACTTTCAGACGAATTGCCAGATTACATGTTACCCGAATCCATTATTCTACTGGAAGCTATGCCGCTAAATGAAAATGGGAAAATCGATCGTCCAAGATTACCTGATCCCGTTTACACCGATGGCAATATCTCCCGCGTAGCTCCAAAAACTGATACAGAAAAAGCACTATGGGAAATATGGAAAGAAGTTCTGAAAATCGATAACTTCGGGGTAACTGACAATTTCTATATGATCGGCGGCGATTCAATTATCGCCATTCAAGTAGTTTCAAGCGCTCTGAAATGCGGTCTCAAACTCTCAACCAGATCTTTAAATGAGCACAAAAATATTCGTGGCCTAAGTCAACTATTAGAGGAGCAAAACAATCAGTCAGGTAGAGAAGTAGAACTACGGGCACCGGAATCCGTATCTGGTGAGCAGCGAATGCTTCCAATTCATTTACATTTTTTATCTTCGGATTCCGTAGACCAACATCATTACAACCAATCTGCTTTAGTTCGCTTGCCTTTAGGCGTTACGCAAGCGCATTTGTTATGTGTTTTTCAAGCACTGGTTGATCGTCATGATGCCTTTAGGTTGCGTTTCCGCAACTCGCCTAATGGTTGGATGGCGAGATACAACAATGAGTTTATCGAATATCCGGAGCAGCTTGGGTCCTGGCTACAGGAGCTGGATTTAAGTCAAGAGACCCCAGAAGACGCGGAACATCTTTTGGAAAGTGCGCTGCTTAAATTACAAAGCGGTTTAGACCTAAAAAGCGGTGATGTCTGTCGCTGGTTACTTGTGCGTGATGAACACTCCGATCGCCTATATTGGGTAATGCATCATCTCATTGTCGACGGAATTTCGTGGCGCATACTAACCAACGATTTTGAAATGTCATTATCAGCTATTTGCAATAATCGCGCTGTGGAGATCGACAACAAAACAAGTAGTTATCAGTCTTGGGCATCAAAATTATATGAGTATGCGAATAGCGAAGAGATTCAAATACAAAAAGATTGGTGGATACAGCAATTGCTAATGGATTCATCTGTGTTGCCCTTTGATGACACCTCGGCTAAACGTAGGCTTGAAGCCGATACAGCGATCATTGAAATTTCGCTCTCAGTAAGTGATACAGAAAATTTGTTACATCGATCCAATCAATGTTATCAAACGTCAATAAACGATTTGCTGCTGTCTGCGCTATCTATCGCTTTGGATACCTGGGCTAATACTCAAAATCTGCGTGTCTATCTGGAAGGTCACGGCCGCGAAGAACTATTTGAGGATATTGACCTTAGCCAAACTGTCGGTTGGTTTACAACTCTATTCCCAGTTAACGTTACGCGTATCAATGGCGACATTGGCCAACAAATCTTGCATATTAAACAAACATTAGAATCGATCCCGAATAAAGGCCTAGGATACGGAGTTTTGCGCTATCTTACTCAGGATGAGGAGCTATTAGATCTGCTAGAAGAAATACCAGAGCCTGACTTAGTGTTCAATTATCTAGGTCAAATGGATGAGCAGGCTGGAAACCAGGTTGATGAATTACGCGTTGAAATGTCAACAGCCGGAGGTACTGTTAGTGGCAAGCGTCAGCGCATGCATGCGTTAGGGGTTAACGGTTACGTAAAAGACGGCGTCTTGCGTTTTAACGTGGATTATCATCGTGAACAATTTAGACCTTCTACCATTTCGAATTTTACTAAGTACTTTAGGTCAGCGCTAATTGATGTGATAAAACATTGCATTGGTTTCGATAGTGATAAGAGTATACCGAAATTCGATTTTCTGTCTGTATCTCGTGAGCAAACAGAAACACTTCAAGAAACGTACCCAACATTAAGCGATGCATACCCAATAACACCGATGCAGCAGGGGTTGGTACTCTATACGCAGCGCGATAATTCTGGAGCCTATTTAACACAGATTAGAATGACGATTGACGCACTCGATATTTACCGATTTAAGAAGGCATGGGAAATATTGGTCGCCCGCTATGACATTTTTCGTACAGCGTTTGTCGATCTTGGCCAACACAATTTGAGCCAGGTAGTATCGCAATCGGTTCCGTTAAATTGGCAGGAACTGACGTTCTCTGGTGATGACTTGGCGCTCGATAGGGCCCTTAATGAAGAGCGCGTAAAGCCTTTTGATACGACACAAGCCCCCCTCATGCGATTCTTGATCCTGCATTTGGATGAAGATCAGTCAATTTTTTCCTGGACGCATCACCATGCACTTTTAGATGGTTGGAGTATGTCGATTGTAATTCAGGACTTAATTAAGACGTACACGCAATTGTTAGGTGGGAAGGCCGTTAGTAGCTATTCAGCACCGTCCTATAAAAATTATATTCATTGGTTAAATGACAGGAACCTTAAAGACGCTGAGGTTTTCTGGAAATCACAGTTAGCAGGTGTTGAGTCGGCCGATCATTTACCGCAAGCAAAGAAAGATATTGACGATAATCAAAAGGGCGAACAAAGGCTTACAACTACCGTATTGGACGAGCCGTTAAGCAGGTCATTACAAAAGCTCGCGCGTGCATCGGGGTTTACCCTCTCAGCCTTTATACAAACAGCGTGGGCGCTACTGCTCAGTAAGTACACTGGCGAACAAGACGTTGTATTCGGCTATGCCATAAGCGGCCGACCAGCAGATCTCGATGGCGTCGAGCGTATGGTCGGTTTGTTTATTAACTCTCTGCCAATGCGTGTTTCTTTGGGCACTGGTGATTCTCTAGCCGCTAGCATAGAAAAGATACAGAAACAGCAAATGGATGCTGATGAGCACAATTATGTTGCGCTTGCAGATATTCAAAAATGGGCGGGATTACGGGCCGACACACGTTTGTTCGAATCTCTAGTTGTGCTAGAAAACTACCCGCTGGACCCTTCAACGTTAAACAGCGATACACCTGGCACCCTAAAAATACTCGATATTCAAGGGGTAGAGCAAAACGATTTTGCATTGAATCTTGTTGTGTATCCTGGCGATACAATGGCAATAAAGTTAGTTTACTTATCAGGATTCTATGATGACAGTACCGCTAAGACCATGTTGGCACATTTTTGTAAATTGCTATCGGGCATGGTTGTCCGTAGTACTTCAGAATTATCGCAAACTCGGCTATGTGATCTACCGTTACTTAATGACGAAGAAATCCAGCGCGCTGTTTTTGAATGGAATAATAGCGCTTTAGATATTCCAAATACGGGCACCATTTATGAACTCATTTATGCGCAAGCAATAGATACGCCAAAAAAAGTAGCACTGGTGATGGATGAGCAATCATGGACCTACAAAGAATTGCTTTCAAAGGTCGATGTTTATAGTCGCTGGTTGCAATCCGAAGGGGTGATATCGGGTGATTTGGTGGCGATCAGTTTACCAAAGAGCCCCGAACTTATAGCGTGTATTCTTGGCACTATTAAATTGGCGGCGGCCTATATCCCGGTTGCATTAGATTGCCCTAAAGATCGACTAGAATTTATCGCATCGGACGCTAATATTCGCGCATTGATTTCGAATAGCGTTGAAAAAGAGCGGTTTAAAAATGTTGAATTTAAAGTTCTATATTGCGACACGTTAGATGTAAAGGAATGGCAGCATGAGAAATTAATTGGACCAACAATAATTGAGAATACTGCACACCACCTTGCGTACATTATTTATACCTCGGGAACTACGGGTCAGCCAAAAGGCGTGGCAATCAGTCATAAAAATCTTATTAACTTTTGTTTTTGGTGTAGATATGATAGTTGGTTAAAGCCTGGCGAGCGAGCCGCGCAATTTGCTCCATTCACGTTCGACGCCTCAGTTGGTGAATCGTTCGGTGCACTAATGAACGGGGCAGAACTGCACCTACTTAGTGAATCACTGATTGAAAATCCCGCAGATGTTGTCGATTATTTAAATCGTCACCATATTGCTTTCACTGCATTTCCTCCATCGTATTTACAACAAATCCAGACGAAAAACTTGCCGAAGGGGATGACCCTCTTAACCGCAGGTGCTGCGCCCCCGATTGAAAAAGTATCTGAATGGGGTGAACAATGTCGTTATATAAACGCATATGGCCCAACAGAAACAACCATCTTGTCCTCGGTGTGGCATTACAATCGTGAGACCATTCTTCACGGAAAACTGCCAATTGGCCGCCCTATTTGTAACACTCAGATGTATGTAGTGGACCAGTATGGTCAGCTTTGCCCGCCGGGAATTAGCGGTGAAATATACATAGGCGGGGCGGGTGTGGCTCGCCAATATTTGAATAACGACGAGCTCACGGATAGGCAATTTATCAGTGACCCTTGGCGACAGCGTAATCGGCTTTATCGGTCGGGAGATCTGGGTCGTTGGCTGCAGGACGGCACTATTGAGTTTGCTGGTCGTCGCGATCACCAAGTAAAAATTCGTGGCTTCCGCATTGAATTGTCCGGTATCGAATTTCAGTTGCGCCAGCAACCTGAAGTTGAACAAGCTTGTGTGTTAGCGAAAACGGTTGGGGCGGACAAGCAATTACTAGCTTGGATTGTTCCGAAGCCTGAAGTGGCTCATTCAAATGCGGTTGACCTAGTGGCAGAGTTGCGTTCGGAACTACGAAAAAAGCTGGCTCACTATATGATTCCTCAAGGGTTTATGGTCGTTAGTGAGCTGCCAGTAACCGCAAACGGTAAAATCGATACCAAAGCGTTATTAACAGCAAATATTGACCCCATTTATGAAGGTGGCTATGTTGCGCCGCAAGGGGAATTCCAATGTGCACTTACCAAAATATGGGCAACACTTTTACATATCGACCCCAAAAAACTTAGTACAACGGCCAATTTTTTCGATATTGGTGGTCACTCTTTGTTAGCAACACGAATGGTGACAGAAATTGCCAATCAACTCGGCGTCAAAATCGAGATTCGTGATGTTTTCGAAATGAGCAATATAGCGAAGCTCGCGGAATTAATTGGTAGTGGTACAACGCCCGACGCACTGGACAGCATTTCAGTGATTGATCGCAACAAGCATCTTCCTGCGTCGTTTTCGCAGCAAAGATTATGGTTTATCGACCAACTAGAATCTGGTAGTGCGCAATATAATCAGCCATTGTTTTTACGGCTAGAAGGCTGCATTAAAATACATGCTTTACAAAAGGCATTAGATTCGGTAGTCGAAAGACACGAGGTTCTACGGACGCGTTTTATTACTGAAAGCGGAGAACCTCATTTACAAATAGACCCTACCAGCAGTGTGCCAGTAAAGATTTTCGATATCAGCAGTATTTCTCAAAAAGAAAAATTGGTTGAAGAAGGAAAAATTATTCAGGAGGAGATTGGTATCCCTTTTAACCTGCAAGATGGGTTAAAACTACGTACAACCTTGATCATTAAATCTGAAATTGAATCAATCTTGGCGATCACCTTGCACCACATCGCCTCCGATGGCTGGTCTTTCTCCCTTTTGATTGAAGAAATATCGGCTCTTTATCAAGAGTTCGTCACCGGTGAAGTTTCTTGCTTACCTGTCCTGAAAATCCAATATACGGATTACGCAGCATGGCAAAGAAATACCTTGCAAGGTAAAAATTTAGAGGTTTTAAGCGACTATTGGAAAGTACAGCTTGCTGATTTACCGCCAGCGCATAAAATCCCACTGGATTTTCCCCGGCCTTCGACCCAGAGCTATAGTGGCGAAGTGTTTGTTCAACATATTGGCCCCGAATTAACGGTTGCACTACGACAGCTTGCACAAAAACATAACACCACCTTGTTTATGGCTTTACAAGCATGTTTTTCTGTATTGTTCAGTCGTTATAGCGGTGAAGAAGATATTGTAATCGGTACGCCAATTGCGAATCGCGAGCAACCAGAAGTAGCACCGCTCATTGGGTTTTTCGTTAATACGCTAGTGTTGCGCAACCAGGTATCGATGGATATGCGATTCGATGAAGTGCTATTGCATTGTCGTGAAGTTGCCCTAGACGCGTATGCCCATCAGCAAATGCCTTTTGATCTACTTGTCGAAGAATTACAACCTGAACGCAGCCTAAGTTACAACCCGCTTTTCCAAGTGATGTTTGCATTGGAGAATATTGATAGCCGTAGAAAAATTCAGTTGCCAGATTTAACCTTGGCAGCTATGGAGAATCCTGTACAGGTAATGGCCCAATTTGATCTTTCTCTCGATATTGCAGAGGGGAATGACCAGCTTGAAGCCGTATGGAGCTACGCAAGTGACCTGTTCAAGGCCAGCACCGTAGAACGGATGGCAGGGCATTTCGAGCAATTGCTGAAATCTGTCTGTGAACATCCAGGGTGTACGATTGGTAAGCTGCCAATGATATCTTCGGATGAAAAACGTCAATTGCTGCAGGAATTTAATTTGCCGCTGCAACCCGAATTGTTTAGCCACAGTTGGCCGGAATTATTTAAATCGCAAGTATTAAAAAGTCCAGACAGTATAGTTGCTGTATGTGAAAGCCAATCGCTGACATTTTCTGACTTGGATAGGCTGTCGTTAAATTTAGCTAAGGCATTTAACGCCATGGGGGTTGGTCAGGATTGTATTGTCGGTCTTCTTGAAGATCGAGGTATTGACTTACTCGTAATGATAGTGGCTGTGCTTCGCGCTGGCGCGGCCTACTTACCGTTAGACCCCACACAGCCAAAAAATCGCTGGCTTGAAATTCTGAACGACTCATCCCCAGACCTTCTGGTTGTTGGCGATAATTACGCCGATCAAGTGCTTTGGTTGGAAAGTTCATGGATAAACCCAAGACTCGCCACACTTACGGAAGTGCGCAATTATGAATACGATTCTACCCGTGAATTACAGGATGTCGCGTTAACCGATTTGGCGTATGTGATATTCACTTCGGGTTCTACAGGTAAACCGAAGGGCGTAATGATTGAACACCAGGGCATGATAAATAACATGCTTTCAAAGGTTAAGCCTCTTGGCTTAAGTGACAACGACGTTATCGCCCAAACAGCCTCGCAGTGCTTTGACATTTCGGTTTGGCAGTTTTTGACTGCGCCGATTATCGGAGCCACGGTGGTAATATTCACCAACGAAACAACTCGAGACCCTCAAGCACTGGCTGAATTGCTATACCGTCATAGTGTTTCGATTTGGGAGCCGGTACCGTCTGTAATTCAATCTATATTACCGTTAGGTCGTGATCTGCCTTCTTTACGCTGGGTATTACCTACTGGCGAAGCGTTGATGTCAGGCTTAGTTGAACGGTGGTTTAGGCAGTATCCCCGTGTGCCATTAATGAACGCCTACGGGCCGGCAGAATGTTCGGATGATGTTTCTTTTCAGCCTATATATGGCCCAGTGGAATGCGTTTTAATCGGTAAACCCGTCGCGAATGCTCGATTACATGTTGTAGACAGGGACTTGAATTTACTTTCAATCGGTATTATTGGAGAGCTTGCGATTTCCGGTCCGGTTGTAGGGCGAGGCTATTTACATCGTGAAGACCTTACCCATGAGGCATTTAAAATTAATCCCTATACGCTGGATAAATGGGACAATCGTCTATACCTTACGGGCGATTTGGTCAAACGCCACGAAGACGGGAGCTTGGAATATATTGGGCGTAAAGACTCACAAGTTAAAATTCGTGGTTTCCGTATAGAGCTTGGTGAAATTGAATCACGATTTTCGCAGTATCCTGCGGTAAAAGAAGCTGTCGTTAAGGTTGTCAGTGTTGATGATGACGATAAACGTCTAATTGCGTATGTCGTTATCGATCCCAGCGCTAAGGTTACAGTCGAAGATTTGCGCGAATCCATTCGGTCTGAGTTGCCGGAATATATGGTGCCTACTTGGCTGGTATCTCTGGATTCAATTCCGTTAACGGCTAACGGTAAAGTTGATACAAAATCGCTGCCGGAACCGGACACATCACATTTACATACAGAAAATTATGTTGCTCCTGAAGGCGATATAGAACACCTGTTAGCTCAATGTTGGCAGTCTGTATTAAAAGTTGAGCGGGTTGGTCGACGTGACAATTTTTTCAATATGGGTGGTCATTCGTTACTGGTGATGAAGCTTATGGAATTGCTTCGTAATCAGGGTTTGAATATGAATGTTAGATCAATATTTGAAACCGAAGATCTTGCAGAGTTAGCTGAATCCTTGACGCGACAAACTGATAACGATCTGTTTGTCGCGCCGCCGAACAAAATACCGGAGGGCTGTGAAAGAATCACGCCGAATATGCTGCCGTTGATCGCACTTACTGACGATCAGATTACTTTAATCGCCAACCAGGTTCCCGGTGGCCACAGTAATATTCAGGACATTTATCCTTTAACACCGTTGCAGGAAGGAATCCTATTTGATCATCTAGTCAGCGAAGTGGGAGACACATACTTAGCTTCCATCCTGCTAGGCTTTGAAACGAAAGAGATTCTTGATCGTTACTTATCTGCCCTTCGTCAATTGATTGGTCGGCATGACTCTTTGCGAACTGCAATTCTCTGGGAAGACTTGCCTCGCGCGATTCAAGTGGTTTATAAAAATGCAGAACTGGAGACTATCAATGTAGATTTAAATCCGAACCGTGATGCCGTGGAACAGTTCGAGGAAATGATGGGGCTCGAGGGACGTCACATCGATCTACGAAAAGCACCCATTGTTGGTTTAATGATCGCGAAAAATCCCGAAAATGGCATGTGGCTGGTATTGCAACAACAGCACCATTTGATTTGCGACCAGGTCTCTATGGAAATTGAATTTGGCGATATTGTTGCCTTTTGGAATAATAAGGGCGAAAGCTTGGAGCCTCCGGTACCGTACCGTGAATTTGTGGCTCACACCATGCACCGCGCGGAAACTTGCGATGCACAAGAGTATTTCCGTAAATCTTTGGCTGGTGTCGATGAGCCTACAGCGCCTTTTGGATTAATGGATATTTATCGCGGCGGGAAAAGCACCACAGAATTTGAATACACCTTAGCAACCGAGTTAACGCAACGGTTACGTCGAAGTGCATACACATTGGGCGCCTCACCCGCGGCCATATTTCACTTGGCTTGGGGCTTGGTTTTGGCGCGTTGCTGCAACCGCGATGATGTGGTGTTTGGCACGGTAACGTCGGGTCGCTTACAGGGTACGAATGGTGCAGACAGAATATTTGGATTGTTTATTAATATGCTGCCATTCCGTTTGCCCATGGCACATCTTTCTGTTGCCGATGCGCTTACTTTTACGCGCGAAAAGCTAGTTGAATTGCTGAATTATGAACAGGCGCCGTTGGTTGAGGTTCAGCGTTGCTCAGAGCTTCCTGGGTCCACGCCTTTATTTAGCGCGATATTAAACTTCCGGCACGATGCAAATCGAAAGGTTGACCTGGAAAATGTAATAGAGGGGGTAAAGCTTCTCAAAGCACCTGGTGACATCAGTAATTATTTATTCGATATGTCAGTCAGCGACGAAGGTACTGGATTCACGCTAACCGCAAGTATTGACGAATCCATAGGCTCAGAACGAATTATGGGTTATATGTGTCGCGCGCTAAATGAAATCAGCCGGGCGCTGGATGACGCTCCGGAAACGCATTTGCTATCGCTGCCAGTACTTTCAGATAAGGAACAAGCTCAATTATTATCAGAATTTAACTATCCGTTTCAACGCAATTTGTTCAGTAGTCCCTGGACAGATCTGTTTTCGGACCAAGTTGCTAAAACGCCTAATAAGATCGTCGCAGAGTGTAATGGAGATTCTCTTACCTTTTCGGAGCTCGATAAGAAGTCAGACAATCTTGCCAAAAGGATTATTATCAAGGGCATCGGCAAGGGCTGTATTGTTGGTTTATTGGACAATCGGGGCCTTGACTTACTGACTATGATTGTTGGTGTTTTGAAATCTGGTGCGGCCTATTTACCACTTGATCCGACACAACCGACGAAGCGTTGGCTAGAAATCCTTAGGGACTCAAAGCCAGACTTACTGTTGGTTGGAAACAGTTTTGACGAGGAAATTTGTTGGCTAAAAGGTGAGTGGACAGCGGAAATAATTATTACGTTAAACGATACTGAGCAGGTGGTTCTCGACGATCAGATAGAGCTACCTGATATTGAATTACGTGATCTTGCCTATGTTATTTTCACCTCTGGTTCAACCGGAAAACCCAAAGGAGTAATGATCGAACATATGGGTATGGTGAACAACATGCTGACTAAAGTAGCACCTCTAGGCTTAACTGAAGGGGATGTTATCGCACAAACAGCGTCTCAATGTTTCGATATTTCAGTTTGGCAGTTTCTTACGGCTCCCATCCTCGGGGCTAAAGTGGTGATTGTTGACAATGAAACCACGCGCGATGCTCAAGCCTTGGTTGAATGTTTGAGTCGTAACGGCGTGACCATTTGGGAGCCGGTACCATCCGTAATTCAAGCCTTATTACCTCTCGCCCACCCTTTACCTACCATGCGCTGGGTATTACCTACTGGCGAGGCGTTAGTGTCTGGATTGGTTGATCGCTGGTTTAAGCAATATCCCAACGTGCCGATGATGAATGCCTATGGTCCTGCGGAATGTTCCGACGACGTCGCCTTCCAGCCTATTACAGGGCCTGTCGAGCGCGTGTACATCGGTAAACCTGTGCCCAATGCGAAATTACATGTGGTTGATCGTCATTTGGCACTCTTGCCTGTTGGTGTGATCGGTGAGTTAGCGATCTCGGGGCCAGTTGTAGGGAGAGGGTATTTACATCGCCCTGAGCTTACCGACGAAGTGTTTAGAGCAAATCCCTATGCTCAAGATGAGCTTGATACCCGGTTGTATCTTACTGGTGATCTGGTGAAACGCCACGAAGATGGTAATCTGGAGTACATCGGCCGTAAAGATTTCCAAGTGAAGGTTCGTGGGTTCCGCATTGAATTGGGAGAGATAGAGTCGCGTTTATCACAACACCCAGGTGTTAAAGAAGTGGTGGTTGCCGCACTAGCCAACGCGCAAGGAGACAAATATTTAGTCGCTTACGTTATATTTGAAGGCAATACGTTTTCGAAGGAGCAATTGTCCGACTACCTTGCGGCAGAGCTTCCTGATTACATGTTACCAAGTATCTATGTGACTCTCGATGCTATGCCATTAAACAATAACGGAAAAATTGACCGTAAATCCCTGCCAGAACCCGAAATTTCCAGTGCTCAAATGCACGAATTTGAAAAACCCGAGAGCGAAATTGAAATAAAAATGGCGCAAACTTGGCAGGAAATACTAAACCTGGAGAAGGTCGGGAGGAACGATAACTTCTTCGATCTAGGCGGAAATTCAATACTGATTATTCGACTGTTGAGTGAACTGAAAGCGAAGGGTATTGAGCTGCATGCTAACGACATTTACACTCATCGTGTTCTAAAAGATTGTTGTGCACGCGTACGGAAAAGTGGCCAAAGTCTGAAAATTTGGTTAGATACTAATGGAGGCTCTTTCGTTTGGTCTGAATTTAAATGGCAGGGACAGATACTTAAATCGCTTATCCTCTGCGAACCGCTAAAAGCCAAAGAGGCAGAGTTGAGAATAATTCTGGCGGCAGAAGAGGAAGACCTTATACCGGATTATGTTGCTTATGCAGATAAGCCAGAGGAGCTTTCAAAACGACTTCAAAAGCGCGGTTTACGCGCGATGCCAAAATGGAAGCTTACAAGTGCGAGAGATGTTAAGCGTAGCCTCAATGAACAGATGAATGTATTTGAATCCAGTCTTATATCTGGCAAAGTCGAAACGCGCTTCCCGTACAGCCCTATGCAAAAAGAATTATTACAGTGGAAAACTAGAGACGATTTTGAATGGGTGTCTGTCCGCGGATATTTCACACCGCAACACTTGCAAAAAGCATTCTATAAGCTGATGTGCGAACAGGACATGCTTCGTGTTTTAAGCGATGAGGGTAGTCAGGAGTGGCTATTAGTCGATAAAAGTGCTTTAAGTGGTAATTTTCCATGGGTCGATCTGTCTGGATACAGTGCTGGAAAAGCTGAAAAGCTAATGAAGCTGTTGTTTAGACAGCTCCGGCAAAAGCAATGTAAATCGACATTACCCTATATGGGGGTTTGGATAAAACGTTCGGATACACTTCATCAGTTGATAATGATGGACGACCATATGATTTCTGATGGATCATCTTCGGCATTTATTCAACGGCGCCTGGATGAGCTCGTTAAGGATAGAGCTTTGGGTGTCCATCATTGCTATCGAGACTACATTCGCGAAGTTTGGAAAAACACTGGTGACGAAACTTGTACTGCGGTCATCGAAAACCTTGAATTAGTGAAGACCGTAGCTTGTGTAAAGCCTACTAACCAGAGGTTAACGGCCCGGGAAAATAAGAAATTACGTAGTAGGCTGATAAAAGTTCCGATGAAAGACGGCGAAGCCGCTGTCGATCAGGCTTTCAATTGGTTTAAAAAATTGGTTTTCGATGTATTAAATGTCAAACAATTTGTAATGGTGATGAACCACTACGGTCGACAGCTTAACGATACAACATATTTCGACCAGGTTGGACTGTTTATGGACAAAATTCCACTGCTCGTTAATGGGGATACGCAGTTACAACAATTGAGTAACAAGATAGAGTATTTAGTTAAAAACAGCATTAATTTTATGGCCTTGGAAAAATCCGGGAATGAAATTATCCAACAATCTTTCCCCGGACTTAGTCATGAAATCCTCTTCAATTATGAAGGGGAGATAGGAGAGCATGATGTTATGCACGAAATTCTTTCCGAGCAAAAGTCCGAAGAAAAACTTAAACAATATTGTGGCATTTTATTTGAGGCTTACAGCCTGAATAGCGATTTAATTATTCATTGCGCTTTCCGCGGAAGCTCCGATGATGAAGAACGTTTGTTGAAGGTGATCCCAGGGGAAAACTTTAATCCCACTAGTGTCAGTAGAAACACGCATAAATCAAATGATGAATCGATCAGTGTGATCCAAAATGAAGGGCTATCTAGCAACAAAGGGGAGAACATGAAGTATTCAATAGAGGTTAACGACGTTAGGAAGCATTATGGAAGCTTCGAAGCTGTTAAGGGGGTAAGTTTTAAAGTCGAGCAGGGTATATGTTTCGGGATTCTCGGCCCAAATGGCGCTGGGAAAACTTCCCTGCTCAGTATGATAGAGGGTATATCAAAAATCACGTCAGGAAGTATTAGCGTGCTTGATATGGATGTCGCCACGAAGATTAAAAAAATTCAACCCCACGTTGGAGTTCAGTTACAACAAAATAACTACTTTGAATTTTTAACGGTTGACCAGCTTTTACGGTTTTACAAAGAGTTGAGATCTGCGAATAACAGAAATGTTTCGGGCGAGTCTGTTGACGAATTATTGGATAGACTCAATCTGTCGGACAAGAAGAAGTTTAAAGTCGATGAGTTGTCGGGCGGGCAAAAGCAGCGCTTATCCATAGCGATAGCGCTACTTGAAGATCCGGATATTTTGTTCCTGGATGAGCCGACATCAGCACTGGACCCACACAGTCGTCATGACGTCTGGAAGTTTATAGAGCATCTAAAGAAAGATAAATCAAAAACCATTATTTTGACTACTCATTATATGGAAGAAGCGGAAACTCTTTGCGATGAAATTATGATTATGAGTGATGGGAAAATTATCTCACAAGGGACACCTTCTGACCTCATCAATACACTCAGTCCGCATCACGACATACACTTGCAATTCGGTCGCGGCGAGTTTGAAACAGATTGTCTGGTTGAGCTTTCCGGCATAATCGATTACCAGTGGGAAAGTCAAGCAAAGCAGCTCACGATTAAAACGGAAAAATTCACAGAAACCTTAAAAGAAATACTCGATATCAGTGAAACGAAACGATTGGAAATTGTTAACTTCAATATAAATCGACCTAACCTAGAAGACGTATTTTTATCTAGCACCAAAAAGGAACTCGTAGAATGAAGAAGACTTGGATATTTTTTAGGTTAAGAATGTTGCAATTGAAGTCCGATAAAACAGCGCTCTTTTTCTGTTACGTGTTTCCTGTCATTTTGTTACTAGGGATTGGGTACCCTCTGCAGTTACAAAGTGATCCGAAAATTGAGCTGTACTACCATGATTCGGCTGTCAACGAGGAAAGCCATGGGTTTATAGAAGCACTTTCGAAACAGAAGTTATTGGAGCTTAAACAGTATGTTGATAAGGATATATCACCGTACCAGGCAGTTTCGGAGAATGAGATTAAACGTTATATGGAGATTCTCCCTCAGGGTGAATCTCCTATAAAATCCGGTGTTGGCATGAAGTTGGAGCCGGCTGAATTTTCGATAGATAAACTTACAACCATTTCGCTTCATTTGACGAAAAACAATATTGACGAAAATAGAATCGAGAATTCTGCAATTGCAAGTATTATCAACCGCGTTGCTTCTGGTAATAACGAAACAGAGCTTGATCAATATCTTCTGGAAAGCGACCGACTTACATCGTATTTGGTGACGTTGCTTCCGGGTTTGATCGGTTTGACTCTAATGATTATCGGGTTTAACGGCTTTGGCTCAGTTCTTATTGAAGAAGAACATCATGGTTTATTCAAAAACATTAAGACAATTGATGTGTCGCCTATTCCGTTTTTAGCGGGGCTATTCTTGTCTCGGCTATTGATTTCTTATTCAGTTGCTTTTGGTTTATGTCTTGTTAGCGTTCTTGTTTTCGGAATTCAATTTAATTTTAACTGGGCACTTTTAATTTTGGTCGTAACTCTAGGTAGTGTGGCCTTTTTGGGTATAGGCTTAGTTATAGCAACGATTAGCCCATCCACAACGGCGTTTAACGGTATTGTGAACTTTATACAGATGCCGTTTATTGTATTAGGCGGAGTGTTTTTCTCGATCACCTTGTTTCCAGAATGGCTTCAATATCTATCCATGTCTATACCGCTTACACAACTCAATATAGCCATGCAAAAAATTCTGTTTGATGGTGGATCTATAGATGCTCTTAAAGATATGGTAGTAGAATTTTCGGTTCTGTTCGGCTGGTGTATTGCGTCACTATTCGTCGCTAGAATGAAGTTTAAGTGGTAAAAAAAGGGTTGGTTAGCATGGCTTTAAGGCGTTACCCTTTATCAATCTGGGTCAGATTTCTTGTTTTAAGTCTGTCTCTGTGTGAAACAAAAGTTGTCTATGCTCAATTCCAAAATGGAGGTTTAGAGAACGATACTACAAAAGATGGAGCCTCCTACAGTGTTCTAGCAGAGGAAGATATTGTCTTTGGCGATGAGTTTGACTTTGTCGGAGACGAATCGGAAGAAATTTCGAGTGGCGAATCAAAGAGAAAAACGTTTCTCGGAGGTTCTAGAAAGTTTATCTACCAGCATGATTATGCGTATATTTTCACAGATCCAAAGGAGGTGGGTAGTAATCGATCCTCACTTCGCTTTCAGTGGAATAGGGTGGCTTTCAATAGACTCTATTTAAACGTAGATATAAAACCAATTATCTATTTTTCTGGAGATGACGCCCTAGAAGACGGCAACAATATTGACACAACGATAAAAACAAAAGAGTTGTATGCAACCTTAAATGTAGGAGATACCACCTTTACAATTGGTGATAAAATTGTTGTTTGGGGTGAGGCTGAATCGACCGCCGTCACAGATATTATTAGCCCGCAAAACATTACGGATATGGTTTTCACTAGTTTAGACGAGTCGAGAATTTCGCAAAGTATGCTATTGGTCGAGCATTACGCGAATACTCATCAATTATCCCTAATTGTGAACCCGAATATAAAATTTGATGAGCAACCAGGAATTGCTATCCAGAATGGTTTGCCTAGAGAGGTAGATGACAAGAGCTTTGAGTTAGGTCTTAGATGGAAGGCTCCCATTGGGCTTGGTGATTTTTCCCTTATGATTGCTGATGTTATCGACAATAGTTCTATAGAACGATATTCAAATGATATTAATTTGGGTACAGTTTCGATTAGCAACTATTATAAAAACTATCAAATGTTGGGTGCCGCTGCCAGTCTAAACTTAGGGAATATGGCATTACAAATTGAATCGGCTTTTAATAAAAATAGAGCTCAGGAGTTAGTCCTTAGAAACTTTGACAGAAATCGATTTCCAGACGGATACGGCGTGAGTGATGAAATACTCTTGGCTGTTAATGTTAACTATCAAGAGAATGGTTTGAGGGATTGGAGCGCCGGAATTTTACATACACAATACTTGGATTATTCCGACAGATTTTTGTTGGGCGAGGAAAGTTTAAACGAAATATATTTTGGTGTTTCCAATAAATTCTACCACGAACTGGTCACTATTGATGTGGAATACCAATATCAGATTGAATTGGAGGCAAGTATTGCGTATCTATCGACAAGCTATTCTGCATCCGATAATTTTACCCTCAGTATTGATGTTTTTAGTTTGGATAATATTGAAGGTGGTTTTGATCAAGATAGTGTCACTACACGAATAATATATAATTTTTAGGGTTTTTCCCGTTTTTGGAGAGTATATGGATACGAATTTGGATGTATTCAACCATTTTGAATCGCAAGTACGATCGTATTGTAGAGCGTTCCCTACTGTATTTGTCAAAGCAAGAGGCAGCCAGTTATACGATGAGTTTGGAAATGAATTTATCGATTTCCTCTGTGGCGCCGGATCCGTCAACTATGGACACAATAATCCAGAAATAAAATCGGCAATTATCGATTACCTGGAAAACGATGGCATTGCGATGGGTTTGGATTTCCATACTCAGGCAAAAAGGGATTTTATTTGTAAGTTTAACGATTACATTTTGATGCCGAGAAAATTAAATTATCGTATGCAGTTTACGAGCCCTACTGGTACCAGTGTGGTTGAATCTGCTATTAAACTTGCGCGCAAATATACGGGAAGAGAAAATATTATAGCATTTACCAACGGCTATCATGGGATGTCTGGTGTATCTCTAAGCGTTACAGGTAATCGATACAATCGGCAATCGGTGTCTTATAGCAGCGTTTCTCGCTTTCCTTTCCACAATTATCTAGGCAACGAATACGATGAAATTGGTTACTATAGAAAAATGCTAACGGATAACAGCTCCGGTATTGATATACCTGCAGCATTTATTTTGGAAACAGTTCAAGGTGAGGGCGGTATTAATATCGCTAGCGAAAAATGGTTGCAGGATATCTGTACCTTAGCCAAAGAATTTGGCGCGTTGGTTATTGTTGATGATGTCCAATCCGGATGTGGTCGAACGGGTAAGTTCTTTAGTTTCGAACGCGCTGAGATTAAACCTGATATCGTCTGCTTGTCAAAATCAATTGGCGCCTACGGCATCCCTATGTCGCTGTTGTTGTTCAAAGATGAGTTAGATGTTTGGGGAGCGGGCGAAGATAATGGGACGTTTCGAGGAAACAACATTGCCTTTATAGCCGCAAGTAAAATGTTAGAACTTTATTGGGACGGAACTTCATTTGAAAATGAAGTTCGGGATCGAGGACAGGTTGTGTCTGAGTTTTCTGCTCGCATGAAAAAAGAACACTCAGGATTGATTCGGGATACTAGAGGAATTGGCCTGATGCAAGGCTTAGAATTTTTCGATGAAAATCTATGTGGAAGAGTATCAAAGCTATGCTTTAAAAACGGACTGGTTATTGAACGAAGCGGCGATCGAAGCCAAGTATTAAAAGTTATGCCAGCTTTAACGATTGATATTCCGACGCTTAAAAAGGGCTTGAGTATTATCGAATTTTCTATTTCTGAATCATTGGGTTTAAAATTTAAGGTTAGCTCGGAATCCATAGAGGATGTCACCGCTATTTAGTTACAGTCCATGATGTCGGTTGATTTAAAGTAATGTGATTTGATATAGATTTTTTGGTTTGGCCGCTATCGTATAATTAAACCTGTGTTAAAAGCTTAGTTAATGTTTTTCTACTGAGCTAGTAATTATGCGATTTCGGTCCCAACTGATAGGTGTAGTTGACCTGTAATTAGACCCCGCGTTTAAATAATTCCGGCAACAATTGTTTATGTTTTCCGAATTTGTTGCGGCTCGCCGTTGCATTTAATTTTGTTTAAGAAGAATAAAATCACTTATCGTTTTGCGATAGCGTTTTCCATGTCATTGATCAACAGTGGGAAGTAGGCGTTGAGTTAATAACTATTGGAATTGAGCGGATCCTCACAGTTAATAGAAAAATCGGGAATGGTTATTCTCACGTCAAACATATTGTTTTACTATCTCCTTGAATGTTTTGTGTCTCTTGCTTACTTATTAAGACATATCGGTAGCTATTTAATATCATCCAATAAAGGATCAAAGATGAAATACATATACGCTGCAGCTTTCGGTGCGGCGATTACGAGCAGTCAACTTGTATTCGCACAAAATATTGCTGAAAAACAGGAAGTAAATAGAGGTAACGAGAGATCTAGTCAAATTGAAGAAACTATTGTTACAGGGTTTAGGAAGGCGGGATTCACTGAAATCACGGAAGATGCTGAAAAGCTTATGAATATCCCGGGCGCGCTAGGTGACCCTATAGGTGCGATTACCGCGTTGCCCGGAGTTATTTCTCCTGTGGGCGGTGGTGAGCCTGCTGTGCGCGGATCGGCGCCTGAAGATAATCGGTATTATATTGACGGCATGCCAGCCGGCTATATTTTTCACGAATTTAACACTTCAATATTTGATGAGAATGTTGTTCAGGATTTTCAATTGTTCTCGGCAGGGTTCGGTGCACAGTATTCAGAGGCAACAGGAGCCGTATTTGATATTCGTTTACGAGATCCGAGCAATATCGATTTCACATCGAAATTGAACATATCTATGTTGCGCGCAGGAATTTTTATCGAAAGTGGATTAACTGACAATACGGCGTTTTATTTGTCTGCCAGGCAAGGACTTATTCACCTTTTTGTTTCCGAAGAAGATGAAGCCGATGATGATGGCATGAGACTGATTACTGCGCCCAAGGATAGTGACTATCAATTTAAGGGAAGCTGGGATGTCTCAGGTTCCCATGGTGTAACTTTAAGTTTGGCGGGTGCATCCGATTTTGCCGAAGCTGAATTTGGTGAGTTTTCCGATGATGTACAGAAAAATCCGGATTTTTCAGGAAAAGCCACTGTGGATCGAAAATTTGATAGCCAGGGAATTAACTACCGCTATCTTTCCGATGACTACGTGGAATCCAATTTAACTATTGCCCGATATACTGACTCTCAACTTGTAGAGTGGGGGAATAACTATTTTTTGGAATTGGAGTTAGAAAATATCCTGGCTAGGGGGCACTATAGCCGAAGCGTAGGAGCACATACTTTTTCGATAGGCGGCGAATACAGTGATAAAACCTATGATTACACAGCAAGGCTTATACAATTTGTGTGCACTGATTTTGATGTGGACTGTCAAGATCGACGTGGATTGATTGATGAAACTGAAGAGGCATCCGTTGCAGAAACCAATATTTACATTACTGACAACTGGCAAGTTACGGAGGACATATTGGTTGAAGCTGGTATGCAACGTAGTGGCAACAACTACACAGATGAATATTTTGTAAATCCCAAGATATCAATGTCGTGGAAGATATCCGATGTCATCACCTTAATGAGCTCAGCCGGTAAATATAACCGTACACCGAATATCGATACAATATTATCGTCCGTTGGTAATCCACACCTAAAATCTCCGCGCGCTTCGCATTTAACCTTTGGCATGAAAGGTCGAACAAACACTTCTTGGACTTGGACTATTGAAGGATATTACAAAAAACTTACAGAACTTCCGTTAGCTCTCGACGAATCACAACCTGATGTGGATCTTTACTACAGTAACGATGTGGAAGGGCGCATTCACGGGCTTGAATTTATGCTTAATAAGGATTTAGTGGGTAAATGGTTCGGTTGGGCGTCTCTATCCTTGGCGAAAAGTGAAAGAACAAACTTGAGAACTGACGAAACACGGGAGTACACTTTAGACACCCCTGTCGTATTCAATTTTGTAGCCAACTATGAAGTTAACCATCATTGGACAACCGGTGTGAGATTTACCTTGAAAAGCGGGGAAGCATCAACAGAGATTACAGGTATTCAGGCTAACAGCGACTTCCCTGATCACTACTTACCTGTTTATGGCGAAGCTTATACCGATCGTTTGCCCTTTTATTCTCGCTTGGATTTTCGTGCAGAGCGTGAATTCTCATTTTATGGGAACGACGCCAACTTCTATATCGACATTCTAAATCTTCTGAACCGTGAGAATGTGGTTTCAGAAGATCTGGATTATGAGAGAGTGAACGAAACCGGCGAGCTATATTTGAAAGAATCCGTCGATATGGGAATATTTCCATCCATTGGATTTTTAATAACGTTTTAATGGCTTAGAAAGATTGTCAGGGATTTCTACGCCTTAGTTGTTATTAATTAATACACAGTAAAAATGGTCTGTATGTTTTTCACATATATCATCTGACGTCTGTATTTATTATTTACAATTAGCAGGGGATTTAAAGTTATGACAATTAAACTCGAGCCTGCAACGCTTGTTGAAGTCGTTAACCAAAAAGCGGGGAATAAAGCAGCGAATAATGCTTTGTATAATTTTATTGGTGATGATGGAGCTCTGAGTTCTTCACTGACTTACATAGAGTTGAAGAGGAAAGCGGAGACCTTAGCGAAGGTGATTCTGTCCAAAACAGCCCCAGGTCAACGTGCTTTACTGATGTACAGCCCTGGAGTATCGTTTATTATCGCATTCTACGGTTGCTTGATGGCTGGTGTCATTGCTATTCCCACTTATCCACCAAGGAAAAATCAAAACCTCCAACGCTTAAAAAATATTATAAACGATGCAGATGTTAGTGTTGTCTTGTCTGATGATTTGGTTCTTGGTGTCGCACAAGCGAAGTTCGCAGCGGATGAAAACCTAGCTAAGATAGTCTGGATCAATACCGAAGAATATCCAACTAATATTGAATTGATGAACATATCATTGCCTGTTGTTACGCGGGATAATATCGCGCTATTTCAATATACCTCGGGTTCGACTGGAAATCCAAAAGGTGTCGTGATAACTCACAAAAATATCATCAGCAATCAATCAGTAATAGCGTCTATAGCTTGTCACTCAGAAAATTCTGTGGGTGTTAGTTGGTTACCACATTTCCACGATATGGGGTTATTTTACAGTGTGATTCAGCCTCTTTTTGTCGGCTTTCCCATGTATATAATGAGCCCGGCCTATTTTTCTCAAAAACCAATACGTTGGCTGGAGGCGATTTATAAATATCGGGCAACTACCAGTTGCGCGCCAAACTTCGCGTATGACCTATGCATAGACACTTTAAAAAATATTGACGAAATCGACTTCGATTTATCATGTTTACAAACGTCGTTTAATAGTGCAGAACCAATTTCGCCCACTACAATAGATAGATTCCAAAAAACCTTTGGTCCTTTTGGATATTCCGGCGCAGCTCATAAGCCCTGCTACGGTATGGCGGAAATGACTCTGCTTGGGGCCTGCACCAGGCGTAATTCACACAATCGACTGGTATTGAGTGCAAAGCAATTTCTCCGTGGTAAAGCTATTGACTGCACAAATGAAGAGCGGAGTTATGTCGTCGTTTCCTCTGGTGTTTCAGCTCACGGCCACAGCATAGCTATTGTTGATCCTGATAAAAAAACACTCTGCGTGGATAATCAAGTTGGTGAAATCTGGTTTAAAGGCGATAGCGTTGCTGCGGGATACTGGAACAGAGAGAAAGAAACTAAGGAGTGTTTTCAGGCTTATATTGCGAATACGGATCACGGACCTTATTTGCGCACCGGCGATTTGGGGTTTTTGCGCAACGGCGAAGTTTATGTTACCGGTCGGCGTAAGGATACAATGATTTTCCGCGGGCAAAATTATTATCCGCAAGATATTGAAGCAATCGCCTCACGTGGAAAGGAATGTGTAAATAATGGTGCAGCAGCTTTCTCAATTAGCGTTGCTGGCGAAGAAAAGCTGGTGTTAGTGCAAGAAATAAAACGTACGTCTATTCGAAATAAGAACCTTGATCTAGTTGCTTTAAGAATAAAAAAAAGCATTACGGAAGAATTCGGATTGCAAATCCACGATATTGTATTTGTTAAGGTTAACCGCTTATTAAAAACTTCGAGTGGGAAAATTCAGCGACAAGAAAACCGCCAAACCTATATTAATGGCGAAACGGAATCCATTTACCAGCTTAGCTCAACTGCTGATAGAAACGAACAAAAATATATTTCTCCACCGAAAGATGATGTCGGACCGATAAGCGCAACAGACTCCTCAAATTCAATCGTTAAAACACAAAAACTAAACACAATAAAGCACTGGTTGCGAAAACGCATAAGTGAATTCGTTAATATTAGGGAGGCTACGATAAGCTTTGATGTGGAGTTTGCTCAGCTCGGAATGGATTCAATACTCGGAATGCGGTTGATTGGTGACTTTAATGATGAATTTAATATTAGCTTGTCCGCAACACATATTTATGATTATCCAACCATTCATCTCTTTGCTACTGCAGCCATCAGTGATATTTTTTCTTCTGATTTTCCTGACAACCCCCCAATTGTGTCTCAATGTAATAAAATTGCTGTTATCGGTATGTCCTGTCGCTTTCCAAAGTCTGACAATATCACAGAGTATTGGAATTTAATCCGAAATTCGGAAGAGGGGGTAGGAGCTCCTCCGGCTGAACGAGTCGAATTGGAAGGCAGCTCCTACAAAGCGGGGTATTTGAAGTGCGTCAGTGACTTTGACGCGGAGCTTTTTTCGATATCGCCAAAAGAAGCACGCCTGATGGATCCACAACAACGAATACTGTTGGAGCAGGTTTTCGAAGCTTTATTATCCGCTGGTTACAATCATAGACAATTGGCCGGGTCGCGCACTGGTGTTTTTGTAGGTGTAACCTCCAATGATTACAGTGCCTTGTGTCTTACGGAAAACGCGCATACTAGCCCTTATTTTGTTACTGGTAATGCGCCGAGTATCACGGCAAACCGGATCTCCTATTATTTTGACTTCAAAGGCCCGAGCTTTGCGATCGATACTGCCTGTTCAAGTTCGCTGGTGGCCGTTACGCGGGCTGTGCAGAGTTTACGTAACGGAGAGTGCGATCTTGCCATCGTCGCCGGAGTGCAGCTGAATTTGTTGCCTCAAATTAGCGAGTCATTGGCGAGTGCCAATATGCTTTCGCCAGATGGCCACTGCAAAGTATTCGACGCTAGTGCCAATGGTTATGTTCGAGGGGAAGGGTGCGGAGTTATTATTTTAAAGCCCGCTAATAATGCTGCTGAAAGCAATAACAAAATTTTTGCGCTAATTTCTGGGGTTGCGGTAGTGCAAGACGGTCGCACCAATGGTTTGAGTGCACCAAACGGACTTTCTCAACAACAAGTTATTCAGCGAGCACTACATGACGCCAATGTATCGGCCGATCAGATTGATTATGTTGAAGCTCATGGTACAGGTACCGAGTTGGGTGATCCCATTGAGCTGCAAGCGTTGCAAGCTGTTTATGGTGCCGCTTCTAATCGGCAACATCCGCTCAAAGTTGGTTCCGTAAAAGCAAATATCGGCCATCTGGAAGCTGCAGCGGGCATGGCCGGATTGATCAAGCTGATTCTCTGCTTGCATCATCAGGTTATCCCCAAACAGCGCCATTTTGTCACGCCAAACCCACATATTGATTGGGGTGCAACCAATATTAGTGTCCCCAGACATGCCATTGAATGGCCCAAACTTAAGCAGCAGAGATACGGCGCTATAAGCTCTTTCGGTTTCGGTGGCACCAATGCACACTTGATTTTGCAAGATGAGCCATACGTTACCACACCGCCTGAACAAGCAGGGTTGTTACCGCCTTCATACGGCGTATTTACTTTTTCGGCACACAATGGCAGAGCAATTCAGAATTTGATGGTGCGAATCAATCAAAAAGTAAGCTCATTGCCAAATGATGATCTATGGAATTTTGCCTATACATCGGCTGTAGGATGGTCGCATTTAAAACTGCGTAAAGCAGTGTTTTTCGCTGACCAAAAAGAATTGCGTAAGTTATTGTCAAATGGAATTGATACTTTAGATAATCTCGCCCCATGTACCCCTCCGTCGCAGCTTACGTTTATTTTTACCGGGCAGGGATCGCAATATCCGAAAATGGGGAAAATATTTTATGAGGTTTACCCAGTTTTTAAAGCTGGAATGGATCGCTGTGATGCATTACTCAAACCCTTACTTGGTTACTCCATTTTGGCGCTGCTATACGGCAATACAGCATCGACTCCGAATGGACTAACGCTGGATGACACTGGCAATACACAGCCAGCTATTTTTTGTGTCGAGTACGCCTTGGCTCAGTTGTGGATGTCTTGGGGGATCATACCAACTGCAGTTTTAGGGCACAGCGTAGGAGAAATTGTTGCGGCCACTATCGCTGGAATTTTCGACCTCGAAGATGCCCTTAAATTCATTGCCGCACGCGCAACACTGAGTCAAAGTGTTAGCTGCGGGTGTATGGTTAACGTGTACACAAATTCGGTTAGCCTCATTCCTTATCTCGAGCCCTATGGCGACGGCCTATCCATAGCGGCAATCAATACCCCAGATACCTGTGTCGTCTCCGGCGAAGAAAATGCCATTAAAAAATTGATAACAGTGTTGACGTCACAAGGCATAGAGACAAAAAAATTACAGGTATCTCACGCATTTCATTCACCAATGATGGAGCCAATAAAGACGTCACTAGATACTCTATTGAGCAGTGTGAGATTGCAACCACCAAAGCTACCATTCATAGATAATCTGCATAGTGAAATTAATCATCCAGCCGTTTGTACGTCGGAATATTGGCTGAATCATTTGACTGGTACAGTGCGCTTTGCCGACAGCCTTAATGTTGCAGGTGAGCAAGGTTGCCGACATTTTTTGGAGGTGGGGCCAGCCCCCCATTTGTGTGGCTTAGCAATACAGACAGATAGACGAAGTGATTCCGTGTACCTGGCTTCATTGACGCCGAAAGAAAATCCGGGAACTAGTGCCGCCAAAACCCTCGCTCGACTATATGACGATGGCTTTGATATAGACTGGGAGGCATATTACGCTCCATTTGCGAAACGCAAAATTACGCTACCTGATTACCCATTCCAGCGCAACTCATTTTGGGTGCCGACTCAAGTCCAAGCAGCTACAAGTGCCGCACCGTTTGTTACTGCTCCGGCGGTTAGCTCGTTTACCAATACGACGTCGATGGCTGCGTCCCCATCTATTGAAACGAAACTTTCAACAGGTATGAGCCGCGAGGGCTTACTTAATATTTTAAAGGGCTTGCTGGCCGACAGCCTACAAGCGGATGAAGCCAGTATTGATGCGGACACACCGCTGTTAGAAATAGGGGCTGACTCCCTTATTATTCTCGAGTTTGCCCGAAAAATAGAAGCAAAATATCATTTGAATTTTGCCATCTCCCAGTTTTTCGAAGAACTCTCTACACTACGTAAACTCAGCGAATACATCGTTCTTAATGGCGCCACTGACGAATCAATTGTCTGCGTTGAAACTGCAGAAAGTAATTCTCCGAATACAACAGCGCGACCATCTACGCCACCGCCTAATTCCGCAGAAATGCGAGCTGTTGTGCCCCTTTCTACGGAGTCCATGATGCAGGTTATGCAGAGCCAATTGTTATTCGCGAGCCAGACGCAAACGGATCAAGCGCGCCTTACACTTCACGATATTTGTGCACTTCAACTCGATTATTTTACACGACTGGACAGTACTTCACTCCTTACGCCTAACCCAACGCTAAGGGGGGATCCTCCCGCTATAGGGCAACCAAATAAGACCGGAAATGGACAGACAGTGGCAGTAGTTCCAGCGTTGCGAGCAGAATCCAAGTCTTCGTCGCTCCCGCCATGGCGTCCGGCTACAGATAATTTCTCCGCCTACGGTGCAGAACAAAAACGTCATTTGCAGGTGCTGACTGAATCTCATAATAGGCGTACGCGTAAGTCTAAAGCTCTTACGCAACAATACCGAGCTACTTGTGCCGACAGCCGCGCCTCGGCGGGCTTTCGTTTGTCCACCAAAGAAATGCTGTACCCAATTTACGGTGATAGAGCTTTAGGTGCAAGAACCTGGGATATCGACGGTAATGAGTACATCGATATCACTATGGGCTTTGGGGTGAATTTGTTTGGCCATCAACCCGTGTTCGTTATTGAGGCTGTTCAAGAGCAATTGGAAAAATCCATGCAGCTCGGCTTGCAAACGTCATTGTCGGGTCAGGTGGCAGAATTAATTTGCGAATTAACGGGCATGTCGCGCGTCACTTTTTGCAATTCAGGTACCGAAGCAGTAATGACTGCTCTGCGCTTATGCCGTGCAGCTACCAAACGAAACAAAGTAGTCCAATTCATAGGTTCCTATCACGGGCATTACGACGGCACACTTGCGGAAGCTGCAAGTTCGTCGGCTATCTCAGTCCCTATGGCGCCTGGAGTTAATCGTGGTGCGGTAGAAGATGTCATTCTACTAGAGTATGGCAGTGATGATGCTCTGGCGGAAATTGCTCTGCAAGCCGGGGAGATCGCTGCGGTATTGGTTGAGCCAGTGCAAAGCAGGTATCCAGAATTACAACCCACCGAGTTTTTGCGGGCCTTGCGAACCCTCACAGTCGAAAATGGAATTTTATTGATTTTTGACGAAATGATAACTGGCTTTCGAATTCTACCTGGTGGCGCCCAGCAGTGGTTTGACGTTCAGGCCGATATCGCAACCTATGGGAAAATTGTCGGCGGAGGACTACCTATCGGTGTGGTGGCAGGACGCCACAATATTATGGATGGCATAGACGGTGGTGCGTGGCAGTACGGCGATGATTCCCATCCAAGGGCAGAAACTACATTTTTCGCCGGTACTTTTTGCAAACATCCGCTCACTATGGCGGCGGCGCATGCGGTTTTGAAAACGATTCGAGATCGTGGCGTCCAGATGTATTATGACCTCAATCACAAAACACTTCAATTAGCTTGTCGTCTCAATTCGTTCTTTCTAGAAAAAGAAATGCCGCTTGAAATTGTTCAGTTCGGATCTTTGTTCCGCTTTAAATTTAAGTCAAATTTGGATGTTCTTTTTTACAACCTAATGCAGCGTGGTTTATATGTATGGGAAGGGAGAAACTGTTTTCTGTCGATCGCGCACACAGATGAAGATATAGAAGATATTTACGTGATCATTACCGAAAGCTTGCAGGTGATGCAAGACGACGGTTTTTTTCCATCAAAAGCGTCACTAACAAACACCACGAAGAGCCTCGCAAGAGCAACCTGTGAGTCTACAGCTAACGCTCAAACTGTTGCCTCTTACTTTTCTGTAGCATCGGAACCGAAATCTAGATTTCCGCTTTACGATGCGCAAAAACAACTTTGGGCAGCCGATCATTTGGACGATGAGGGCGGTTTGGCTTACCACCTTCCACTCACAGTGAAATTAGACGGTACACTACGTCTCGACATGTTGAAGCAAGCAATTCTGAAGTTGTTAGATCGCCATCCAGCATTGCGAACCTGTTTTAGCGATACCGGTGAAGAACAATTTTATCAACCAACACCAACTCACTTTGAATTGCGGGAATTGAATTTAGTTGATGTGTCAGAGAGTCAACGAGCTGCCAAAATGCGTGCGTTTTTGGAGGAAGAAAATTGCCGTCCGTTCAAATTGACACAGGATTTACTATTGCGTGTTTCGCTAATAACTCAGTCTGCGTCGGAGTTTCTGCTGATGTTGCGCACTCACCACATTGTTGCAGATGGCCTATCGCTAAGCATCTTATTGAATGAACTAGCCGAAGTTTACAGTGCTCTGGTAAACCGCAAAATAATGAATCTCCCTCAGGCAATGGAGTTATCGTGTTATGCGCAGCTGCATACTCAATTTACCCAAAGTGCAGAGTTTGCTCGCCAGGAAACTTTTTGGTCGAATATTTTTTCTACAGGCGTCCCGCAAGTGGAGTTGCCAACAGATTACCCAATAAAAGCCTCCCAGTTTAGTGGCCAATGTGTAACCTTTTCACTACCAGCCACAACAATTAGCCACGCGTATGAGTTTGCCAATAAGCATCAATGCACGCTGTTTATGGCATTGGTCGCGGTCTATACCTTGTGGCTTCACAAGGTAACAGGCCAGGAAAGAATTATTGTGGGTTTTCCGGCTGCTGGTCGCGGCATCTCTGATAGGGGTGACGACACTATTCATAGTTTGGTTGCTTATTGTACGCATGTAGTTCCGTTATTAAGTGAATTACGTGCGGACGAAGCACTATCGCAGTTTGTTTCTAGAATTCGACAATCGTTACTGCGAGCCTACGAGAATCAGGATTACCCCTACGCAAAATTACTGAAACTACTACAGCCAGGACAAGACCTTTCCCGAAGGCGTTTAATCAATTGCGTAATCAATTTAGATGTCATTAAAGACCATCCAGAATTTTCGGGGTTACAGCTTAGCTTCGGGGAAAAATCCGTCGATTATGTTGACTTTGATTTGTCGTTTAATTTCATAGATAGCACCACTCAATCAAAAGGTTTGATTGGTGGTAATCTCAAACTCGAAGTCGAATATCGGCGATCTGCTTTCAGCGACACTTCGGTGCAGCGGTTTTTCCAACAGTACTGCACCTTGTTCGAGCAATGTGCCTCGTATCCAGATAGCCCCGTTACAGACTATAGGTTGCTGGATACACAACAACAAAGAATTCAGTGCGATAACTGGGACGCCATGCAGGGCGAGAGGGCAGTAAGCGACTGCTTTATAAAGCGACTTGAGTGCGGAGCTGAATCACATCCAAAGCGAATCGCACTGAGGATGGCTGACCGTAGTTTGAATTACGGGGAAATGAACCACCAGGCTAATAGGATTGCAAAATCATTATGGGAGCAAGGTATTTGCACAGGCAGCCGGGTGGCTGTTTACCTTAGCAAGTCGATTGAGCAAATCACCGCAGTGTTGGGGATTTTAAAGACAGGAGCGGCTTATGTGCCAGTCGACGCAGCCCTCGTGCAAGAGCGAGTGCGCTATATACTTAACGACAGCGCAGCTGATTTTATTATTAGCACCCAGAGTCTTTTGCATGATGTTGGTAGCTCCTTACCCTATCTTTCTGTAGAGAAAATGATTTACGACGGTGAATCTGAAAACCTCGTATTAGAGCGCGATGGTGAAAATCCTGCCTATGTTATTTACACCTCTGGTTCTACCGGAAACCCGAAAGGAGTGGTAGTACCCTATGCGAATCTCATGCGTCGATATTACGCTTGGAATCGTTGTTTTGGACTCGAAGAAATCGTCGATCCTGTACATTTACAAATGGCGAACTTCTCATTCGATGTGTTCACAGGTGACCTTATCCGCGCTTTAGGTTCAGGCGCTACGATGTTACTTGTTAGTAAAAATGATCTATTGGATACAGCCCATCTTTGTCAAATAATCGAAGACAACCAAGTGAACTTTGCCGAATTTGTTCCAGCGATTGCAATGTCACTTACTGAGTGCTGCGAGCGTAGCCAAAAAACTCTAAATAATTTAGAGGTTTTTATCGTCGGATCAGACAGTTGGTATATCAACAACGCGCGACGAATAAAGGAAATTCTGCCTGCTTCGACGCGTTTGTTTAATACTTACGGTGTCACAGAGGCGACTATCGACAGTAGCTATTGCGAGTTAACAGACGAACTGCTCAGTGCCCTGCCAGAACATATGATGGTGCCCATTGGCAAGCCGATGAACAACGTCTGCATGTTTATTGTTGATCAGGATTTCAATATTCAACCCCAAGGGGTTGCCGGAGAGTTACTCATCGGCGGCGACAGCTTGGCGACAGGATATTGGGGGAACGAGACGTTATCGAAGGAGAAATTTGTTTCGGATAGCGTGACAGGAAACGTATTGCAGCGACTTTACCGCACTGGTGATCAAGCCAAATATCGCGATGGTGGGTTCATTGAATTTATAGGCAGGCTGGATCATCAAGTAAAAATTCGCGGTTACCGGGTCGAGCTTGGCGAAGTTGAATTTGCCGTGCGCAAGTTAGATGGTGTACTTCAGGCAGCGGTAATTTCGCGCGACGATAATGGTGGCAAAAAACAACTGCTTGCGTTTGTCGAAGGTAACCCATCCAAGCTGCAGCCCGAGCAAACAATGCTGGCGGAGCTAAAATGCGTGCTACCCGAGTACATGCTGCCCACTAGTATTGTGGTGCTCGAGAACCTCCCGCTCACTGCGAGTGGAAAGGTAGATAGAAAAAACTTGGAATCCATCGAAGTTAATTTCCACGTTAGCACAGTTGACGATACGGTGCCTGTGAGTGAGCAGGAGAAAATTCTTACTGAGATATATAAAGATCTTTTTCGTCGCCAGAAAGTCAGTACCAAGGACAATTTTTTCGCTCTCGGCGGCGATTCTATTACTGCCATTCAATTGCTCAGTCGGCTCAGGCAACTCAATTTTCTATGTAAAGCAAGTGATGTTTTTTCGAATCCTGATATAGCATCTCTCGCTAAGGTAATTACGGTATTGGCACAAGAAAGCGACTCGGAGGCTGTTTGCGAAGAGGTTATTACCGATAAATTAGAAATCCAACCCAACCCAATCCAAGCCTGGTGCTATGAGCAGTGTTTTCAAAACCTTAGCCATTGGAATCAGGAGTTGTTACTTACTTGCCATAAAGGTATTTCAACACAACATTTACAGCAGGCTTTTAACCTTCTAGTAGATCATCACAGCGCTCTGAAAATGCGTTTTGAAAAATCATTATTAGGGCAGTGGACTCAGTGGCATAACTCAGCGTCCGCTATTGTTCCAGTACACGAAATCGAATTCACAGGGGCTGCTGATAAGCAAGACGTGCAAATTGAAATCGAAACGTTTTGTGATTCTTTACATGCAAAAATGCGGCTTGATAAAGGTGAACTTGTGCAGGTGGCGATTGTGCGCACCCCGGAATTCATGGCTACCGATCGATTATTTGTATCGGTTCATCATTTGGTGCTTGACGGTGTAAGCTGGCGCGTTCTGATGGACGACTTGCAGCGCGCAGTGCAGGCTCTGCGTTCGGGCCGGAATGATTTCTTTGGTTATAAAACGACTCACTTTAGTGAATACAGTCTGCGCTTAAATCAATTTGCAAACAGTGCTGAATGTCTGCAAGATTTAGCATATTGGCAGGGCGTTGTTAATCAATCATCAGCTTCGCTGCCCTGTGATTTCATAGTGGACACAACTTATGAAAAAGATTCGAAAAGTGTTACTGCAACCCTTGGTCGCCAGGCAACTAGTGACTTATTGCAGCGTTCAAATAAAGCTTATCACACGGAAATTGATGAGCTTCTTCTCAGCGCCATGGGGTTAGCGCTTGCTAACTGGACCGGTGGTGAATGTTTCAAAATATCTTTAGAAGGTCACGGTCGCGACACTTTTTATTCTCCCATAGATATATCCCATACCATCGGTTGGTTCACTTCGATTTATCCCGTTCTTGTACAAGTATCTCAGGAACACTGCCTTGACTTTAAGAAAAACCTGGCACAGATTATTGAAGCCACTAAACATTCGCTTCGGTCGGTGCCTAAGTCTGGATTTACTTATAGTCCCATACGGTATTTAAGCCAAGACGAAAAGGTACGATCTTCATTGCAGTACACGAATATGGTCGAATTTAATTACCTCGGTCAGACAGACAACATGAACATAGAGCAGATGGGACTGGGCTTAAGTATCGTCGACGATATACTAGGTAAGACACGCGCAGCGGAAAATCATCGCACCAACGATTTAGAAATAGATCTGATTGTTGTTAACGATGAAATGAAAATTCGGATTGCGTTCAGTTGCGCGCGCTACGAAAACAGTACTATGCAAGCGCTGGCCAACCACTTCATCAGTTATCTAGATGATATAGTTGATCACTGTCTTCAAGTGAATAATCAATGGCATGTCCGAGAATATCCTCTTGTTAATTTATCGCAAGATGAATTTTGCGCTTTGGTCACGAGACTCAATGATATTGATGATATTCAAGATATTTATCCGCAAAGCGCTTTGCAATCCGGCATGCTGTTTCACAGTATAAATGACCAAGAAGGCTCCACTTACATTGATCAACTGTATTGCGAATTTTTCTCTGCCGTTGACGAATCCAAATTCCAACAAGCATGGCAACAATTGGTGGATACGCATTCAATTTTCCGAACGGAATTTGTTTTCGAGGGCTTAAGTCAGGGACTACAAGTGGTGCGCAGTGGCGTTCGTGCTCCTCTCGAGATTATTGATGCTCGTGGTGAAGATTCGGCAGATGTTTATTTTGAACAAATGGTTAAAACTGAGCGGAGTAAACATTTAACCTACACCTCACCAAGTCTTATGCGACTTATGTTATATCGCCTCGATGAGAGCCACTATGGATTCGTATGGACTTTTCATCATGCAGTTATGGATGGTTGGTCGCTGGCCAACGCGCTCGAACATTTTACCTCAACTTACCAAGCCCTTGTGGGCGGCGCTTTAGCTCCCGTATTTAAGAAAGATGAATACGTGGATTACATCGCCTATTTGCAAGGCTACGACCAGGTAAAAGCAAATGTATTTTGGACCGAATATCTTCGCGATTTTGAAACGCCAACAAAATTGAGGGAAAATCCGGATTCCACTCTACCAACAGAGATTATTGGAGAAACGATCTTATCCATAGACCGCCAATTGTTCAGAAACATCATACACTTCGCGCAGGCCCAGCAAGTGACTCTCAATACCATTATGCAAGCGGCCTGGTTACTGGTTTTGCACACCCATACCCAAAGCGACGACATAGTACTGGGTGTTACATGTACAGGTAGACCTGCCGAGTTAGATCATGTGGAAGATCGCGTTGGTTTGTACATCAACACCATTCCGTTACGAGTTAAATTCGATCAATCGATAAGCTGTCGTGACTGGTTAAAATCCCTTCATAAAAATCAATTAGATGTGCTCGATTATCAATACAGTTCTCTTTTAGATATCCAAAAGTGCTCCAAGATTGGCGCGGACAATCCGCTTTTGAATATCCTACTCGTCTGTGAAAATTATCCCATTGGTGCGACAGGGGATGGGGATAACGGCAGCAGTCTTGCTATACAAAATATTCATGCACCGGAGCACACAAATTTCCCCATCAGCCTAGAGGTGGCGATGGAGGAGAATGGGTTAAAACTTAAATTGACTTACCAAACCAAATTGTTCGGAAAAGCGTTTACGCAACAACTTCTTAACCATATAGTTCGAGCATTTATTGAGTTAACAAACGATTGCGATCGCACACTCGATCAACTGCAGCTGGTGGACCCTAGCGAAACCCAATACTTACTTCACGAGTTAAATCAGTCCAAGCGCAATTATGATCTCAGCACAAGTTGGGTAAATCGGTTTCAAAAACAAGCAAAGCAGACGCCCAATGCCGTGGCAATGGTGCATGGTGATAGCATACTTAATTACGCGCAACTGAATCGCCTCGCGAATGGTTTTGCCCGTGTATTGCAGGATAAAGGCGTGGGTATTGGTGATGTGATACCAGTAATCGCTGCTTCTGGGTTTTTACCACCAGTGGCATTTCTTGCCATCAATAAATGCGGTGCTGCTTTCGCACCTTTGGATGCACGCTGGCCCCGCCAAAGGCTTATGGAAGTACTTGCAGATATAAATGCAAAATGCGTTCTGCTCGATACTCGTTTAAACCTCGATCTTCAAATCGTTGACAATATTTACATCGTGGCTATCGATGATATTGAAGAACAAACTGAAAACCCTGGCGTTGAGATCAGTCCAGACCTACCGATTTACGTTATCCATACCTCTGGATCGACGGGTAAACCTAAGGGTGCCGTTAACTGCCACAAAGGCATTCTAAATCGTTTTCTATTTATGGATGAGTATTTTGGTGTACCGTCTCAGGACACCATTTTACAAACTACGCATCATTGTTACGATTCGGCGGTGTGGCAGTATTTTTGGCCGCTGCTGAGCGGTGGTAAATCCGTATTGCAGAACTGGGAGCAGGGCATCGACTTGTTTCAAATCATCGATATGGTGCAACGGCATCAAGTTACCATTTCTGATTTCACACCTGGCGTTCTGGCGTCGTTGATAGCGCACCTCAAAGAGATGCCGGAGCACCGCGAACAGCTTTCTAGTTTACGCGCCTTGCTGTTAGGAGGCGACGCATTATCCACGAAGGTTGTACGCGATATCCGGAAGCTTTTCCCGCATGTACGCTTAAACAATTGCTACGGTCCATCTGAGACTTCAATTGGGGTTGTTTTTTATGAAATTCCCGCTTGTGTCCCTGACATTTTACCGATCGGGCGGCCCATCGCAAACGTTAAAGCCTACGTGCTGAATGCCCGCGGCCAAACATTGCCCAGTGGTGTGGTGGGTGAGCTTTATCTAGGTGGCAGCTGTATTGGATTAGGTTATTTGAATAATCCCGAGGCCACTGCTGGCGCTTTTGTTGCTAATCGATTCGACGAGGAGGGCGGACAACTCTACCGTACTGGTGATTTGGTGCGCTATTTGGCGGATGGCAATATCGAATTTATTGGTCGACGCGACAATCAGGTGAAAATTCGCGGCCATAGAGTTGAACTGGGCGACGTGGAGGTTTCTATCAGCAAACTGCCTGACGTGCACAGCTGCTGCGTGCAGTTGTATAAAGATGCGCAAAACGAAAACCAAATTGCCGCTTTTGTCGTTACAAAAAATAAAAACCTGAGTGTTGCCGCTTTACATCGCAACTTACGCGAGAGTTTACCTCGTTTCATGCACCCCGCAAATTTGCAATTGGTGCCTGAGCTTCCAGTAACCTTTGCGGGAAAAATCGATAAAAAATATTTGATTGAAACACTAAAAAACAAAGACAATAACATCTTCGTTGACAGACATGCTAGTAATGAAGCCCCTCGTACGCCTCTTGAATGTCAGCTCTGTGAGATTTTCCAGAACGTCCTCAAGTTAGATCAGATTGATATTCACACGGGCTTTTTCGACGTCGGTGGACATTCGCTTAGCGCGACGCAGGTGGTTTCACTCGGGCGTAAACATCTTGGTATCGAAATGAATGTTAAAGACTTGTTTATGCACGCCAGCGTGGCGCAGCTAGCTGAGGTTTTAGAGTCTAGGAGGAGCCTGGATCCTGCCTTCGACGCGAGTGCAGAGGCTGTCGATTCGCGGGTAACAACCTTCGACGAATCCGCGCCCGATGAAATTGAAATTTAAAAAAGGGATATCCAATGCGTAGCAATATGAACCCTAGTTCCAGTGAAGAATCTGATCAGAAAACTGCGCTCGAATTTCTTGAGTTTCTGGCGCGGCTTGATGTACAGGTGGTATTGAAAGAAGACAAACTAAAAGTCAGCAGCAGCACGGGAAAGGTGCCAGACGAGCTACTTTCGACTATTAAGTCGCGCAAGCAATTGTTAGTGGATTATTTTCGCAACACTGGGAGTGAGCGGGAAGTAGCAGCCTCTTTTGCGCAGCAACGTTTGTGGTTCGCGGATGCCCTCGCAGAAAACAATAGCTACCACTTGAGCGAATTGCTACGCATGCACGGCGAGCTAAAAATTGAGATTTTACGCGACGTGTTCGGTGTGATAATTGAGCGCCATCAAATTCTGCGCACGCGATTTATAGAAATACATGGCGAGTTGAAACAACGAATATCCACCAAGTCACTGTTTAAATTTCAGCTGGTGGAGTTGCCCAAGCAGGATCATGACGCTGCAGCGCAAGTACAAGCTTGGGTTGAAGCTGAAATGCACAAACCTTTTGATTTGCAAAGGGACAGCTTAATTAGGGTGTACCTGTTTAAAGAATCTGACACCTCGTATTGGTTGTTTGTTAATCTCCACCACATTATTGCCGATGGCTGGTCTGTGGGCGTTCTGACTAGAGAAATCGTCGCGTTATACGAGGATATTAGCCGCGGCGTTATCCCTCAACTTGCACCATTGTCCCTGCAGTACGCGGATTATTCCCTTTGGCAGAAAAAACAAATGGTAACAGGTGTATTCGACCAGCAATTAAATTACTGGCGCGAAAAACTCAGGGGTTGTCCAACTCTAACGCTGCCAACCGATCATCTAAGGCCACGACGCCAGAGTACTCGTGGCACCAGTCATAGTTTGGACTTGGGCGCCGAGTTTTCTGGCGCACTCAAAGCCTTTTGTAAGGCGTCTACGGCTAGTCCATTCATGGTGCTGTTGAGTGGGTTCTTTATATTGATGCAGCGCTATTCACAGCAGGACGATATTATAGTAGGCACCTCAATTGCTAACCGCAATCGCGACGAGTTCGAACCTCTCATTGGGCTGTTCGTGAATGTTTTGGCCATTCGCCACAATCTTGCGAATAATCCCAGCTTTGAGCAACTTGTTAACGACATTAAATTGAGTTTGCTCGATGATTACGAAAACCAAGATGTACCCTTTGAAAAAATCGTAGAAGTATGTGAGCCTAAACGCGACCCCGCTCGTTCACCTTTATTCCAAGTGGCGTTCACTTTGGAAAACACTCCATCCACTCAGTTGGATTTGGGTGATTTGCGCATCGAGTCTGTGCCCTTGCCTTGCAGCACAGCTAAATACGACCTGACATTTCATGTGCAAGAGCTGAGTGACCGTTTCGTTGCTGAAATTGAATACTGTAGCGATCTTTATAGCGCGTCCACAATCGACACAATGAGTCGTTGTTTTAGTCACCTTTTAACAGAGGCTATTACTTATCCTGAGAGTCCGATTGGCGACTTAAAACTTCTTTCAAACGCAGATTTACACGCTATTTTTGAACTTGGAAGGGGTAAAGTAAACCCTTTCCCAAATGAAAGTTTGGTTAAACTTTTCGAAGAATGTGCGCAACAATTTGCCGAATTACCGGCTGTTATTGCGCCGGAACACACCCCGTTAGAATTGTGGCCGTCAATTTCTGAATTCTATGTGTACGATGATTTACTCTATTATGCGATGACCAACGATGAAAAACGAAATCAAAGTTATCGTATTGCAATAAATAAGTTGGTTCCAGGTAAAGTGGTGCTGGAAATTGGTACTGGCCCGGATGTGATTCTCAGCCGCTTTGCCGTGGAAGCTGGCGCGCGCCATGTTTATGCGGTTGAACTACTACAAGAAACCTATGATAAAGCTCGAGACACCATCAAACGGCTGAACTTACAGGACAAAATTACGCTGATCCACGGCGACGCCACCAAGGTGGAACTGCCGGAGGAAGTGGATGTAATCCTCTCAGAAATTGTCGGAGCCATCGGCGGATCAGAAGGCTGTACCGTAATTCAAAACCAAACGCGAAAATTTCTTAAGCCTGATGGCCACGTTATTCCAAACCGCAGCCTTACCACTATTACGCCGATCGCGCTACCGGGAGATTTTTTTTCAGAACCGGGGTTTTCCAAAACCTCGGCACCCTATGTGGAGAAAATATTCAAAGAGCTTGGCTACCCATTTGATCTGCGATTGTGCGTAAAAAACATGCAGTACGCTGATTTGGTTGCTAATATCGAGCCGTTCGAGGATTTGTTATTTTCCGATCATGTGGAAGAGGAAGAGCTTCACCCCATCCACTTTGTTTTTAATAAAGACTGTGCCATCGACGGATTTTTACTTTGGTTAAATTTAGAAACCATCGATGGAGAATGGATTGATACGTTGGCGCACGAACACTGCTGGCTTCCCGTTTATGTTCCGGTGTTTGAAAAGAAAGTGGCCGTACTCAGCGGTGATACCATAACCGCGACTGTCGAGCGTCGCCTTTGCGACAACGGCATTAACCCCACCTTTTTTGTCCAGGGTACGGTGTTCCGTGCAAGAACAAAAGACTTGGTGTTTTCAGTAAGCCTCGATCATTTTACTAAGGATTTTTGTGCTCACCCGTTCCACCGAAAACTTTTTACTGAGGGCGACGCACGCATCCGACCTGATATTTACTCCACCGTCACTTATGCCGAACTGAACAGCAAGGCGAATCAACTTGCGCATTTACTTCGAGCGCGCGGCCTTGCCCCGGGGGATTTGGCTGGCATTTGCCTAAAAAAATCTTGGCAGTCGATGTTGGCAATTTTGGCAATTTTAAAAACAGGTGCGGCTTATTTACCTATCGACCCGGATTATCCAAAACAGCGCATCGACTACATCGTCGAAAATTCAGGTATTGATTTACTGTTAAGCGCAAAAGATTTAGCCGCGATATGGCAGGACTTTTCAGTGCCTGTGATAGACGTGCTCGCAACGGCTGCAGATGTCGCGAATTATGGGAATCACAATCTAGAGTTGGCTGTGCACGCCCAGGACTTGGCGTATGTGATTTACACCTCTGGCTCTACTGGGAACCCCAAGGGCGTGATGATTGAACATGCGTCGGCAGTGAATCTCCGTCAAGCTCAAGCGCGCCAATTTGGCGTTGCTGCGGGCGACCGGGTTTTACAGTTTGCCCCGCAAGCCTTTGATGCTGCCGCCAGTGAATGGCTGATGGCACTCCTATCAGGAGGGACGCTGGTTGTTCCAAGCTCTGCGGTAAGCGGTGATTTGGATTTGCTTGCCGACTGTATCCGCCAACAACGGGTGAGCGTTGCCACTTTGCCCCCGGCTGTGCTGGCCGTACTCGAGCCTCAAACCGTTTCGGGACTTACAACCGTGATCTCTGCCGGTGAAACCTGCACACGGGAAATATGCAATCGGTGGAGTCCAGGCCGTCGTTTTTTTAATGCCTATGGCCCGACGGAAAACGCTGTGTGCTCCACCATTTATGAATGTGCGCAGTGGGAAGAGCGCGACCCTCCCATCGGCCGAGTAATGGACAATCAACAGGCGTACATCCTCGATGCCGAACTCTGCCCATTGCCACTTGGTGTACCTGGTGAATTGTGTATGGCGGGCGTTGGGTTGGCGCGTGGTTATCTTAATAATCCACAGCTTACTAAACAATCATTCATTCAAGTACCTTGGACTACACAGCATTTGTATCGAACTGGCGATATTGTTAAGTTTGATGAGACGGGAGATATCCACTACTTAGGTCGGCGTGATAATCAGGTCAAAATTCGCGGCTATCGCATTGAACTTGGTGAGGTCGAATACCAATTACGTAACATCCCTGAAGTAAGCGAGGCAATTTGTGTCGTGCGCGAAGAAAACGGGCATAAACAGCTTTACGCTTTTGTGATCGGCAACGAAAATCTCGCAGAGGAAACGCTGAATCGTGTCATGTCCCAACGTGTACCAGGGTATATGGTGCCAGCGCGATTTTTTGTTTTGGATGAATATCCAATCACGTCCAACGGGAAAATCGACAAAAAAGCGTTGCTCGTTATGATCGAACAATTACAAGGTGCTATGGTAAGCCTTCTTGTCCAACCCCGCACAGAAAATGAAGCTTTGTTTGTTCGTTGGTTTAGCGAGGTGCTCGGCGTGAAAAGTGTGAGCGTTACCGATAACTTTTTTGATCTCGGCGGCGATTCCATTCTAGCAGTTCATTTGGTGGCCAAGAGCCGACAAGCTGGGTTTTTACTGCGAGTAAGCGATATTTTCGAGAGCAAAACCCCAATTGCCTTGGCACAAATTAGCCGCGGGCGTTTGCAACCCTTAGAGGCCCAGCAGGGGCTACAAACGGGTGATGTGTTGTTAACGCCTATTCAGCACTGGTTTTTCGCCCAAAGCAATCCGGAGCCTCATCACTGGAACCAATCTTTAATTGTGACGATTGAGAAGTCTGTGACTGTGGAAATGCTACGCGCCTCACTGAGGGAATTGATTGTTCACCATGACGCCTTGCGTCTTCAGTATCAAGCCTGTACCAACAGTGACGACTCAGTACGGCAGGCCTACTCAAACAATTTAGAAATAGAGCTTGAAGTAGTGGATCTAAAGCACCTCGATAATGCTCTGGATTTAGAGCAAGCTATTTGTGAGGTTAGTCAGACTTTTCAACAAAGTTTCTGTTTAGGAAACGGACATTTGATGAAAACGCTACTGTTTTTGACCGCCCCAAATCTTGCTCGCAACCGGCTAGCAGTGATCGCACATCACTTGATTGTGGACGTCCACTCCTGGCGAATCATTTTAGAGGATATTGAGCGACTAATTGAAGAGGGCACTGCAACCATCCCTTTGGCGGAAAAAACCACCTCGTTCCAGTGTTATGCCCAGCGTCTTCAGGACTATGTTAATGGTCGTGCATGCCAAGCCAATTTATCCTACTGGCAGGATGTTATAGAAATGCAGGCAGGCGATCAGATGGCAAGTGCAATGGCCACAGAAGCAGGGGAGCAGCAACACATTCCGCGTCGCGAAAGTGTGAGTGTGTCTCTGGATGCGGCCACCAGCGAACTGTTAGGCGGTGCGGCGTTAAAGGCTTACCACACACAGGTATTGGATCTACTCATTGTGGCTTTGCGCCAAGCGGTGCACGTTAATTGGAACTTGCAACAATTTAGCGTCGTTTTGGAAAATCATGGTAGACAAGACTTTGATGAATGTGTTGATGTATCACGTACGGTTGGTTGGTTCACCACTCAATATCCGTTGGTGTTCTCAGACAACGTCCCAAATTTAAACAGTGAGCTGATTAAACAGACTAAAGAAACTCTACGTGCGATACCTAATCGCGGGTTCGACTACGCCGCTCTGCGTTATTTACATAGCAATCCTAACGTGCGGCGTTCACTCACGCCGGTCACAGAACCTTCGGTATTAATCAATTATCTTGGTCAAATGGAGCGTCAGCAAGCGAGCGATGCGTTTGAACTTCTTGATACCACACCGGGTGAGAACATCGGCGCACAAAATTCATGCAGTCATCCTCTCGCGATTACCGCGAAGTTTAAGGATGACCGGTTCGAACTGGATTTCACATTCGACAATACTAAGTTGAGTGAGAGTAAAGTGCGTACCCTAGCGGACACAACGCGGGTACGTTTGAGCGACATTGTACAGTTTTGCAGCGCGCAAACCCAACCACGCCATACACCAAGCGATTTCCCTCTAGCGGTTTTATCCCAGGCAGAAGTTGATACGCTCGATGACGCCCACACAACATTAACGGACATATGGCCCTTAACAAAAAGCCAGCAAGGCATGTTTTTTTGTACGTTGGCGAGCGAAGGGAAAGCATTCGTTGAGCAAATGGTGCTGGAAATTCTCGGTGATTTGAACCTGCAAAAATTTGCTGCTGCTTGGACCTCTGTGCAATACGCAAATCCACTGTTAAATAGTCGGGTACACATGCTGAAGGATAGTACGTACTTTGTTATCCAAAAGGACGAAGTAGTACCTTTGCTGTGTAAGGAATTGTCGATAGACAAAGGCGCAAGCCTATCGCAACAAGCGCTACTAGAATATGCCAAGCGCACGCGCGAAGTTGGCTTCGACCTGCAATGCGAACCGGGCTGTCGGCTTGAGACGTTGACCATTGAGCCCAGCCGCTATGCGCTCGTTTTAACGGTCAGTCACGTATTGATGGATGGCTGGTCGCATGCGAATCTCATGTCGCAGTTGCTTTCCGCTTATAACGGCAAAGGCCTCAGTGCACCGCAGTTTTCAGGTTACTTACATTGGCTTCAGCAGCGCGATAGAGAGGAGTCGAGCGCTTACTGGAAACAACTTGTCGGCCAATCCAGGCGGGTCAGTCAGGCTAACAAGTTATGCGAGACAAAACTGGTTGAGCAATTGGTAAATGAATCACAAATTGTATCAGTTTCGACACTCTTAACGGAGGAAGATTTACACCAACTTGATGATTTAACACGGTGCCACGGGCTGCTGCTAAACGCGCTGTTGCAGGCGGCATGGGGGCTACTCATTGGTGCATATACCCAACAAAAGCATGCAGTATTTGGCTATACCACATCAGGTCGTCCTGACGATTTAGCCGATGCCAATAAAATGATTGGTTTGTTTATTAACACCTTGCCAATAGTGCTCGATATTGATGATGACGATGTTTGGTCACTGGCGGGTAAGGTACAACAGCAAATTCTGGAACACAGTGCACACCAATATTTGTCTGCTGCGGAGATTCAAATAGCAGCTGGACAAGCGGATCCGCTATACGATAGTTTGCTAGTGTTTGAAAATTATCCGTTGGACGATGTGAGCCAAACCGCGAACGCTTTGGGGTTAAAACAAATTGTTCACCATCCGATCGAAGGCGGCGAGACAACATCACCATTGACACTGCTGATCAAGCCAGAAACTTCCCTATTTTTAGAATTGGTGTTTGATGCTGCGCGAATGGATGCTGCACAGATGACGCAACTGGTGGAAGATTACAAAACTATTTTATTGCAACTGATCCGTGGCGAATCTCAAATCCCCGCTTTATTTACATTGCTAGGCCCACGGCAGAAACCTATGTTTAACCAGTTAGAAACTCTTAGCAATGTAATGCCAGCGAGCGAAATGGAGTACAAGGTGCAGGGGATTTACCGCGCGATTATTGGTGTGCAAGAAGTGGGAGTAGAGGAAAGATTTTTTGATATTGGTGGCCACTCGCTGTTAGCGTTGCAGTTGTTACAGAAAATTAATGACACATTTTCATGTAATCTCTCGGTAGGCGACCTGTTTTTGGCGCCGAATATTAGAGCGTTGAGTACTTTGATTACGCAGCAACAGAATGCGCCTGCTAGCGTGTTAAATGACACATTGGTGCCATTATCCATTAGCGTTGATGCACAAGCGCTTTATTTTGTAGCGGGTGTGGGTGGAAGCTGTATCAGCTTTTTTTCTTTAGTTAGGTCGCTTAGCAAAGTTACTGCGGCATTCGGTTTGCAGCCACCTCAATTAAATGGCAATCATTCTGTGGTGTTTACCAGTGTGTCGGATTATGCAAGCCACTATATTGAAGCTTTGCAGACCGAGCAGCAGCAAGGTCCCTTCCGTTTAGTTGGCCATTCCTTCGGCAGCTTCATTGCATTTGAGATGGCACTGCAGCTAGAGGCACGCGGTCACCAAGTGGCGCTAGTGCTGCTGGATACTCCGGCCCCGGTTCCTGGTCGCATTGCACAATCAACGCATTCTGTTGGCCAGCTCCGCTATCGGGGTTTGAAAATTGTCGCGGGTTTTGCAGGTTTTAGCTGTCCGTTTACTGAAGCAGAATTCAGCGGGTTATCTGCAGCAGAACAAGACCTACGTATCGAAACACTGTGCGCACAACAGCAAATACCTTTTAATGCTACTACTTTACGTAACTTTCTCGACGTTTACGTCAATCAATCCAGTCTGGATTATGCCCCGATAGGGCGCTTGCAGGAAACGCCAATTACGTTGATCAATGCGGCAGACACTCGTGAATTTTTCCGGGAACATGAACTCGACGATTTGGGTTGGCGTGAATTTACAGCTGCAACTGTTTCCGTATGTGTAACTCCAGGTGATCATTTGTCCATGCTTCATGATCCTCACGTTAAGCGCATCGTCGACTACATCCACAGCACTTTTTTTGGGCCCGTGTTGGACAGTGGTCAGCATGCTGTTATAGAAGAGATTCATTTATGAGTAGCTCTGCCATTGTTCGATTCTTCAAGGAGGAGGGCTACGGTGTGTTGCTCAGCCAACTGGGTATTGCGATTTTGTTTACCGGATTGGCGAGCATTGCTTTGTTGGGACTGATCAACGAGGTAGCGTTTAATGGTCGGGAATCCTCTGACGACCTGATCTATTACGCACTGGCCATTTTGGTTTTTTCATTGGGTACCCGATTTCTAAATATTCGCGTAACCCGCCTGGTAGAGAATCAACTGTTGCAGTTGCGCCTGCGAATTATGGAAGGCGTACGCGGGGCGGATTTAGCGTGGCTAGAGCGGCTTGGTAGAGAAGACATTCATGTTGTGCTGTCGCAGGATGTCGCGTTGATTTCTAATAGTGCGGATATGCTGGTGTCGGCTGTGCAGCAGTGCGTTATGTTGCTGTTTTGTTTGGTGTATGTGGCTTGGTTGTCGCCCATAGCTTTTCTTGTTGTGGTTGGTTCCATTCTCACCACCTATTTCCTTATTAGTAAATTACAGGCGATTTTGCAAAAAAATTACTTAAGCCTTGCCGTTACAGAGAGCAGATTGTTTGCGGTGCTGGACCATTTGGTTAATGGTTTTAAGGAAATCAAAATCAACGGGAAAAAGAGTGCTGCCATCTCGGAGGAGTACGCTATTCACCTAAAGGAATCTGAACGATTGAAAGTGGATAATCGGGTGCGAGCGTCATGGGCAATTCTTGCGTCCCACCTGTTTATGTACAGCTTGCTTGGTGCCGTGGTTTTTGCGTTACCGCTCGGGACTGGCAACGTTGATGGGCTGATAGGCAAATTGGTGGCGACAATCTTGTTCATCATCGCACCGTTATTACTAATTCTTGAAGGTATTCCCACAATCGAGCGCGCAAACTCATCTTTAGAGCGACTTTACGAGCTGGATGTAAAGCTCAAGAACGAGCAGCTCAATGAAACCTTCGGAGGGCTCATTCCCGAGTTCAACAAGCTCACATTGCGCGGTGTGACTTACGGTTACGATGATGATAACGGCAACAAAGGGTTTACCGTTGGGCCACTCAACAGCACTATAAACAGCGGTGAAATTGTCTTTATCACAGGTGGCAACGGCAGTGGTAAATCGACCCTACTAAAGCTAATTACCGGCCTTTATACCCATCAGCACGGTCAGATAGCATTAAATCACGAAGTGATCGGCATCGATAACATCCAAAAGCTGCGAGAGCAATTTGCAGTTGTGTTTACGGATTTCCATTTGTTTGATCAATTTTATGGCCTGGATTCGGTGGATGCAGGCAAGGTGAACCAGCTGATCAAGGACATGGAACTGCAAACCAAAGTGGCCTACGAAGATGGACGCTTTTCCACAGTGAACTTGTCGACAGGCCAGCGCAAACGCTTAGCGTTCATTATGGCAATACTCGACAGCCGAAATATTTACATTTTTGATGAGTGGGCCGCTGATCAGGACGCGCATTTTCGCGATAGATTCTACAAAACTCTCCTGCCATCACTAAAAACGCAGGGAAAAACCGTAATTGCAGTCACTCACGACGACCGCTATTGGGATTGCTGCGACCGCCTTATTAAACTGGATCTAGGTTCTATTGCGGAACAAAAAGATTTTAAACCCCTAGCGGAATCAATCTCTGTCTTGTGATTGAATGAATGGCAGTTTGTGTACATTTAAAAACCACGTTCATACAAGCGAGGTTAGTAAGGTTGAATGAATATAATCAGAAAATTCACAGAGCACAAAGTGGCCGCCACCATGCTCATGTTGATTATGGTGATGATTGGCCTTTGGGGAGCGCGCCAAATTAATTTGCAGCTTAATCCGTCGCAACACTACAATAATGTCATTGTTGAAGCGTACTGGCCCGGCGCTGGTGCCGAAGATATTGAGCGCCAGATCACGCTACCATTAGAGCATCAGCTGCGTTCGGTGAAAGATCTGCGATCGATGAAATCTTCTATTAGTCAGGGTTTGTTGCGCATAGACTTAGAATTCGAAGATCATATTAACAGCGACGAAGCTCTGGAAGAAGTTAAACAGGCGACCAGCCAAGCGCGGTTTTTACCAAGTGAGATGGAGCCATTGGTGATCAAACCTTTTGTTCCCTACGAACGCTTGGCGGATCTGTTGGTGACGGGCAATCAATTGAAAGCGTTGGTGCCACAAGCACTCGATTTTGAGCGTGAATTGTTGACGCTTGGTATCGACAAGATTGAATTTCTGTCTCTGCCTGATATGGAAATGGCGATTCAGGTTGATCGTCAAAATTTGCTAGATATGGGTATCTCCCTTGATCGCCTTGGCGATACCATTGCCGCAACCAGTCGCGATTTTCCAGCTGGGAACGTTGGTGTGGGCGACAGCGAAATGCAGCTGCGAAGCTTAGACCAACAGCGCACAGAGGAAGGATTTCGCGAGCTGTTAATTCGTTTAGACAGCGGGCGTTTACTGCGGCTTAGCGACATAGCAACGGTTGATGAGATACCTCGAGATAATACTGTGTTGACCACGCAAAACGGTCGCCCTGCTATCTGGATGCGGGTATTACGCGCACCGGGCACCAACACTTTCTTAGCTTCAGAAATACTACAAACCTGGTTAGCAGAAAAAAAACGCACACTGCCTGAAAACATGGATGTATCTCCGTTGTTAGAGACCTGGAAGTTCACGGAACAGCAATTCCAGTTAGTGATGCGCAACGGCATATCGGGTTTGATCTTAGTGTTGTTGACTTTGTACTTTTTCCTCAATGGACGTATCGCGTTTTGGGTGGCCGCAGGCATTCCTGTCAGTTTCGCTTTTGCGGTTACGTTGTTTTATTACGGCGGAGGTTCCATCAACGCCCTAAGTCTGATTGGTCTCATCATGGCGTTAGGTATAGTTGTGGATGACTCCATCGTAGTGGCGGAGGAATACCAGACGCGCTTAAGCCGTATGAACCCAAACCGTGCAGCTTACAGTGCGGCCCAGTCGATGTTGTCGGCTGTGCTAGCATCTTCTCTCACTACGATTGCAGCATTGATTCCGATTATGTTAGTGGATGGTGGGGCTATGAGGGAAATTCCGTTACTCATTCTATGCATCATCGTTGCTTCTTTATTGGAGTGCTTCCTGGTTTTACCAGGTCATATTTTAGCAACAGATTTGCGTCGTCAATCCTCCGCTATGACCAGATTTCGTGCTCGTATGCAGACTCGGGGGGAGTTGTTTCGTCAACAAATATTTTTACCTCTCGTTAGACAGGTGTTGCGTTATCGCGGCGCCACACTATGTTTCGCCTCCATGGCATTTTTAGTGGCTTTATCTCTGTTAATAAGCGGACGTATAAAAACCGAAATGGCGGTGGGGTTTTCCCTGGACTATATTGAGGCCAGTATAAAAGTACCAGGTACCCAAACAGATATAGAAGCAGCTGTTGCCGTTTTGCAGGACTCGCTAAGTCAGGCGGAACAACAGTTGGGTGGCGGCTTGATTGCTACACACATCCTGTCTAAAGGCACCGCGTTTCTCGATGGTGAAAAAAAATACGGGCAGTTATATATCACTCTGTTTGCAGAGATGGTTTCATCGGATGAACGCCGAGTAACAGCGGAAGAATTTACCCACGCTTGGCGCCAGAAAATGGCGGAGGATCAATCCCAAACAATTGAGGTCTTCGATTTTCATTTGGGGCAGGATCTAAGCGCAGACATATCACTGTATTTTACCGGTAACGACGTTCACCAACTAAAGACTGCAGCCGAGGAATTGAAACAGATTATTCGCGGGTATACTGGGGTGCATTCGGTCGCAGATGACCTTCCCTACGGTGACTATCAATCGGTGTTTAAACTCAACGCCGAGGGCAGGGCGATGGGCCTGACTGCTGAGTCTTTAGCGCGCCAAATTTACGCCGCTTACGAAGGTGTAAAAGTGCAGTTGTTCAACCGCCGGGGCCAAGAAATTGAAGTGATGGTAAAATTACCTAAAGACGAGCGTGAAAATGTCTTCCGTTTAAAAGAATTTCCAATTCAAACTCTGGATGGTCGTACAATCCCTTTGGCCAGTGTTGCTGAGGTCTTGCAGCAAAGGGGCATTAAGGTAATCCAGCACTACAACGGTGAGCTTGCCGTAAATATCACTGCCAATGTAATCCATCAGCTCAATACACCGCTGGCTGTGCTCCGGACGTTGGAAAAAACGGCTATCCCCCAAATTGCGGAGAAATATCATCTTAAGTATGGGTTGTCGGAAAACTCAGCAGCAGAACAGCGCATTATCTCGGATTTATTGTGGGGGGTCTTTGGCGCACTGGTGCTGATCTATTTGATTCTCTGTTGGAACACCGCCTCATATATATGGCCGTTGGCGATCATGTTAGCTATACCCCTTGCGCTCACGGGAGCATTTTTTGGGCTGTATTTTTCCAATATGAATTTGGGTGTGCTGTCGACACTTGGTTTGTTTACTTTGACGGGGGTAATGGTCAATGACGCAATCATTGTTATCAATAGCTACAAGTTGTACCGAAATCAGGGGATGGCCTGTCATGCGGCGATTGAAATAGCCACATGCTCTAGGTTTCGCGCAGTAATTTTAACATCTCTTACTACGACCGCCGGCCTCTTACCGTTGATGTTTGAAAATTCCTTAATGGGCCGATTTATGGCCCCCCTGGCAGTGGTTATTTGTTTTGGAATGATTTACGGCACGGTTTTGATTTTAATCGTGGTCCCGGCGGCACTCTCCTTCTTGGATAGTGCCGCCGAAAAAATAAGGGGAAAAGTATCGGGTGATAGGCATAGGGATTGGCCAGACACTAAGACTTATCTCGATTCGCCTATCGTTGATACGGATCACTAGAGAGAAAATTTTTGAACGCTAATCAACGGTTTATCGCAGGAGAATTCGTGACAATTGTTCGCTCTAAAGTTCGTTATTGGTGGCCCATTAATCGCGCAGTTTTGGTACCTATTTTTATTTTGTTGTGTGGTGTTTTGATCGCCTCAACTCTGTTGGTGACAGCGCCTGTGCCGGAGGAGCAACCTCCCAAGGAAAGCGTTTGGCCGGTCAGCGCAGTTGTGGTGAATCTGACCGATGCAAACCCAATGGCGCCGCTTTTTGGTCGTGTTGAGTCACCACGTGAAGCAAAAATTGCGTCGCGCCTGCCGGCAGAGGTTGTTGCTGTTGAAGTGCACGAAGGTGATGAGGTTGAAAAAGGGCAAGTATTGCTGCGTTTGGATGACGCGGATCTGTTACTGGCAGTACAGCAAAACCAGGCGAACCTGTTAGAAGCAGAAGCACGACTCAAATCGAACCGCATGAACGCACAATCGGATTCACGTTTATTACAGCATCAGAAAATTCTATGGCATTTGACGGATAAAAAAGTTGCGCGTCAAAAGAGTTTACTTGAGGAGAAAATTATTGCCCAGTCGGTCTACGACGACTCTAGGTTGGAATCAATTCAACAGGCAATTGAATTGGAAAAGCAAATTTTTCTCGTGGCCAACGCAAACAATACCGAAAAACTCGCAGAAGCCAACGTAACGCGGGCGCTGGCGAAACTTGAAAGAGCCAACCTCCAGTTGTCCTATGCAACGGTAACCGCGCCTTTTAATGGTGTGGTAAGTAAAGTTTTAATTTCTGAAGGCGATCGTTTACAGGTTGGTTCACCTACGTTGCAAATATTTGATCGTGAAGAATTACAAGTTCGCTCTGCAATTTCAAACGCCTATGTCAGCGCGATAAAAACAGCGCTCACTGCGAATCAAACCATCGTTGCGTCTACAGAGGCCTATCAGCATAAGGTAGAACTGGAATTGGTTAATCTCACTTCCAGTGTTTCCTCTAGCGGTGCGAGCGTGGATGGTTTATTTCGCGTAACGGATTCAGGCGAGTGGTTAGTACTAGGTCAAATGTTGCCTATTTCGTTGCAGATGCCAACGGAGAATGCTGTTGTATTAATACCACCTCAAGCTTTATATGATCAGGATTATGTTTACGCAATTGAAAATGGCAGTTTGGTGCCTTTGAAAGTCGAGGTGGTTGGCGAAACGAGTTTGCGCGGCAAGACAAAACTACTGCTGCGCTCGAATGATTTGCACGATGGTATTTTATTGCTTGGTTCGCGTTTGGCTAATGCGAAAACAGGTTTGAAAGTTGAGCCTCGTGTGAAAATTGACTATGCGCCAATACTAGCAGATGCAGAGAATCAAGATTAAATGCAACGGAGACATTAGCAAATGACACCGGAAATTGAAAACAATTTCCTCGAATTAAAACATATCTACAGTGTTTACTTTCTCACCCGCAAAGAAAGGCATGCGTCGTAAATGCGAAGATGTGAACCCGTTGAAAAAATACAATACGATTGTACTGGGTTTGTCGACGGAGCACGTAATCTTTCGAAAAGCGCTTATGCTTATCGATGGAATTCCGGCACCCAGAGGGCACCAGAAGAACGGGAGACCCATGTGTTAGATACACAAGAGTTTCGAAAATTGGCGCCGTATGTGGAATGGGTGCAACTTAGTACGAAAAGGAAGAAAGGCGGATGAGAATTGTTGAGCTGATCAAGGAGAAATCCCAGATGATTACGCTGCAAAATTTTACTGCAGAGTCCATCGAATTGAGGCTTAGGGAGCTAAAATCCTCGTTTTTTGAACGTTTAGCCCTGGTAAGCACCAGTAACAAACGGCCCCAATTTTCGCCTGTACAGAGAGAGGCCAAACCAATGGTATGTTCAAGTACATTTGTGCGCGCATATCACGACGATTTGCTAAAAAAAGTAGGCTTTGAAATTCATATTGGCGAGTGGTTTGAAATTACCCAGGACTCAATAAATATCTTTGCCGCCGTGACCAAAGACAGCCAGTGGATCCATTTAGATACTGAGAGAGCTCGCAGAAATTCCCCCTTTAGAAGTACGGTTGCGCAGGGTTTTTTGATTATCGGTATGATTCCCGCGTTACGCGATTACGAAAATTCGGTATCAGAAGCAGATTTCCCGGTTCGTATGGTTGTGAACTGCGGTATTGAAAAAGTACGATTCCTATACCCAGTTAAACCCGGAAGTAGAATTCGTGCGCGCACCATACTCAAAAAAATCGAGCTAGCCCGAAAATGTATTGAGGTTACGGAAGCAATAACCGTGGAAATTGAAGGCTGCACTAAGAGCGCATGCGTAGCGGATATTATTTATCGGGTTTATCTGCAGCCGTAGCTTTAGCCGTAAAGATGAATGACAACCTGCAGGGTGGTTTTCCACTAGCAGCCTGTTGAAAAAGCCGTAATCCGATAAATTACACCAAAAATAGCAACGGTCAATCTTGCGCTGCCAACGTTTTTTAATATGCCTCGAAATACTTCCGTTCGATTTTACCCAATGACCTATAGCTTCCATTCCCAAGGAGGCTATCATGCTCAAACGCCGCACCTACAACTGGCCCCAGCTCTTTACAGAATACGAGCAGTCAGATGTTATTCAAACCTTTCTGCCTTTCCCGCTAAGCGCACGTTTTTTATTTTCAGTTTGTACGTAGATTGTATCAGTAGTTGCCATGCTGGAATGCCCTAGGTCTTCAGAGACGTCTTTGAGTGCGCGCCCACGCTCAACCTCCATGCTTGCGCCAGTATGTCTTAGCCAGTGCGTGGAAGCTTCCTTCAATTTTTGTGATGCGTTTTCACCTTTATCAGTTTTCATTCCTTCGTAAGCTTTATCAAACACCTCCTGAACCAACCTTGTTAAGTGCCTTGATGTCATACCACCTTGACCTCGAATTTTTTCGACAAGAGGGGAGTCATCAGTAGAAGAGGGTAGTGGTGTAGTTCCCCGCGAACTTCGGTAACGCGAAAGGTAGTCAAGGAATTCTGAGGGGACTGTGACATCTCGAAGCTTACGACCCTTCCCAAAAACTTTAAGCCACCAGTTTCCCTCATCATCCTTCCAGAAATGATTCATGGTTGGCGACCAGTTCTTTCGTTCTGAAAGTTCTGAAATGCGGAGAAAAAGCGTTTTAAGGCCGGCAATGATAAACAGGCTGCGTTCGTAGGTTGGTGTTTCATTCGCTAATCTAGTAGCTGTTGCGAGAACATAATCCCATTGATCTTCAGTTAAGCGCTTAACTTCCTTTACTTGGGCATCTTTAATAAAGTATTTACAGTCCTTTTTCGCATACTGGGCAGGGTTACCTAAACAAATTTCTTCTTGAATCAGATAATTGTAAAAAGCAGACAGCCCAGAAAATGTCGCGTCGAGCGTAGCCTGCGATGGTCTGTACCGCCGAGCATCTAGTTTTTGGTTATCGCCTTTGTCTCCCTTGGGTATTTTATACCTAAAAGGGCGCCAGCTTTTGTTGACCTTGAAGCCACCACCAATCAGATCAAAGCGGCCAATAGTTGTCTTGCTTATCCATTTCGCGGGTGGGGTCCAGGTAAAGTCCGCGAACTCCAATATGTCCTTCTTACGCTGTTCGTCGACAGGCTTATCTTTGTACAAAAAGGTCCACAGCAAGAATCTTTCTACATCGGTCCTAAATCGCAAAAAGGTATGTTCCGATTTGTTTCGGCCGGTATAGACAAGGAAATCGCGTGCCCACTTCCAATGCTGTCTACGCCAGGCTGGGCCTTCACCCAGAAACTGCTCAACTTCCGAGTATGCCGTTTTGTCGTAATCCATTAGCTCTTCGTAAGACGGGAACAGAGGCGTGGGTTTTGTGTTGTTTCTAATCATAGAGTGTCAGCGAATTAAGTAAGCAAGAAGGTAGAGTATACAGAAACGCTCGCTATGTCCAATAATTAGAATTATATGACGTAATGTAATAGAGAGAGTGTGAAAATAAGTAACTATTTCAGTGGCTTAGCGCTTTCTTTTCGCTAAAAACGTATTCAGCAGTTTTCATTTTGGCATAGGCTTTATAAAATACATCCAGAATAATGCGCGTTAGCTGCCGAGTCGTCATACCACCTTGACCACGAATCTTTTCAACTGACGGCAACGGTTACAAACCACGGAATGCCCGATAACGCTTCAGGAAACCCAGAAAGTTTGCTGTTACCGTAATGTCACGGGCCTTTCTACCTTTACCATAAACCTTGAGCCACCAATCGTTCAGCTAGTTCAGCTATTTGTAGATGCCGAGTGTTCAAAGTACTAATAACAAATAGACTACGCTCGTACGCGCGATCTTCAGCAGTCTAGTCGCTGAACTTTACGTTGCTCCTTTAGCTCCACTAAACATTGGCATATAGTTTCGTGTGATCTCTGCCACGCCTAGAAACCTTCTCGCATTCCAGGCTACCTATATCTCCAAAAATTATCTTAACAAAGAAGTTACTATTTCGCTTATACTAGAAACTGAAAGTTGCGCATTACCTTCTGAAATTGAGTTGCATTTAGGACGATATACTCATGAAAAGCCAGACGATCAAGCCTAAGCTTTTATCTCTCACTCTAATGTTCTCAATTATTCTGGCGTCTTTCTCATCTTACGCCGCACTTTTGACTCGCTCCGATGGATCGGTTTACGATGACATTCTCAACGTCACATGGTTAACTGACCTAAGTTTTCATAGAGAGAACATTTCCTCCACGGGATGGGAGCCTAACGATCCATCATATTTATGGACAGGAAAAGATGGTTATATTACAAATTATCAAGATGTAGATGAATGGGTCGAAGAACTTGAATACGTAGGTTCCTTAGATTGGAGGTTACCTGAATCTAGCGAGCTGTTAAGCCTGTTCAACGATAGTTTGAAAGTTAGTGCGGGTAATATAGGCCCATTTGCAGGTTTATTTTTAAATCGCGGTTATTGGACATATATTCCTAAATGCGGTGAGGGTTTGAATTATGTTGTTCATATTGCTGATGGCGAACAAGCCAGAAAAGAAGAGGTAAATTACTGTACTTACAATGATGAAGGCGTTACCGGCGTAATTATTTTAGCTGATGGTGATATTAGTAGTGTAGCAGTTCCAGAAACGTCAACACTTACATTGTTTGCAGTACTGATCCTGGCTTTAGGTATAAACACTAAGTACCAACGGAGACAGTCGCAGTAAACATAATAATTTAACATTACAATAAAACGGTGGGAAAGAAACGCAGTTCAATAGTGTCAAGCTCTTATTGTTACAACTCGTTTACTGGCCGGAGTACCATCGCCCTCGTCGCGCGCACCCGCTAAATCCTTTCGCACCAAGGAGCCAAAGGACGTTGGCAGGTGCCACCATATTGCTAATTCTAGAAAGCCTGCCCTTAGCTTTATCTGCTCTCAGTCGTTATGGCTAAATCGCTAAATGATTATATTTCGCCAAGCTATTCGGCTTTCAATGTTGTTGTTATGTCAGTAATTTATTGAAGTGTTATTTGCCGCATTTTTCTATAGTGTTTGTCTCTGTAGCTTTATTAGTCTCCTAAAAGGTTAAAACCATCGGCTTTAGCCGGTCAGCTTTAGCTACAATGCTGGAATCGCAAATAAAGCTGGGGAGCAAAATATGAATTATCGATATGGCAGCCATACAGTCTTTAAAATTCAATGCAACCAAATCAAACAGGAACTCGCTGAAGTCGCTCGATCACACCCGCTATGCCAACGACTTTTAACATTGCCGGGGATCGGAGTCATCAATGCAACCGCAATGTACTCAGCCATTGGAAACGCCAGTCAATTTGCCCATCCTCGTGAGATTCCTGTTTGGTTGGGCGTTACGCCAAAACAATTTTTAAGCGGCGAAAAATCCGTTAACGGGGGTATCACGAGTTGATTCATGGCGCGCGATCCGTATTGTATCGATCAAAACTCAAAACGGACAAACTCTCCGTTTGGGTAAATAACCTTGTTGAGCGAAGCGGCGTGAATAAAGCCGCCGTGGCTTTAGCTAACCGTTTGGCACGACTAATTTGGATTATTTTGCGACGGGATGAAGATTATAAAGTGATTCCTGCGTAGTTATGGCATTGTCATAGCGTATTAAAACAATTTATTTTTTAGGAAATTTTAGAGCAATAAAAATGGTATTTTCTCTTGGTATCGTCGAGTTTTGATGTTAAAGCGGGTTTCCGTACTTAACCATAGTCTGGTTGGGACAAGGCTTTAATAAGCCGAGTGACTGTTTGAGACAGTTAAGTGCGGAACTCATCAGGGCCAGAAAGAAACACTCAAATATAAGCTTTCACAATAGGCCGAATATATGTCAGCACGAACCCAAATCAAAAAAAGACGGTCAACAAGGGAACACAACAACAAAGGCGATCAAATATTGATGGCGAGGTATTTTTCGCCTTGACATACCAGGAGCGTCCATATACTACCTAGGCGGCAGCAAACAATACAGTTGCCTCTTGGAAAAATGATTTAATCAGAGCCTTATCCCGTTTGATACTTTCCACGTCTAAAATGGCACGATTCTTTAGTGATTCTCCTTTCTTGAGTGGCTTTTTAGAGCCGCCGTTTTTTATGTAAGGCAATGGGTTCGTGGTCGACATTACGTCGAATTTCACCATTCGATATCGTTATGCTTTTCGGCAGCTTTGTATTACTTACGCGCTTACCCGATACAATGCTATCAATTGGTGTCAATTGAATAACGGCATTATCTGTATCCATAACTCAACAACCACCAGCTAAATCTTGTGGGTTAGCATTACGGACTGAAAGTCCGGATACGGGTCGAAGACCCGTCTATTCCTCCACCCGAAAATTGTCTTCAACTTTCGGTTCGAAGTGGTGTTCTAAATAACTTTTAATCATCTCTTCAGTTAACTCCCCAGAAGTAACACAAAAGTATCCTCTTGCCCAAAAATGACGACCCCAATATCTTTTCTTAAGATCAGGGAAACTCTCAAATAGCTTTGACGATGAGCGGCCTTTGACCCTACGCATGATTTCGCTCGGGGCCATATTGGGCGGAGCTGAAACAAGCAGATGTATGTGATCTTTGCTAACCACTCCTTTCAATATCTCAATCTCAAAAGCTTGCCACGTTTGTCGAATCAGCTCTCGGGCCTTCAACCCAACATCCCCCGTCAAAACCCGATAGCGGTATTTAGTGACAAACACAAAGTGATATTGAATTTTAAAGACTGTATGGCTGCCATATCGATAATTCATATTTTGCTCCCCAGCTTTATTTGCGATTCCAGCATTGTAGCTAAAGCTGACCGGCTAAAGCCGATGGTTTTAACCTTTTAGGACACTAATAAATTCAATACTTCAACATCCACCGAACTTAATGTTTTTTATTACGATGACGGTCTAGTTTTTTTGAAATGTTATTTGTCGATTTTTTCTAGAGTGCCTGTCCCTTATTACACCTGTCCCATCTTACAATTTGATTGTCCAATGCGTTGCATACGACCAACGTTATGGGGAGAACTGCTTGCTCAAGTTAACCGGTAGATAGCCGTAGTGCCTGATAATAGCTTGCGCAGCTGGGCTTAACATAAAATCTAAAAACGATTGCGCTACCTTAGGTGCTTTAGAGTCGCGTAGTCGAACCGCTTGCTGCTCCAACGGGGGATGCAGTGATGCGGGAATAATTCGGTAAGAGCCGGGTATGGCCTTCCCTTCTCGGTAAATCAAAGAAAGGCTGATAAAGCCAAGCTCAGCTGCGCCACTCTCAATGAACTGAAAGGTCTGTAGCACGTTTTTTCCCTCAACAAATTTCGGGCGTAGCTGCTGAGTCAATCCAAGTTTGTCTAAAACTTCAATGGCCGCTTTACCGTGAACCCCAACTTTCGGGTTGGGCAATGCTAGGTGAGTAAAAGAGTTGCTTTGTAGAACCGAAAGGCTGCCATTAATCCGATCTCGGTTGGCGGACCAAAGTACTAACTGGCTGGCGGCGTAACTAATTCGAGTGCCGCTAACCCCTATTTTTTGTCGTTCCAGACTCTCAGGTGCAGCAATATCAGCACTGATAAAAAGGTCGAATGGCGCGCCCTGCTTTATTTCAGCATATAGCACCCCTACTGAGGCATAGGCGGTAAGAACGTGGTGACCGGTCTCTTTTTCGAACGCCTGAACGAGAGGCTCCATTGCGGGCTTAAAACCACCGGCAACTCCTGCAATAAGTTGATGAGCATTACTGGTAATACTGATAAAAATAAGCCCGATTAGGCTCCATACTCGTCGCTTAATATTCATGGGTGATTCCTTTTATAAAGATAGGGGAAATAGCGAAGTATTCGCTCTTCTGTTTTTCGAATGGTTAAAAACAATAGCGAAGGCCCAGAGATAAAGCAGTACTGATTTCGGTTTTCAATTCGAGTTGGGTTGCCATTGCGTACGCGGTGGCTGCCTTGGAAAAGTTATGATCAACCCCTATGCTCGCCATTTTGGCTTTTTCCCCATGTTGAATTTTGGAGTTATCGTAGCTGTACTGTAGCTTGGCAATGTTTTCGCCTATGGGTAAAGCTAGGTTCACCATGTACCCGTTACCGGAGAGGTCTTCGCTATTTTTTTCTGATTTTTGGTAGAGACCGCCCAGTTGTATCGCTCCAATATCGATCTGCCCCACAGCTCGAAAGGCATCAACCCCTTTAACTTTGTGATTGAGGGCCGCTGCGATGTAATAAGGTCTTTTCTTAAGTTTGCTATCACCATAAGTGGCTGAAATGCTGTAGCCATCGTCCCCGTTTTGGCTTGAGGCATCATCACCAAATACCCAGGTAGCGGTAAGTTTTACTCCTCGATTGAGCGGTGCTATATAGGTAGCGGTATCACCTATACGATCTTGACCGGAAAAAATCTGCTTTAGGTTTCCTTCACGCTCTTTAAACAGATCCGCGCTACCTTCGGTTTTCTTAAAGCGTGTGTCATTACGTCCGAAGACCAAAGTGCCGAAGGTCTTAGAGCTAACCCCCATAAAAGTATTGCGAGCTGTCAGTGGTTGATTCTGATTTTCGTCATCAAATCCCTTAACCTCCGCCTCAAGGGTGTACACCAGTTTGGCACTATCAGTTAACGGGTGGCTCCCTTTCATCCCTAGTCGGCTGAATACCGAATGCACATTGGTGCCTTTATCAACCTGCCTCATAACGCCGTTGTCAGCATGAGTTAGCTCTATTTCTACCTTTCCATAGAGGTGGGTTTCTGCAGCTTGAGCTAGGCTGGCGACTGATGCTAATACGCTAATCGTGAGCAAGAATTGTGAAAGAAAAACATTCATCGTTAACCACCTCGTTATTTACAATTGTAAATAACGAGTAGCAATAGTGGCGCCATCCTGGCGAATGCGAAGAGCCTCAAAATAAGTGCATGAATTCATTGAATATATTGTGATTTAGACTGAAAAACAAAAGAACTCAATGCTTGGTATTATGTCGGCCAATGATTGTAAAATTGAAACAAAATGTTTCGTTATATACATATAAATATAGCGATGTAGCTGCTGAAGATGGAAATAGGTAGCGAAAGAGCCGAATTTATCGCAAATTTAGATTGGCTTTATCTTTGCAGGTACACAGCGCAATCGTGGTTGATACCTATTGTTGAGTGTATGAGAACATCTTTGTTAGCGTTTGGAATTTAGGTTAATTGGTTGTTTTTAGGGGGTTAATCTGTTTTCTCAAAAATAAAGCGTTATTAAAAGGAAGCATTGTTTTGTCGTTATCTCTTCAATGGGATAACGACAATTGAGTTAAATACCACAGAATATTATCAGCCGTTATTTCAGAAATAGATGGCGATCGAATATGACAATGTTAAAACAATTCATTCTGATGTCGATGCCTGTTGGTGCTTGCTCTGCTCAGGAGGGAGAGGTGCGAATTGCTATCGCAGCTAATTTTTATAAACCGATGTTGCAACTTGCGAAAGAATTTTAAGACCCAGCCGTAAATAGTGTGGCTGTCTTCGCTGGCTCAACAGGAGCTCTATATGCGCAAATTAAAAACGGTGCACCGTTTGAAGTGTTTCTGGCTACCGACCAACGCCGATCAAAGGCCATAGAAAAATCTTAGCTAGCAATTTTTTGTAGCGGCGACCTCCAGCGTTGACCATCTGGCGATTGCTAATCCTATAAAACCGCGCATTATCGCGTTATCACAAGTTTATCTAATGGCAGCATTACCGAGGGCAGCGCCTGATTGGTTCCTACCTCACTGTACCGCAAGCTCAACCAGGATGCCGTATTACTGAAACACGGGCAAAAACCCCCTGCGGCTAAACCATTATTAACCTTTTTACAAAGTGCGCTAGCAAAACAGACTATCCACTCATTTGGATACCATATTTAATCGTTAGGAGATGGCTTATGACTCAGGAAATTGTGCTGGATGATCAGCAGTTACAGGCGTTGCTTCGGGAAGATGTCCCAATGGGAGATCTGACAACGTCCGCGTTACAGCTGGAAACCAAACAAGGGCGTATCGAATTCAGTGCCCGCTATGACACTTGTTGCTGTGCTGTTGAAGAAGTGGCTCGATTGCTGAGCTTAAAAGGACTCAGTGTTGAGCTTTATCATCACTCAGGAAGCTGGATCACAGCCGGCACTTTGCTGTTGTCTGCCACAGGCTCCACCGCAACCGCATTAGCTTGCTGGAAAATATGTCAGAACTTGCTGGAGTGGAGTGGTGGTATTGCCACTGCCAGTTACCAACTTGTTACTGCAGTTCATCAATCCAACCCAAACGCCCATGTTGCTTGTACCCGCAAAAATACCCCCGGCACCAAGCGAATGAGCGTTAAGGCTGTTCGTTGTGGAGGCGCTACAATTCATCGCTTAGGACTTTCCGAGAGTGTACTGATCTTTGCCGAACACTGCCAATTTACACCGGCAACACCTGAACAGCTGGTGGCACGAGCGAAAACTTATTGCCCCGACTTAAATACTACAGTTGAAGTCAGTTCGATTGAGGCGGCGTTGATTTGGGCAAAATCCGGCGTGGATATATTGCAATTGGAAAAGTTTTCGCCAGACAAGCTCTTCCAGTGCAGGTTACAGCTCGCAGAACAGGGCAAAGTGCCTTTGATCGCTGCTGCCGGTGGAGTGAATTTAGAGAATGCCGCTGAATATGCAACCTGCGGTGCTGATCTATTGGTTAGCTCATGGCCCTATCAGGCGCGACCCAAAGATATTCAAGTTCGTTTTTACCCACACGGAAATGTGGATGTTTGAGATCAGTATTAATGTGGTTTGGCTCACCTTAAAGTTGGCATTTGTGGTCACCATCATTTTGCTGTTTGTGGCAAGCCCGCTGGCATGGTGGTTGTCGCAAACCCAATCGCGTATCAAACCTGTTGCTAGCGCACTGTTTGCCGTTCCACTAGTGTTACCACCTACCGTGCTGGGTTTCTATTTATTGCTATTCCTCGGTCCCAATGGTCCGGTGGGTCGCCTCGCCGAGGCATTGGGTATCGGTACCCTGCCGTTTAGTTTTACCGGTATCGCCATTGCTTGTGCGGTTCATTCGTTTCCCTTTGTGGTTCAGCCACTACAAAATTCATTTGAGATGATCGGAAAAAGGCCGCTGGAAGTGGCGGCAACACTCGGTGCTTCGCCGTTAGACTGCTTTTGGAATGTGGTCGTTCCACTGGCTCGTCCCGGTTTCATCACCGCTGTGGTGATGGGGTTTTGTCACACTATTGGCGAGTTTGGCGTAGTACTGATGATCGGCGGCAACATTCCCGGTAAGACCCGAGTACTTTCGGTGGAAATATACAACCATGTTGAGGCCATGGAATATGCCCAGGCTCATTGGCTAGCAGGCGGCATGATGGCATTCTCCTTCCTCGCCCTGCTAGTCATCTATTTTGTTAATCAACGGGCTGCGAAAAGGAGCCTGGCATGAGTCGTTTACAAGCAAACTTTCAGGTCGACCGGGGAGACTTCAAACTAAACGTGGAATTTACGTTACCCTCTAAAGGCGTGACCGCGCTATTCGGGCCATCAGGTTCAGGAAAAACCTCCTGCCTGCGGGCAATGGCAGGACTGGAACGATTACCAAATAGTTTTATTAAGGTTGGAAATGAGGTCTGGCAGAACGACTCTCTAGGGGTTTTCGTTCCAGCTCATCAGCGCGAGATTGGTTATGTATTCCAGGAGGCGAGCCTGTTTCCGCATCTAAACGTTCGGCAAAATCTTGAGTTCGGTTTGAAGCGCCTTCCCGCATCAAAGCGCAAAGTGGAACCAGAGTCTGTGATTGAGCTATTGGGAATTGGCTCGTTGCTATCACGCCCACCGGCTGCGCTTTCTGGGGGAGAACGACAGCGGGTGGCGATTGCTCGCGCTTTGTTAAGGTCTCCTGAGCTGCTGCTTATGGATGAGCCCTTATCTGCACTTGATCGGCGACTTAAGCAGGAGATTTTACCCTATTTGGAGCAGCTGCACCGAAGGCTGTCGATCCCCGTAGTCTATGTTAGTCATGCGCCGGATGAAGTGGCAAGACTAGCCGACCATATTCTGATACTCGATCACGGCAAACTGATTTGTTCCGGGTCACTGAAAGAGATCATGGTGGAGCCACGATTTACGTCCCTGTTTGGTGATGGAGCCAGCACCTTGTTTGAAGGAATGGTCTCGGCCCAACATGACGACCTAATTACCGAAGTAACGGCCGATAAGTTGGTACTTCGGTTAACCCCACGCCCGTTACCGCTGGGTTTTCCTATTCGCTGCCGGATTTATGCCAGCGATGTTAGTTTGTGTACTGTGGCACCATCCCACTCTAGCATTTTAAATATTTTCCCTAGTCGGGTAATAGGGATCGATGATGGTGGGCATGCCGGTGAATGTCTCGTTACCGTTGAGTTAGCAAAGGAGCAGAGATTGTTGGCGCAAATATCCAGCTACTCCCTAAATCATTTGCAGCTGAAGCTAGGAGCTTCCGTATGGGCACAAGTGAAATCGGTTGCTGTATTGTAGCTTTTATTTAAATGGAGGATTAAGGTATGAAATTAAGCGCAAGAAACGTTATTCCCGGTAAAGTAGTGAGAATTACTCAAGGCGCAGTGAATGTTGACGTGGTACTTGAAGTCGCCCCTGGCGTGCAATTAGTCTCCATCATTACCAAGCAGGCTTGTGAGTCGTTGCAGCTAAAAGAAGGGATGCAGGCGTATGCGGCGATCAAAGCCACCAATGTGATGATTGCATCAGAATAACCAAAGGCCTGAGTGAACAGATGAACAAAAGTGATTCCATGTTAGGTGCTGCCAAGCTCAGTTTGCATACTGAGATGGGACAGTTTTTAAATGACCACCGAATTCGTTTATTGGATGCCATTGCCGTACACGGCTCATTGAGCGCGGCAGCTCGCTCTTTACCTATGTCGTATAAAGCGGCCTGGGAGGCCTTAGACTCGATGAATAACTTATCGGCCCGCCCAATAGTTATCCGCTCTACCGGGGGTAAAAATGGTGGAGGAACGCAATTGACGCCCTACGCCCACAAACTAATCAGCCTCTATAAAGCAATGGAAATTGAGTATCAGAAAAGTTTAGAGCGTTTACAGGAAGCACTTGAGCAGACCCCTGAAGCAAAAGAGGTTAATGATTTTCGTAAATTGATGAATCGAGTTAACTTTAAAACCAGCGCTCGCAACCAGTTGGTGGGGACAGTGACATCGGTCACCATCGGCGCTGTCAATGTGATTGTGGAGCTCAAAATTAGCGAGCAATTAACACTGGTTGCGGCGGTGACCAAAGATTCTGCGCAATCGTTGGGAATTGAGTTTGGCCAGGAGCTGGTTGCGCTAGTGAAATCGTCTCAAATGGTATTGCATCAGGGAGATAAGCTTAAGTTATCAGCGAATAATCAGTTGAAAGGAGTCATTAGCCGAATACAGCCCGGTGCGGTTTGTTCCGATATAAGTGTTGAACTGGAAGACCAAAAATCCCTGAGTGTTACCATTACCCAAGAAAGCCTAGAGCAGTTAGCGCTGAAAATTGAACAACCGGTAACGGTTTGCTTCAATGCTTCTGCGGTTATCTTGTGCCGCTACAGCTAGTTGATTTAAAGGCACGAAGGGAATAGACGGGAAAAGTTAGTGTTGAACTGAAAAAACATTCGCCCTAAGCCGCACTCTCTGAGGAATAAACTGGTTTCAGTATTGAACAAAGCAATTCTTCAACATACTTATTGCGTTGAAAACCATTGTATTTCTCCGCATAAATACTCTGATGTAAAGGGTAATCGATTATTGGCAAAAACAACAAACTATTGGCGAGAGCCAAAGAACGCGGCACGATTGCAATACCGCCTTCATCATTAACAAAATTGGCAATCCAGTCATCTCTAGGGCTGTAGCACAAAGCCCTCATATTATAACCACGAACCTGTAAGCATTCGTACAATTTTGATGACGATTCACAATGCTTCCGAAAAAGAATTTTTTCATTTTCAAAATCTTTTAGAACTAACGCATCACGCCTAACAAAATCGTGCTGTCGATTGAAAACAGTTACAAATGTGTCGTCATAAACACAATCAAGACTAAATTCTTTGGCGGAAGAAACACGACTACCTATGAGGATGTCAATATCATGATGAATTAACTTATCATTTAACGCAGAAATTTCAGAATCACAATATTCAATATCAAAACTAGGCCGATTAGAACGAAACACTTCAAATAAATTGAAAACCACCTCAAATGAAATGCTCGACTGAAACCCAACTTTCACACATGAATCATCTTGACACAGAATTCTTTTTGCCTTTTCTTCTGTCTGTTCCGCGTTGAGATAGATATCTTTAAAGTTGGGCAACAAACTACTCCCAAGATCAGATAACTCAACGGAACTCTTGGTTCGATAAAAAAGTTCTCCGCCAATAATACTCTCTAATTTTTTTATCCCCTTGGTTAGGGCTGGCTGTGATATGCAACATTGCTTTGCCGCTCGCGTAAAATTAAGTGTTTCACTTACAGCAATAAAATATCGAATTTGGGACATTTCCATAAATTTAGTCCTTTGTATATCCGAACGTATGCACATGCCTTAAAATTGCGCACAACACATACGCCAACGTTCTGCTGGATTCTTTAAGTTACACGACTATCTCAGTTTAGCTGATCTGACTGCCATATACTCGGTGAAAATTAACGCGGCGCCAGTTCCAATCATATCTCACTCATACATAGCCATCGATCCTAAACTACAGTTATCTATTACCCCATATTTTCAATCTACTTTCAAAAGAATGGTCGGCGGCCGATTTCGAAACACCGCCCCTACTCCCTTCAGGAGCCCCAATTTTGCACCCATATTTGGCATTTGTGACAGTAACTGAATAGTTAATAGCTTATTTAAGGTCTATCTCGCCTGCATATTCTGGAAAGTTACTAACTTACCCCAAAGTTAGCAATAATGAATATTACAGGGTGTAATAACGAGCCTGTCCCATATAAATTCAAACACTAAACAGAAAGACGTCCCCTAAGGTAATTACAGCCCTAATTATACATTTCACCCCTTCCGTGTACCTTAGACAAACACCGCAGAAGCGTTCCCATTAGCACCGTTTTTAGCCCTTATACCCAGTAGTACCTGCCAGGAGATTAAAATATTACCTTTCCCCAAAAAAAATACGAATTTAAATCGATCAACAGAATGGCGATGTACATGATCAGATAAAAATATACGATATACACCACGCCGGAATCTGAAGATAGAGTTCCAGCCTGGACATGAGTCTGCATCACAACAAAAAACTAAGCACGTAGTAATTGACCCGTTCGTATTAAAACCGAACCTCTTAACTAACGTATTATCCTAGGTTAACGTCATAAACCGAGAAAACAAAATAAGGAAAACTACGATAAGAGGTGCCAAATTAATTATAAATTTGTTAACGAAATCCCGCTTAAAACACAAGGAAATATAAAATTATTTTCGCTTTTCCTCATGTACTCTGGGGGAATATAGACGGTATTTTGAGCAATCAAATGATTGACGAAGGCTTACATCAGAATAACATCCTGACACTTAGCAACTCTTTCTGTCTTGTTAACCAAACAAAATCAATCGTAGTATCTTGAGAGTCAGCCTCTTCGGTGAAGATAAAACCTTTTTAAATTTATTTGGAACGTTATTGGGGTGTTTTTGAAAATCTGGATACTCCAAACCCAGACATACCTCCGCTACCCACGAGATTTTTTATGTACAACGAAGCACCGAAAACTTCCGTCAAGCCTCATTAGTAAATAGCTGCTCTTGCTTTATGAATACTGACAAGTTTATGCCGCGGTATAAAATGAATAATAATTATTGGCCGATAACGGAACGTTATATGGTGAAATTGAAACGGTCGAAAACTTACAATTCTAAGGACAGACATCCCGTAACAGAAGCTACATAGAAAACTCGCCAAACAGGGTATAAGCTACAATAGTTACTCGAAAAAGCTAAATTAATAGCTATAAAACGCCTAGCCCATATACCTCCGTTGATTAACTGTCAGTCGTTATTTTTATAAGTTCAACATCAAAAATTAATGTTGAACCGGCAGGAATCTGGCCGGAGTTACGATTGCCATAACCTAAATTACTGGGAATAAATAGGCGGCTCTTTTCCCCTTCTACCATTAGCTGCAGGCCTTCTGTCCAGCCTGGGATTACTTGGTTCAAACTAAATTCGATCGGCTCACCTCTATCGACGGAACTGTCGAAGACGGTGCCATCGATTAGTGTTCCGTGATAATGTACTTTGACTTTATCTAAGGGTTTTGCGTGCACGGCGCCAGTTCCGGGTTGCAACTGCAGAACCTGTAAGCCAGACGCTGTCACAAGTACACCCTCTATCTGTTTGTTTTTTTCGAGAAAAATATTGCCTTGTGTATTGTTTTCTTTAGCTTTCTTCTTACTGACAGAGCCTTGCCAAGTAAAATATGCAACTAACGCAATGAAAATTACGATAACGAATGTGTTCATACTACTTACCCTCATAAATTATTTTAGTCGCGGAAAATGTAGCTGAGATGGGGTTCTTCAAAACTAATGCGGCCCAGCTTTCCTGCTCGCAATTCGCGAATAAATAATTCGCCAACGCGTACTAGGTCTACGCCGCCACGTTTCATACAACCACGTTTTTTAGCCACTTGTTCTAAGGCGCCGTAGGCGGAATCGATCAAATTGTCTATTTTGTAGCGTTCGCTTACTCGGTCCGGGTAGCGCTGGAGTAAATAATCCATCGCGAACATCGCTAAATGATCATATTCCACAGCGGTATCTCGAATGGCCCCACTGGTTGCAAGGCGATAGTTGATCATTTCATTTTTTGAACCTGGCCAAGTCATCCCCGGAGAGTCGATCAGTAAGAAATCTTCGGTGATTTTGATTCGTTGCTGACCTTTGGTAATAGCGGGTTCGTCGCCTACCTTTGCTATTTTACGCCCAGCCAGGGTATTGATAAGAGTCGATTTGCCAACGTTGGGAATCCCCAAAATCAATGCAGTCACTGGTTTGTGTATCCTGCCTCGAGGAGGGGCGAGTTTAAACACGCGGTCGGGGATGGTTCTAGTGAGATTAGTGTTACTGGTACTTATGGCGATCGCATCCATATTGCGCTGTTCACGAAAAAATGCCTGCCACGCCTGAGTAATCGCTGCGTCGGCCAAATCTGACTTGCTCAACACTTTTAGATAGGGCTTGTCTCCTCGCAATTTCTCGATCATGGGGTTGGTACTGGAAAAGGGTAAACGAGCGTCTAACACCTCGATCACCACGTCAACCTGAGGCATTATCTCCTTAATCTGCTTGCGAGCCTTATTCATATGGCCCGGATACCAATTTATTAACATACACCACCCTGCTTATCGAAAGTTCGCTATCTTACCGTTTTTATTTGCAAATTGCTGCGGTCGGGGATCTCGGGGCCAAACGACAACGAGAGGGACAGGCGCTCTGTATCTGGACAGCCATCATAAGCATTTATATATCATGTCTGTACCCGCTATTAGTAATCCTGAAAATTTGTGGGTTATTACAGTCACACAACCTTAATTAATCATTTTCCCAAAATATTAGAGACTTCACCTTCAAAAGTGAAGCTATTGTTCGTAACTATTTAGTGAGAGCCTGTCCCTGCTATTCAAGCGCAACAAATCATCACAATCGTTACAGCCGCAAATATGAGCCTTATCAGAACCACACTGAATTTCGGCGGTGCCTGCCGCTTGTATGGAATAGCTGCAATTATTAAAGCCGAGGGCCTTATTGCTCAAGCGTCCCTCTACATAACAATTTAGCCAGTCGTACTCATTGTGCATTGTTATGGTATCAATCTCTTTACCTCGATTAAAAAAGGTTTCCGCTTGGCTTGTTGTAAGGGTAAACCCACCACAAAATCTGTCTGCTTGTTCACCGCGGGATTGTGTACTCAACACCTCAAAACCTGTTTGGCTTGTACTGTCAGGCGCGTTCTTTACATATAAGGCGCCACAACCGTTCAACAAGAGCACACCGAATAGAATCATATATTTGTTCATAGTCATTACCATGTTGCCGTTGAGGCTTCGCTTGCCTGTTTACGGGATACCGTAGGGTGACGGTAGAAGTCCGATTTGGTCAAGCTAAACAATTTAGTTAACTCAGCCACCAGCCATTTCAGCGAAGTGTTCTGTTTGCTATTTATCGAGTCAAAGATTTTCTTAGTTTTATCAAAATTTTCTACTAGCTCAACCCTGATAGTGTCACCATTGGAGGAAAGTGATCTGTAAAGCCTTTTGCCTTTTCGTGGGCATGTAATTTTTTTACTCATACACCAAAGGACTGGCCATCGGCATAAAGGATATTGGCCGCGACAGCTATTTAATTTTTATTGCGCACGCTCCTTTGCAAACAACGAGGTTTTGATTTTTACACATGGTAGGTTATTTGATCAGTAAGGGTGGTTTGGTAAAGAGCACCCTATTTATCAATTAGAAAGTAGGCGTCATTCGCACCGGCGTTGATGTAGGCGTTAAGCGTGTGCTGCGCAGTAGGTTCTTCCGTTTGATCAACTACAATGCCGTGCGCAGTGCTCACGGTTCCTTTATGTAGTTTCTGAAAGGGTTTTGAGTGGATTTTTTCGATATTTTTGTTTATTTTTATGGCAAATCATTACAAAAACTTCCAGGTAATTAGGTTAAGAACAAAAAACACAAAAGGCCAAAAGGCCAAAAGGCCAAAAGCATATTTTTGGAATGATATTATCTTTGTACAAAATAATATTCTGAAAAATTTTAGGCCTTATCGAAAACAAATAGGTGTTAATGGTTGAGCAGACCAATAGGAAATACATTAAAATATAAAAATATTCTAGGTAGACAACACTCGAACCCGAAAATTGTTCGCGCAATTGTATATGGGCTATCATGACCACAAAAAACAACGCCGAACACATACCTAAAAAACCAGTGGCATTAAAACCGAGTAAAACATTGTGATTTGGGCTGTCGGTTATCGTTAGTAGTGCAGCAAACAATAGCACCGAAACCAAGAAAAGATGTAGCATATAAATGATGAAGGCATTATCAAATCGTCGTTTTACGACAAAGTTATAATATAGCTCGGGGAAGTTTTTCTGGCCCATGTAGTTGCTAATACTAAAATTGGTATCATAACCAGAGGGTTTGTAATCAAAATAGGTGTTTTCGCGTATCCATGCACCAAGCACAATTTTCTGTTCAATGCCGAAAATCGCATCAACCTCTGTAGATTTATAGGCCGAAAAATCCGGCGACAATATTACATTATCTGAAAACTCTTTCGGCCAGAAACGAACCCAAACGGTCTTATGGTCGAACGGATACTTCGTGTAATTAAAACCTTGCTTCAGCGTTGACTCGAAATACCATCCAATCACTTCGTGGCCAAATCTACACGCCAAGCCCGCGTCGGTGGGGCAGCTTTCTTTACGGTAAGCAAAATTCAATACACTATCGCTAGCCGTATACACCTGTTCCGGTAAAATAAACCCTGGAACCAAATCGTCATCAGCTGTATTTTGGTAGGTTTCAATCGGAAAATGTTGCCATATATAACCACTAATATTCACTTCGCTCGAATTAAAAAACTTAAGCGATTGAATAAAAATACCGGTTTTAATACGTTTAGTTTCGGCCAGATTAATATCATTACCGTAATGCGCTACCAGGTATTCTTCTGCCGAAACTTCGCTAACCAATTGGCCGCGGCTATCAATCACGTAAGTGTCCATTTTTAGCGACAACGCTACCAGCACGCATCCCAGTGCGAGAGTGATCGCGATAGACAATGTCCATAGCTTTAACTTGGTCAAAATGCACATCCTTATTTTTTAGGAGGCCGTTACTTTATTGAGCCGGACGCATACCCCTTAAGAGTGAACACGGCATGATCCCCTACAATCATCATGCATACTGAGCGATCAGCCCGTCGCCCTAAACAATAATTATCCTTCGCTATAGGTTAGTTTCGGTTGAGGCTGGCCTTTTCGAAAATGAATTTTAGTTACAACCTTATAACCAAGCATAAATATCGAAATAGAAGGTATAAAAATTAGGCGCGCAATGGGGCTAACGGTAGAAAACCACAATAAAAACTAAATACGCCTGGCTTGTGTTTCGGCTTTGTTAAAATGCTAATCGAAACCGTTGCCATCCCTCGTCGGTATCTTTCGTTATAGCACTTTACTGTCCTGTACTGGCCTATTTTTATGAACGCACTCAATTTAGATCGGCCCTCCAAAAAAGTTGCCTATAGCAACGGAAGAAAGGCGTGGGCAGAACAATTCTGTCGAGATATGGGGCGGTGTTGGGTAAAATATTAATAGTATGAATGTCCAATTTTTTTTCCGATTAACCTAAAAGACATATCGCTCTACTTTTATTCTCTTTCGCCTTCTCTACTAGTACATACATATCTCAAGATTTTTTAATTTACTCGATATTTACATGAACATTGATTTTAATTTGGCCGAACTTACATATTAGATTGCCCTGAACTGTACGAGTATCTAATGTATCCCCTACATTTCCCTTCCCTTGTTCAGCCTTGTCCTGCGGAGAAAAGCTATGGAAATTTGATATAGTATCATAGCTGTCAATACCGTCCCACTCATGCTTGGCTGAATAAAACTCGTCTGAGGAGAATTTCCCGCCCACACCTGCGTTGATGTTAGCCCCACCTACATATGTAGCATGTGCGATACTGAACGCCGAAAGGGCAAGTTCATCGCTGATATTTTCACGTATTCCTTCAAAATCGTCCTTCACATTATCTCGACGCTCTTTTTTACGTTTTGCATCAAGGATTTCCTGCTTCTCACTAAATATCAGCTGTTCACCCGAATCAATTCCCCCTTTGTCATAATCCTGGGCGTGTTCTACTGCCAAATCTTTCAGCAATTGAGGAAGCTTCCCCCACTCCAAATCAATATTAGATGCATATGCAGTCATTAACCTGATGGCTTCCCCCTCATTTTCTGCAAGCCATATTCCTCTTCTTTTTTTCTTAGGTTGAACGATATTTTTTCTGGAAGTTGACAGATTAATCTTTCCCATGCGCTGGGTGGAAAAAGAGCTTACTTTCACATCTTTGATTGCTCCAACACCATTAAGTTTTTGATTGGTTTCGACAGCTCCTTGTAGTTTCCTTTGGGTATTAGCCCCCAAGCGGTTATCTGAAAACCCTAAACCTTGCTTCGAATTACTTTTTTCCTGAGTTACTATATTGGCATCAGACCTATTTTTGTTGACTTTTGGTTTATCCGCTTGTTCATACATATCATTAACCTTTTAAATATTTTTTCGATGTGATGGGCTTCTTAAACTGTACCTGCCCTGCGGTCTTCCGAGATCACTATCTTTCATGGCCAGGTAGAAAGTTCTACAATATGATCGACATAACTCCCGACCCTGATCTTTAGCGTGGGATTTTCTGTATCCTCGCTCAGAAGTTGTGCCCTAATTACGGCTTCTTCTAATTATTCTCCACTCAGTTTTAACAAGCCCCACTAATCGTTGCCATTTCGTCGCTAATAATTAATTCTTTACTGTCCGAATCTTTTTAGTCAAGCTGCCTTCGTGATTATTGATCATAGAAACTAGTTGCTGATAACAAGCCCGGAACGTCCAGAGTGGAATTTATTTGGGCTATCTCTTTATCAACACTGACCCTTTAACAAACACCACAGCTGTTAAAAGACCACTCTAAACATCAATTTCATCCAGCGGCGACCGAAGTCCCGCAAACCCCTTCGTCGTCACATGTGTATAAATCTCCGTAGTTTTAGAGCTAGAATGCCCCAACAACGCCTGTATATAGCGAAGGTCCGTTCCCCTCTCTAAAAGATGGGTAGCGAACGAGTGCCGCAACGTGTGAAGCGTGGCTTTTTTTTGAATACCGGCCCCCTTCAACGCCCGATCAAAAATCTTCCGTAAGCTAGTCGCGGAATACCGACCACCTTCCGCCCCTTCAAAAAGAAACACCTTAGGCCGATACTCTCTAAAATAATCCCGCAATAACACCAAACACTTTTCCGACAAAAGCGTCACCCGGTCTTTATTTCCCTTCGCCTCTCTCACCATAATGCAATGGCGCTTAGAATCGATATCGCCAACGTTAAGTTCGATAAGCTCATTACGCCTTAGCCCCGCTGAATAGAGGCAGTAGAGCATGGCTTTGTGTTTTAAATTTTGAACTTGCGAAAACAGGAGGATCACTTCTTCTTCGCTGAATACAACGGGTAGCTTTTTCTTTCTGCGCGGTGCCGTTACGGCTAATTCACTCAGCTCTCGATTAAGTACGGCTTTGTAAAATAGTTTAAGTGCATTAATGGTTTGTCGTTGGTAGGCACCCGAACATTGTCGCTGGTCGATTAAATACAGCATGTATTCACGAACTTGCTGATCACTAATGTGTTCTGGGGGAACCTGTTTGAAATAGGCAAGAAACTTCCCTAGCACGCTGGCATAGGTTTTTTGCGTATTCTCGCTATAGCGTTTTAGCCGCATCTGCTGGTAAAACCCTTCGGGAATAGGAGAGATTGGCGTGTTATGAGGAATTGTCGGCTTGTGAGGTTTTTGCCCAGTATCCACATGTTGAAAATGCGCTAAGGCACTGAATTTTTTTCGTAGATACTCCATGTGATTTTCGTAATAGGGAATATGCCATAACCCCAGCGCTTCACTCCAACACCAGCCGGTAATATTCTGAAACTGCATGGCTAAGTTGGGGTTGTTCTTTAGGCCAAAGGCTAGCCGTGTTTCACCCGATACGCCTATTTTTTTTAAATATACGACAGTTTTCATCCATGCCACCCATATACTGTATATATAAACAGCATTCAGTATAGCATTTGTTTTGTAGGGTTTTAAAGCCAGCGCAAAACTGCTCATTGTTTTCCACCGCCTTCAACCATCTGCAAAGCCCTATCCCCCATAACCGTCGCCTCTGTCTCCAACCCCACATTATCATTCACCGGCAAGCCCCCCACTTCGGTAGTCGGTTGCACCCGGCCCTGCGCTTGCTGCACCACATGCCCCAGCTCGTGGGGCAAATGTTGTTCCTGCCCCGGTGCCACGTGAATATCGGTGCCTTGGGCATAGGCGTGCGCGCCCACTTCGGCGGGTTTGCTGGAGTTCTGGTGTACCTTGACGGCGTCTAGGCTTATGCCCGATAACTGTTCCATACCCGTTTTTAGGGTGTCGGGTAGGCCGGTGGTATTCGGGTGTTGTTGCGCAACCGCTTCTGGCGAAGCGGCTTCAAACTTTCCCTGTAGGGGTTCCTCCTCTTCTAAATCCACTTTTTGCACGGGTTTGAATTGCCCCTGCATTAATTCCTCTTCTTCCAAACCCTGTAATTGTTTTATTGGCTGAGACAAGCCACGGTTATCTTTAAATTGTGCACTGGCTTCGGACGACCCCGCCCGCGTGTTTAGCGCCTGAGGTGTTTTGGGTAGAAATTCTTTGCTCATAATAGAACGCTCCTGCTAGCATAACTATTCAACGCGGTCGGATAACCGCAAAAAACTGCGATAAAGGGGAATGCCTAACATTGCCGCCACAAAAATAATCATCGTTATGTTTGCGTACGGTTGTAAATTTGGATCGCAACCAAAAATGATAAAGATGAATAACACCACACTCCAATTTAATAGGGCAAAATAAAGCCGATGGCTTTTAATATAGGTGCGTGACGGACAGTGGCTACGATAAAGGACAAAGATAATGGCGTTGGCCGCCAGTAATACCAATACAATGGGCAGTGTCCAGGCGCGATGAGGACACACATAGGCACACACCGACACATAGTGTGTGAGTGCGGGGCTGTGTAGCACGGCGCCAATACCGCCCAGCGCCGCCGTGTTAACATAATTATTTTCGCCATTCTCAAACGCTAATTTAAGCGTATGGGAAAGTATTTGCATTTCTGTATTGGTGGGTTTTAATGAATGGTCTTCATTCTCTGTGGTTAACGGTAGGTTCCAAAATCCGATACCGCCAAAGTTGTATTTGAGGTAAGCAATGTCGTCCATAAATTGCCGATGGGCCGATGCATTTTCTTCACTAAGGTTTAAACGCCCAAGAATAGGGATAATTTTTTCCTGGGAATCCACCCGGGCCTCACCTTTAAATTCATTTTCGATTTGCAGGCGGAGTTTTTTTTTGTTGATGCTGGTGCTTTCGTTAAGAAAAACTAAAATGTGGTTAACTTTGCTTTTATGTTCACTCTCTTTTAGTTGGGAAATGAGCGACGAAAGCGTTTGCGGTTCGCCTTTTTCGATATCCTCAACGCTACTCTTTAATACCCTGTCTTTATGGGTGTCCATAAACAGTGTTTGTAATTTAGCAAAGTAGCTGTTGTTATCCTCTACGCTGTCACCCACGCGGCTTTCTTCGTTATCTAAACCCTCTAGGCTCAACATTAAATTAATATCTAACCAGGGATGGCTCGCCATAGTCGATTCTTCGCGTATTTTTTCGTATAACCGGGAAATATAGGTAATAATGAATGACGGGTCTGACGCGGCCCCATAATGATCAAAATATAAGGTTACCCCATTAATGCCTCCATATTTTTCAACGGAGTTCTGCATCGTTTTTAACTGCGCGTAGTGCTCTTCGGCATACACTTTTACTTGGTCTTGACTGGGCCAATTAGCCCAATTTGCCGTATACAGTACGATATCCCGTTTAACGTTAAATTGTTTTAGGTGTTGCACAAAACGTTTTAGAAAACGTGGATTTTTCCAGTGCAATAAATCGTTGAGTTCGCCGTTGTCGTTAATGGGTAAGGCAAAATAGGCCATTCGCGAAAATAGGCTGAAATTTAAGTAGCCGGGATTGGCTGGACTAACACCGATTTCTTCGTAAGCGCTTGACGCTAACCAGTAGGGATAAAACCCATAGGTGGTGCCTTTAAGGGGTAAGGCACATTCCTGACATTCAGGGAGAACGCGAAGATGTATTTCGTTGAGGCTGCTGCTTAAAAACGGTTTTTCGGCGGCGGCGCTTACCGCGCTCACAACCGACTGAATATAATCGGTATAGGTTAAACAGTGTTGGGTCGCACACACGCGGCACTGGCTCTTATCTAGGGATAATAATAAGGCGAGGTCGTTTTCTGCTTTTTCCATTAGCGCACATTGCAGATCGGTAATGGCCTTTTCTGGGGGCGTCTCGCCGTTTTCGTTGGCCTCCTTTGCTTCGATAAACACGGTGAAGAGATCTTCTTGCAGGACGCAATCGAATTTTTCGGTGGTGTCGGTTTTATCATCGAGTGTATTCAACCCCGATTGTCGTAGCTGCATTAACATCGTGTCGATAGCATGGGAAAAAGCATAGGCATTGGGATACACAACCCCCACTAGCGCGGTGATGCAGTCGGTAATGGATTGATCCAACGACGGAAAACCCAATGCCAGAGTTGTTTCATCAACCGTTAGTTGATAACGGGTTGTTGTTAGGGTGTTGTCGTCTAGCAGCTGCATTATTTCGTTTAAACGTTCTTTGGTTGCATTTGCCTCTGCTGATGCTGTGGTTTGTTCGGGCGTATTCTGGGTGGCTACACAATGTTCAGACCCTTCTTCTGCCTCTGGGCATTCTGGGCCCTGCGGTGGGGCCACTACTTTGTCGGCCCCTAAGGCTTTCTCTAACGCATTTTTTAAAATGATTCGAAAATCCGTCGCGGGAAGTAATTGGTTGGTATACACCGTGAGACTCTCCGCCGAGAGGGGTTTACCGTCGCTTAACAGCGTTGTAATAAAGCCGCTTGAAATATAGTGATAGCGTTGGTCGGTAATCATCGGTTCTATTTTTTCGAGGTAGCTTTGTGTGAGTGGTTCACTAATGCCCTCTATTTCAGCCAGCTTTTGTTCCACGTAGGTTAAGGCGGCGTCGATTGTAATAAATTGGTTCTCTTGTTCGTTGATGGCGGTGGCTTCTAGTATTTCTCTCACCGAGGCGTTGAGGGTAAAGGTTTCTAGATCGTCCGCTAAAAGCACATAGGGTTGCACTCCCGAATAATAGTGCGCGCGCGCGTTCGTGCTGGCCTGTTCCGTACAGTCACGCGTTTCTGACGGTATCGCCTCGCAGTTTGAGCCCGCACTGGCGGGTTCTTCCAAGGCTTTATTGATCCATTGACGGGTCACCGGGCCAATAACGCCATCGTTTAAGGTTTTGGTGTTTTCGAGCTTTTGCTTATAACAGCTATTTTTGGCAAGGCGAGGCTTGAGTCGCTCTTGAATCTGTTCGCCACTCACGGGCGCCATATCGGTACAGCGAGAATCGGTTTGAGCGTTTTGTGCGAAAGCTGTATTCAACCACAACCCCATTGCCAGTGTTGTGTACACTAATGTGCGAAACGCATGGAAAGTTGTTAACACCGCGTTCACCCCAATACCCTCCCCTGCTTTTTTTTCTCTTTGCTGATGCCTGTTTCCAGATCTTGCAGTAGCACTTTATTTCGCCCCTGATTCATCATGCGTATGGCGGCAAACCGGACCACATTAATTATGGCGCCGCCGGTAATTTCGTGCTGTTTGGCCAGCTGTTTGAAATCGACAGATTCGTGTAAGCAGGTGGCATTGCAGAAGGCTTTTTGCCAAAGGAGAAAGCGTTGATTGACATCGGGCATAGGGAAGTAGGCGAGCGATTGAAAACGGCGTGAAAAGGCATCGTCGATATTTCCGCGTAAATTGGTGGCGAGAATAATAACGCCGGGAAACGTTTCGATACGCTGTAATAAATACGCCACTTCTTGGTTGGCATGGCGGTCATTCGATGAGGTGGTTTCGGTACGCTTACCAAACAGCGCATCGGCTTCGTCAAAAAAGAGTATCCAGTTGCGGTTTTCTGCTTGATTAAATATGGCCTCTAGATTCTTTTCGGTTTCACCAATGTATTTGGAGACCACCGACGATAAATCGATACGATAGACATCGGAACCCATAGCTTTGCCCAGTAAGCTGGCCGTGAGTGTTTTACCTGTGCCGGGTGGGCCATAAAATAGCGCGCGATAACCGGGTTGTATAGATTTATGTAAGCCCAGCTCGCGAATAATAACGTGCTGGTTAATTAACCAGGTACGGAGGTGGTCGATTTCGTCGAGTGTTTTGGGGGGCAGTACCAGGTCGTCCCAATCCAGGTTGGTTTCTAATAATTTGGCCGGGAAATGCATGCTGAAATCGGGCTTTTGCGTTTCGCCGGTGGTAATGCGATGAAAATATTCGTGGGACAAGGTGATGGACGTGGTCAAATACGCCTCATCAAATTCACCCGTGTGGAAGCGCAATATTCCCGCTTTGGTAAAAAAGTGGTCGCGATCCAGCAACGAGAACACCTGCATGCGTTTTTCCAAATCTTCTCCTGCGATTAAAAACGCTGCCGTTTCGCCGGTGGGTAAAAACCCCCCGTGAGTTTTACCGCGCCAGCCCCCAAATTCCACGTAGGGGTGATCGATATGCGGGTCGCGTATTAATAGCAGGTTAAGAATTTGAGGGCGTAAATGAGGAATAGCAGCCAATATAAAAAGCAGCCGCTCTGCGTGCGACATACCAAACTGACGAACAATAGTGGCGTACTCTGAGGGGTCGTGGGCAATGTTGGGTACCGGAACGTCTTGCACAGAGGCGTATACGCATTCATTTTCAAAATAGAGGGCTAGGCGGGTTTCTAATAGTGAGGAGAACCACTTGAATTCCCGTTCTAACGTGTGTGCATTGCGGGCCAGCGGCGAACAGGGAATGGATAACGGTTCCTTCGTTTTGCCGTACTGTTCCGGCGATAAACGGATAAACGATGACGCATCTACGCGCATAACACCCCCTCCCTCCCAGCCCCAAAAAAATCTGGTTGCCGCGTTGCTATGGTTGTTTGGCTAGCGCCATTGCACATGAATCGCGTCCTCCATAAATGGGTACTTGATAACACTGAAGCCCCAGGGCAAGCGGTCGAGAAGCACATCTAATGGGTGCGATTCCACTTTAAGCTCCCAGCCTTTGTCGTCGACCAAACGCAGCTCACCCCAACGCTGCAAAAACGTTTCCCGTAAACCGGCTACGCTGGTGGCCCCTAGTACACGCCAATGTTGAATAACCGCTTTAAGCAATTCTTCACAGGTGTTTTGTTCTTCTTTGGTGAGCTTCGGCAGGGGCACTAAGGTGTTGGGTTTAATACCGCATATAGCGTTAAACAACCCCCAGAGAGACGGCAAAGACACCTGTGCCGCACATTCTCCGTGGCTTAAATAGTATAAAAGCTGAAGCGCTTTGCCCTGCTCTGTGGCTTTTATTGTTTGATCTTTAAGTAATGCCATGCGCTCAAATAGCACGGCAAGGTAAGGCGCCAACACCACCACCCCGGCACCGTCTACCAGTACGCCTTTCTCGTATTCCAATGCGACGTGTTTATCGCATTCAACAGCGCTTTCAGGGTTAAGGCGGGTTTGACGTTCACTTTCGCCGCTACTATGGCTAGCGCCCGCATTGAGGGGTGTCGATGGCATTAGCTTTTCATGCGGTGTGATTGGCTCGGCCTCTTCCATGCCGATATCCGCTACCGTTAACGACTGCAGTGCGGCTTGCATAATGTAGTTAAAGGGCTTATCCGCCGAGTAATTACCAGAATACAGGTGGCGAATGGCGGATTTTAAGAAGCCGTCCATCGCGAAATTTTTGGGGTCAAGCTTCCAGAGTTTAAAAACGCGACAAACCGTTTGCTGAATAAACCAATCGACACTGACGCATTTTGAGACCACGAGCTGTACTGCTAGGCCATGGAAGATAACCGCAAGCCATTCCTTTTCGTGAAGGCAGTTATTTGACTGAAAAACACCAGCCCACTCCCTTTCTTTATCCGTTTCCTTCTTGTTTTCGATCGCCAATAACGTGGTTTGGCAATGGGCTAGAATCATCTGTAGCACTTGTGCGACGGGGTAAAGACGTTGCATTTTTTGGGGATCGACGAGATAACAATAGTCAAGTAAAACAGCTTCACCCTGATCCGCAATACGGTGCGTGTTTTCCAATGATTGGCTCATTAACATAACGTTGTTTTTAGCAATCGACTTTTTAGCGGCTGAAGGGTTTGGTGTTTGGATGGCAATGGCGTTTGTATTAAGCGCTTCATTGGCGGCAATGTGTTTAGGCGGTATCGCCACTGTAGCGAGAGAAGGGTTCGGCTGCGGCTGCCAATGATTAGCGCCTTTTAGTAGGTGCTCTAGGTCAATCAACCCTCCTTGAAGGAGTGCGCCAATAACCATTACATAAAACGCTCGGCGGTCACGCGCTTTAAGGGCGTATTGTTCGATTGAGTATTTTAATGCTGAACAACTCTGCCCCCCAACCCCGTGTAGCGTAAGACAGCGGTTTGCCAATTGCTTTAACGCCGCGGCCGAAAGGTTCCGGTAGAGGTTTTCATTGGGAATGAACTGATCAACTATTCGTTGAGCCAGACGCTTAAAATAAAGGCTGTGTCGATCTGACAGTACGTTAATTAGGACCGTCCAGCGGCCTAAGTTTGGCGGCGAAGTGGCTGTGAGTAACCCGATAATTTCCGAAAAAAAGGCCGCGCCCTCCTGCCCTAACGACATTTGTTGTGCCCAGGTGCTTACTGGCGCGGTTTCAAACGTGGTAAGCGCTAAAGCCGCTAAGGGCTGTGTTTCCGTAGACCCGGGCGAGCGTGATGTATCGGAAATATCTAGACCGACGATTACTCGCCAGTGTATTGCCAAGGCTTTGGGCAATTCAGCATGTTCGAGGTGCCCTTGTAAATACACTAACAGTGCCTGGTAGTTTACATTGTAGCGGCCACTCATCTGCCTTAATAAACTTCGTGCGTAACTGCGTTGATTAAATTCGCTGCCCCGCTCTAGCACTAAATATGAAAATGTAAATTCGCGTACGGCTAAAGAAAGGCTATTTGAGGTATTACCTGACGAGTGATTAGCGTAGGAATATAGGCTCTTATATTGCGGGTTATTTGTTTCTGAGAAGCCGTTTATAAGGTTATGAATTGCGGCCGTGGACTGCCAAATGCCCTGAATCAATTCCTGTGCATTAAGATCTAATATGCCCACTAATTCAGCTTGTATAGTCAGCGGCAGGTTGCTGACAACCCGTTGCCTTACCGCTATTGGTTGCATAAGCAAGCACAGTAACGAGCGTATGGTTTTCACGTTGCCAGATTTAATCGTGCACCAATGCGCGGCACTGATATTCCAATCACCTTTTTGAATAGCTTTCACCAATGGGGTAAACACATTGTGTTGATCGGCACCGTTCACCATCGGCTGACTAACGGTGTTGGCTAACGGTTGTGGTAGGTGACTGACGCTAGATATCGGTGGCGTTTTTAACAGATTCAAACCCTGTTGAATGTCCCTCCATAGCGCGTTTTTTTGATCCACACATGAGGTTTTTTGAAAGACCAGCTTTAGATCTGCTGTTGATCGCCCGGTTAAGGTGGATAAGCCCTGTAATACGCTCTCTAAATAATGGCATAGTAGATTCTGACCGGATAACGGTCTAACGGAAGATGCATTGTTATTGAGAAAGAATACTAGCGTGACATGCGCGAGAAATTTCGCTTGATTAACCGGCTCGCCCTGCCCCCGGTGCCACAACGAGGAGACTAATGATAGGTACGGCTCTAAATAGTAGTAGTTACTGGCACACAGGTGTTGACACAGTTGTGCTTGAAGATTTCCCGGTAGATTGACCAACACGTTGGCGATATTCGCAACGCTGTTTACGCTGCGAAGTAACACTACCAATTTGTGGGGATTATAACGCAATAGGTATATCACGCTGTGAATAAAGCCGCGTTCTGTTTCGCCCTCAATATTCGCCAGTGTTAAACCGTGCGTAACCGTGCGAATAGCGCGGTGATAATCGAGTTCGATGACTTGCCCTATTTCAGGCTCACCACGTTCGACGGTTGGGCCTAAATAATCATCTGGCTCCAGTATCTCCAATAGTTCTTGTTTGAGAATGTGGGACGAATCCACGTTGTGTAAGATCTCCCGCAGATGCTGGCTGAGCGCGCGACTATCCATATTGTTATGTTGGGCCATTTGCCGCATTAAGCTACGCATATAGATTTTTCGATTAAATCGACTCCCCCTTTCACAGGTCATATACGCCAACGAAAATTCCACTAAGTAACGACGGCTCAAACACGCACTGAAGTTACTGCACGTAGGGGTTTCATTTTTAGGTGTGGGAGAAGACGGTTCTAAACGCGCGTGCAGGTGTTGTGATTGCACATTATTGTGAATATTTGACGCGGTCTTTGATCGTAGGTCAGTGTCCGTTTTAGTGCTGGTTTTATTGGCACCAGGGCGAAGGTGTTGCCCGAGTCGCACCGGCTCTATTGTCGATAAGGCTGCAATAACACGTAAAATGTAATCTGCTTGCGTGGGCTCCAATACCACCATTATCTGGTTTTGTAGCGCTTCAGGAAATTGGCTTGCAACGAGCGTTCGATTGGGTGTTTGCTGTAAATATTCAACCATGCTGTTGCGCAATGTAGCCGGATCCTGCTGCGCCCATTGTTGCCAATAGCGCTCCAATAACCTTAGCGCACTGCCATCACAATGGGCCGTGTTACTACCACCGAATATTATACGTAACACGTTTTCTAGTGTTAAACCTAGATCGGATGATTGTGGCCCCACTGGACTGGCCGTGTACTCTGGCGACCACTGATCGCTGTCACAATGCATGCTGTAGCGAATGGAGGCTTTTAATTCTTGGATAAAACAGCGGCAAAATTCTTGTTTAAACGATTCCGTTGATTCGGCCTGGATTTGAAGCTGCAAATGATGAATACGGATGTCCGGAATCGTTTTTTGTGGTGACTGTTCCCATTGTCGGGATATTTTTTTCCATTCTTGTTCAAGAATGGAATCAACCAACGGTAGCACGCAGTTTTGAGACCAGAGGGATACATCCTGATCCTCGCCATGAGCACCATCGGCTATAATATTTGAATCAAAGTTTAGCTCCAGGTGATGAATACTATTCATGACTCAGACCTTTGTTCAAACTCCGTTATTAGCGCCATTAATTTATGTGATAAATGATTAAGACGCTGAGGTTTTTTAGCGTTGGATTTTTCATGGCACCAATTTTTAAAGAGAACTTCAAACGTTTCCATTTCTACGTATGACACCCAATGTATGTGAGTATAAAGATGCGCGGGCATTTCTCGTAGGATAAGATCGTTGACATACAGCTGAAAATCCTCATCCCGAAAACGCGCTGACCAGGAGGGTAAGATTACACTAACTTGGTTAACATGCCGCTCAAACCAAGGGTTTTCTGCGACAGGCGTTTCGACTGAAGAATTTTTAACCGGTGCGTTCTTCAAAGATTCCAATGCGCGCTGGCTGTGACGCATACGTTCGTCAACGGGAAGCAACAAATTATGTTCCAGCACATGCAGGCCTTCCATGTTTATGTTCAGTTGCTGAATACAGAAGCACAGTTGATTCGCCGCGACAACGGCTTCGCTCTTGTTTTTAAAACTCATCAAATAGAGCCAGTTGGCCTGTAACGGTGAGAGACCATTCAAATTAATAAAGAGTTCTATCTGCCGTTTATTGTTAACCTGCCCTAGGCGATAGCACTCGAGGTTGGCACCGGCTTGAAACAAAATATTTTGTAAGTTGTCCAGATTCGTGAACGCTAGGTTTTTGACATAATGAAAGGTTTTCCAGCTCTCATCCTCTTTAATATGTCTATGCGGAGCCGCGACAAAATCACTTGCCTGACTAACAATAGTTGCTTTATTAATATTCTGATAAAAAGCCGTTGCGAGGGGGTTGTCTTCCTTTTTGGCGTTTGGATCGAGGTGAAAGCCCATCGAGCTTTCGTTATGTATTAACCCACATTTAATTAAAGGGTGAACTGTGGATAGACGAACATCTGAGAGCCCCAGAACTAACCGCAATCGCTTTTCGATATAGGGGATATTGTCTTTACCCCAGCTAGATTTCCGATAATTAAAAGCGCCAGCGCGGTTCTCGGCGTATTCATGAATTCGCTCTAAATGATTTTTTTTGTTCTCTAAAATACGTTGATTTTTCTCTGTCTCCGAAAAGTAGGGGTTGCGAAACTCCCAACCAAATATTTCCCTATCACGACCATTCATCGCGCTTAAAAAGTCTAAGACTAGGGATTTTCGCTGGGGGTAATTGTCATAAGCCTCTAAATTTACAAGGAAATCTTGCCCAGGTAAGTAGGAATATAAAGCGTTTATACCAGGGATAACACTGGCGTCCAAGCCCTGGCAAGGATAAGACGTTTTGCCGGTAATATCTGACGATAGAAAATGTTTGGCGTTATCTAAAATACCAAGATGATCACTCATAAATTGATCGAAGAGCATTAAATACCCTTTTAATTGCTTGGTTTGCGCCTTTCGCTTATCCGATTCATGTGCCGATAGGCCAAACGCGTTGATGCCATAGTTATTCGGAAATTGCGATTGAATGGACACATAAGACAGTAAGTCTTTATGCGCACCGGGCCAGGCAGTGGGTGATTTATCCACCCGGCTTGCTTGCCGCTGCAATCGTTTGGCGTTGAGTAAATTATGAACCTTGACTTTAAGCTGGCCAGTTCGATAGGCGAGCTTTCGATGATTGAAGACAAGGGTAAGCGATTTTTCATTTTCAGACTCGGGAAGACGTAACCGTAGGCTGTAATCGCCATTTATAGTGTCTGCTAAATTCAACGGTTGGTAGCCCTCGGGTTGCTGGCTATCGGTTTCCCACAACCTTGCATTGTCAACTTCTAGTACACCGGGAAGTTGAGTTAACGCCGCAATAAGCCCGGCTAATGATCGAGCGGCATTCGCATCCTGTAACGCTTTGTCTGTTATGCAAAGATAGTTAAGGCCGGGGCCGTCACTATCACTGCCGTCCTTGTTGTTTTTGTAGTCGCTACAGTCACTGTTGGTGTTATATTGCACTTCACCTAGCAAATAGGATTGTGCTTGCAGGTAAAGCTGAGCCAACAGCTCTTCTTCTTGGCAAGATGCTATCACCGTATTGTCTACATAAACACGTGCTTCGATAAACAGCGTTTTACTTTCGGCCAGATTAACTGAAAAAAGGTCCTCACCTAAGTTGCGTATACCGTGAAAGCAACGGTCAACCTGTTTGAATAGGCTATCCCGCTCTGCGCGACTCGCAAGGTGATTGCGGGTGTGAAGGGTTAATTGGTAGAGCCAGGGCAGTTCACAAGCATTGTCACCACGACCTAGATTGAAAACTGTCTGCTTGATTTTGATAGAAGCTAGCGCCGGAACCGCATCAAGAAAATATTTGATTTTATCGTTATGGCTTACCGGTCGACAAACTAAGGATTCGTTCGGTGTATAAAGTCCATGGTGATGTAGATCCACTTCATGCTGGTCGTTGGCAAATAACTCTTCAATGGAATATTCAGTGCGATAATTTAAATCTGAGAGGCCGTAGCACAATTGCTCGAGAATGGTGACGCCAGGATCGTGAAGATTGTAATCGCTCCAACGGTGAGAAGAGAGACGCTGTACTGCGTTAAGCATGGTCTCACGTAGTTTTTCGAACTCGCTGGGCCCGCGTTCGCGTTCAATGTAAATGGAGTGCCTATGTTGAGGGTCGAGAATTTCTTGACCTTGATTTATCTTTGCTAACGAGCCGGAAACATCATTCATTACTGAGGTCTCCCTGCGCTTGCTCGTCTAGGGACGTAAACCTATCGTCATCACTCCACAACCGTGTTATGTGAAAATCGAGAACGCTAATCTGCGTGTCGGATTTACTGTCCACGCGTACGTTGGATGAACCGTAGGTACAGTTTGTACGGATCTGTAACTGATAACCGTTTTTTGCGTCGTCATCCGTCCAGCGTAGCTTAATACGATGTAGCAATGAATCGTGAAATACCTGTGTATAACGAATACGATTACGAAGCCCCAACCAAGACAAAAAGTCATTCTTTTTACTTCGCCAAGGGCAATGTAGGGCAATGGCATGAATTATTGCGTAACGCCGTTTTTCCGGGTTCTGTGCACGAGCAACCACTTCAAATGCTGCCCCCCCTTTTATGTTGTCCGCAATCGTATACCATTGCCCATCGGCCGGTACCGAACGAAATGAATGCCCGTAGGTTCCGCGCCGTTCAGATAAGTGCACACAGCCGTTAACGTCCAATGTACTTATTGGCCGCTTCGTACCCACGCCGATTCGAAGCTCATTGTTTTCTCGGGATAGACATAAAGCTTCTTTTAAACGTTGTTGGTTTAGAGGATCGACTTCCATTCCCGCTTGGTCATCGGCTTCGGATTGCCAGACCAAGTTATTATCAGCACCATCAAAGACTATTTTCCACACCGCCTGATCACGCTTTTGTTCATCGTAATAGCTCGTTAATACCTTCGAGTCGGCGTAACTGGATATCTTGACACCATCGCGACTATTTTTCTCAAATCTATCGTCGTTTAGATTAATGGAGGAATCGATTAAATCGCAAAAACTTGACGATGTTGGTAGCGCACCGTCACCGAAGAACGATTTTAACGTGCTTCTATTTTGTTTAGACATGTGAATGCCCTTCTTCCAAAATAAATGTGCCGCCTATTTCCATGGTATTGATGCCGACCGGCTGCGCTGCTCTTTCTTCAGCGTCACCTTCTAACAGTACGATATCGTGTCGTTCGGATGGGACGGGTAAGGTCCACGGTGTAACAGCCTGAATAAATAGCGGATCGCTATGGGGAGCTCGTTTATAATCCTCCCTCGCCGCCGTATCTTCCAGATGGTAGAAATCCGTTTTCTCAAGATCACGATACACTTTCAGTAGCGACACTTGCGTAGCAAATTTGACATAGGTTAGTTGGCGTATAAAACTCTCCACATCCTTTATTCGAATTTTCCAACCCAACCCTAGTTGCATGCCCGTTTTTGCCCACGGCGATAGAAAACGGGACAAATCTCCATTCAGTTGTTTTATTCGTAGCCCGTAACCGATTTTATCGAAAAAACTGACGGCGCAACGTACCCGTACCACCTCATAATGTGCATTGTTCACTTCTATCCTGATATGAGGAAAACTCAATGACATCAGGTAGCGACGAATTTCTCCAAGCACAACAGCGTTAAGATGATGCCCTTGCGCATGAATATTGTCGATATCCGCCAAGCGGGGTGACACAATGACGGTGACTATACCCGGTGAGGGTTTTGCGTCCCCTAGCCGACAAGCCGGGAGGCATTTGACGCGATCGACCTGAGGAAAACGCTGGAGTACCAGTCGCTCGAAATCCCAGGGCGTGATGGCCCGATTTTTATGACGTAATTGCTCATTCAATCGCCGCTCAGCCTGTTCGTCTGTTTCTTCGTCTGGCTGACTAATGGCGGCTTCGTACTGGCGATAAGACTGCACACCCGCGATGGCAGGAATAGCCTGCCATTTATCACTGATACCAGGATGGTCTGACACGGAGGGAACAGAATTCAGTTTAAGTGTTGTATCCGCAGATTTAACGGTAATGGTGTCAAATACGAGTTTCTCTAGACTGGCATATTGCGCCAGCCCTGTAGACCCTGAGAGGCGAAACCAATACCTATTCGAAGGAATAAGGCCGAGATGTCGCGCTTTGTCTTTGGGTAGTTCAATTTGGATAACGCCCGATCGACGAAGCCCATTAGTCGAGTCTGAAAGAATGGCAGATAGAGGAACGGACTTCCAGCCGGTCTCCGAATAATAGTGCCAATCAAGCTTTGATTTTTCTAAGCTGCGAGTATGCGTACTGTTTTCCCGAAGCTGAAAGTAGATATTCAAGGCGTCTGCTTTATTGGAGATATCAAAGGCCAAATAGAGATTACCGTCGTTCAACCACTCAGGCAGAAGGGTAAACCCGCTTTCCTGTATCGGTTTTTGATTTAACTCATTTCCTAATGGCGTAAAATAGTAGGCGAAAGAACGGGGATCTTTTTCCGACGATTTTTTTTGAATGGCCGTCAAATCACGAACAAATACAATTTCATCCTCGGCGGCATAATCTAACTCAATATTTTTGATTTCCGGGGTGTAGGGCGATTCAGGTAACGCTTTTTTACGCTTCTTGCGTGTGTTGTAAACCAGCGTGTCACTAAGAACTTGATTATAATCTTTATGACCAAACAGTTTACTTTTGGAGTTCAATGCCAGATTAATATACCCGGTTTGATGTTGATTAAATTGCCGATATTCCTGTTCAGTAAGCGCCGCACTCACTCTCGGTGGCTTAAAGATAACGGGGAAATCAATCTGCGTACGCGCGTTTAACTGCCGGGTTACGGGATGGTCGAGGAATAGAGGCGATACGTAATGCAAAGCGGGGTCTTGAGGTATTGGCTCGCCACCCACCAAGATTTGTACGGTGACTGAATAGTTGTCTGTTGCGTAGCCGGCACCGTACGCGCGGTAGTATTCCGAAAACCCACCGTAATTGGTGGGGATATTGTTCCAACGAATATGCATTCGAATTTTTTTAGTACGCTTACGTGCGAATTCAAAGCCACCTATACGTAATCGGCTACTGGATGATGGCGCAGCGGAAAAAGCTAGAAAGGGCTGGGACGTGTCGACTTGACCGTAGTCATTCAATACCGTTAGGTCTCGATACCCCTTTACTGAAACCTTTATGTTGCAGGTACTGACCGCGACGCCGCGCAAATATGAATAAGGAAATACCGCAGCCGTAGGGCTAATCATCATTTGTAAGGCTGGGTAGAGGCCTTGAAAGCCATGTTTAATCAAATCAGGCACTACCACGGCCGGATCAGTTTTTTGTAACCTCAAGCTAAAACATACTCTATTTGATCTTCCTACCCGGTGAATTTCATACTCACGTGGAGAAAACCAACCATTTTCACCGGTTAAACGAAATTTAAGGACGTTGCCCAGGTAATATAGAAGTATGGCTTTATCACTTAATAACAAATCCCTCTCTATGTCTTTAAACATTAATTCAAGCCGTGATCGTGATATTTGACTCATTTCAACGAGCGAGGGTAACTGAGAATTGAGCGTTTGTATTCTCTTCAAAAGTTGCTCTATCTCAATTTTATTTAGGTAGTCGTGAAAAAATATTCTGCGAATATTTATTTCTCTATGCACCAAGCCCAAGCTATGAACATCTTCAATATTCATATATAAATAGAGGAAAAACTTGCGTAGAAATTGCTTCAGAGATTCCTCGTCAATCTTCGGGGGAAGTCTGTTTTTTCGAAAAAACGCTTGTATTACTCGCATTAGGCCTGAATATCGAGTCAGCTTTCGGGGTAATGCCCTATAAAGATCAACCGCAATTTTTTTAACCTCTGGGGTTAAGTCTTGAAATATCACTGATTCAGTAACGCCTGATTCGCTTTGTTGATTAACTATCAGCCTCTGTAATGTTCTATCGACCATATCTATCTGAATAGCAATATGGCGAGTCCCTTGCTTTAAATCCAGATGATCTGACTGAATACACAGGCCGAATTCAGCGTCTTCCTGCTGATTATTTTCTCCAGGAACCTCATCAGATCCGAAAAGATTGGATAGAAATGTTATTTGCGGATTGTCTTCCGATAATAGCGCTTGATGTTTGACGGCCGTAACAGCCTGGGTAGAATTTTCTGGCGAAATTTTATTATGCCGCTGTAAATAGACTGTTTGTACGGAAGACAGTTTAGCACCGGTAATTATACTGTTCATTTCCGCTTGATAAACAACATCTTTTAAATCTGGGCTTTTTCCGGCTAGAAATGTCGCCCCTTGCCTAATAATGAAAGGATCGAATGAGGTAGACTGGCAGTGGAGAAAAGCTCTATCCGGCTTACCTTTTCGCAGATTATTTCTATGCAATTGATTGTAGTAAAATCGATGTAGTTTCTTCGGTAACGTATTGATGTTTAGTTGAGTTGACTGGTAACTTTCCAGAAATGCGATCAGCATCGTAACGGCTGGTTCATGACCGTTTGACTGCAGCAAAAAATAGAACAATTTCTTGCATTTCTCTGAGAGGAACCGTCGTATTTCTAGTACGGTATCGAAAAACTGATTTAGCGCGGTCTCCTGCTGCTCGCGAGAGCTGGGCATCTGATGTGCCCGAAGCGTGTTGTTTCCATAAAGTTCAGTTTCAAAGGACGATAAAAATTGGGTGTCTTTGGATTTAAGTCGTTCCGCTAAATGGATAAATACGCCATAAGAATCGGACAGGGATTCCTTGGCGTACGCTCTAATTTGTATCGCTAACGCTTTGGATTCGACGTGGGAAAAACGTTGACTAGCGGTTAACCATTGCGCAATAGCGCGCACTATTTTTGACGTAAATTCGATACTGTGTACTAATCCTAAACTTCGCTGGCGTCGGTGTTCGCTTTTTAGTCGATTAATACCAATTTGTGCTGCTTCGGCGACCACTAGAATTTCATTGTTCTCAAATAATTTATTCCAGCTACCTGCAGGCTTGTTGTCAATATCGTAAAACCGAATAATTCGAGCGTATGCTGATAGCGCACGCAAAAGGTCTGAAAGATTGCGGTCATCGATGCCTACATATCCAGAAGACAGTGCGCTCGGCATCCTGTCGGATTGCAGAGATCCTTCTATACGATCGACACGATCAAAATACGATTTCTCCATACGGCTCTCTTATTAACGCACTAAATTGTACCCTAAACGTTGTCCGCCTCAGAAAAGTAAAACGGATACACCATGTTGCTGCGCGTGTTTGTTTGTCTGATTCGGTAATGCACTTCAATTTCCAAATAGCCGTTATACACACAGTTTTTATTTTTCGGGTCGTTATCAGTGTTAACGTCGACCCGCTCTAACTCGATCCTTGGTTCAAAAAAAAGAATAGCGCGTTTTACCGCGTCCCTAATTTTACTTATCGCCCCTAAGTTGAGGGTTTCAAAAACCATTTTTTTTAAGGTGCAGCCAAATTCTGGATACATTAGCCGTTCACCAGGAGACGTTGAAAACAGTATTAAAAGACTCTGCTTAATATCCTCCTCGTGATTAACCAATTCAATACCGGCATCTAAGCGATTAAACGTTGGCGGAAAACTCCAGCCGGTTCCTAGAAATTCGTCACTATTTATCTTACGCACACTAGCCTCCTATCATTACATTGGCTGAGCCTAATGTAATCGCTCCCCCGTGAGAGGTGTTGTCGCCCATACGGGCGGCGGGCATATTGGTGATCATGACAGTCGCAGACCCCTTAATGATGCTGCTCGGAGGGCCTACACAGGTAGCCGAATCCCCCATGACCGCTGCGGGTAGATTATTAATGAGAACAGTGAGCGCACCAGGCCCGAGTATTGGTCCACCCACATGGGGAACACCCGTGGCATCGACCATTGGGCACGTATGCATATCGGTTAATCTCGCGGCAGGAAGCATAGAAAGACACCTTGTAATTACACGTTTTCTTTTAAACAGAATTAAGTATTTTTAAAGTTTAACCACATGGTTATTTTAATTTCGATGCCCATAAATTCAACGAATAATTTATCGTTGAGTGCCGATCAATTAATCATAACCATTGCACCTTTTACAGTAGTGGTGCCTGACGCCTTTAGTTCTGATGACGCGTTACCTGAAGCACTAAATGCAGTGGTGGCATCTAGACTGACGTTCATTCCTGAAATTTTCGCGTCACTAGTGGCTTTGCACTCAAGACTAGAACCTGCTGTCAGGGAAATTTTCCCACCCGCATTCAAGCTAATATCGGCTGAACTGTCTAGATCAATGCCGGACGAACTCATTGTTATGGTGTTGCCACTCGAATCTGTCACCACAACGTTCTCCTGGTCATCATCTAACGTTACGCTTTGCCCTCCAGGCGTTTCTAGTTGCAATATCTTATTTTCGTCGTCAAATTGAATTTTCAATTTACTTTTTGTGATTAGAGTCTTGATATGGTTTTCGGCGGTATGTACCAACGGAGAAGTGTTTTTTTTGCTATACAGGCTACCAAGGATAACGGGGTATCCGGGGTCATTGCTAAAATACCCCAACACAACTTCATCTCCTATTTCCGGAATAAAAAAAGAGCCGAAACCCGCCGATGCGTACGGATGCGATAACCTCGCCCAAATTCCAGGTTCCGTTGCCTGCTGTAATGGAATATCGACCTTAACGCGGTATTGCCCTTCCGGGTCTTCATCCAGTTTTAGCACTACGCCTATCTGTAAACCTTCAAATGCGGGAACCAGTCCCGCCGCTTTTGGATAGGTAATATCTTGCTGATCGGTAAACCAATGAGGGCTGCAACCAAATTCAACATCGGTAATCCAAGATCCATTTTCTATACGATGCTCTATTGCACTGCAGAAAACATTTCCACTAAACCGCTCGCCTACCCCAACGACTTTAATTTGCTCGCCCAATTTTGGTGTGGCATTTCCTTGGAATTTCACGTGGCCGCGGAGAAGAGATAACTTGGATTTAGTGAGCTGCGCCGTTGACCAGGATTTTAGACTTTTCTGGACCTGAGGGGTGCTAGTTTTAAGCGTGAATCTTCCAACTCCTAAAACTGTGCTTAAATTACCATTTTTGGTGGCGCGCGCAGAGCTATCGGGTTCCAGAGTTACCGTTTCTTCTACAACTTTCATGGTCGTAGAATCCCAGGCGGTACTTGTGACTTGTGATAGCTGGAAACGCGAATCTAGGTCTGCACGGAAATCCATAATGTCTATACCATAGGTAACCGTTAGTATCGGCATGCTTGTGAATTTCGGTGTTTTTACTGAAATTTTTCCCTCCTCCGATATCACCAACATATTATTGACTTCTGCACGCGACAGAATAAAATCCCAGTCCGTTGCGCCATATTGAACGAGGCTGCTCAACTCTGCGTCGGTCGTTTCAATGTCCGCGGTCAACCCGGAGTAGTTTCCAACAATGGTCGAAATGACTTCGCTGTCCTTAACTACATCACCCGATGATAATGAGATGAAATTGGCATGTTTGCGACCAAAAGTCATTTTAATGGCTTCATCTGCACATTCGATAACCAAGCGCGTGTCAGTGCTTGTGCCTATTTCTATACCGTGCTTCACAATAATACCGCTAAATATCGCCGAGGATTCACTGCCATATCCAACTTCAATATCGACTTTATTTCCAGGCGATAAATCGCTTTTGTCACTGATAGGAAACGTCTGACTCGGCATGTCACCATCGATTAAATGAATCCAGGCCTTTGCAATGCGATTAACGGCCTTGCTCACACGAACGGACTCAATCTTCAGATCACCGGTCTTATCATCGCCATCGATTTTTATCACGATGGACACGGCATCACTGGAATTTTTTTTAGGAGAGTCGACCATAATTATTTCAACGGAGGAAAAAGAAGTTTATCGCCAATGTTCAGCACACGAAAGTTGTCGATACTATTAATCCGTGCCACCTGCATATAGTAACGGCAATCACTGTAAATGCGATGGCAGAGCAATGGTAACGTATCCCCTTCCCTAACATGTACTATGTGACTTAAATCGGGAGACGAGCGATTGGCACCTATACTTTCTTCCTTGTCGGTCATAAACTTTACGAACACCAAGAGTACACTCGCCCGTAACGGCTCACCACTGGGCTTAAAAAGTGTATGGTTGACATCCATGGTTTTCATTCGGCCAAAGAATACTAATGTTCCCCAAACAAGGCGCGAATGTTTTGGCTGGTGATCACTACCACTATAACCAACAATCGATTTTAATTTTTCGATCTCCCCGTCTACGGTTATAGAAGCATCGTGAGTAACGACACCGGTTCCATCTATTACGACTTCAATAGATACGCTATCATCGTCCATACGACAAAATCTCTTGCGATTACCAATTTCGCCTATCGATTTTTCATCGCTAAAGCAGATACTCTGTTTTCTCTTGTAACTATTGGGATTAAGCATTACCGAAATTTTGTCATCTTCATCAATTGTGACGTTTCCGGCTGCATCTACGGAACATGCGGTGATTTCTAGTTTTTCATGTTCGCCGGAACTAAATATGTCCACTATCGACTCCTTTTCTCTTCAAAACAGTTGACTATTATTCGTCGGCATTCTTCAGCCAACTCCTTTTTCATAGAATTGATCATAGCCCTATCGAAATTTTCTTCAGTTTCCTTATGCGAGTCCCTGGCGTTGCCTTTATCCGCCTTTTTTTTATCCTCGCTTTCCTCAGAACTTCTCTTTATTGAAGAATTAACCGTTAATTGATGAATTTCAATAGCCATAAGGTAAACCCACTAAAATAGTCGAGAGGATTTGGTGTATTTAAGTTCGACAGTTTCGATTGCGACTTTATCACCAGTAGAATTGAATTCATCGACGCTCCATTTTTTGGGTAATGCGTCGTCGATTTGCCAGACTTTATTAGGCCATCCCTGGGGATCAAGCAGATGAATTTGCAGCATCCTCGGGTATACCGGAAATCGAAAATCCGTTTGCATTACCGCATTGAGCCATAGGAATAGGCCTGAATTCACACTGCTAATACCCCGCTTTAGTACCAAGGGAGAATGCGTGACCGTTTCCGGCAGAGAATAGCTCCCCTCATTCCCGCCACCCTCTTGAATTTCTTTGTACTTTACTTCGGAGCTTAAACCACTAACGCTTTGAAATGAGGTGTCGGCGCCATTCAATGGATTGACAAAAATCACTTTGAAATAGAATGCGGGAATGGGATACCCATCATTGCCAAAATAGTCGCTTGTCCACATGCTAGGCACCTCTATCCGTTACTCATGAAACCCATTTTTTTAGATCTACGATTTAAACTGCTCAATCGGAGGCCGGGGTCAATGGTGAATTTTTGTTCACTAGGCGTTAGCGATGGTTATACCCTCGTGGGCAATTTCAATGGTTTCAATGGCAGCCTCATTGCCATCGGATTTTAAATCTGTACCCGTAATTTTTGTCGGCCAAGCATTCGCCAAAACCCAGACCATTGTTGGTGCTCCGGTCTCGTCCAGCAAACTAATGGTTACGGGAATTCGTGCAATGGTGTTCATTTTAATTGTATTAAACCAGTCCCAAAATTTATTGTCCGATTTGAAGACGCCTTTCTTCATGGTGACATTCCCAGATTTTTGAATACCAGGCATTTTTACCGTTGAAAAAACGGGGTTGTCGCCACTTCGGTATTCAATGATCTGAGCCTCCACATCTAAGCCAGACACTTCTTGAAATGAAAGAACTTCTGAGTCCCACTTCACTTGAAAATGAAATTTTGGGATGGGCCATACGTTTGCCGATTGAGCTGAGCCATCATCTGCCATAAGGTACTCCTTAAATTATTTTTTTTCGCCTAGGATTTTTGCATCTGCTGGGTAAAGGTGATTTCGATGAATTCTGCTGGCCGTGTTACCGCCACCAATATCGATACCCGCAATATACCCTCTAGAATATCTTCGGGCGTCATGGTTTCACCAAGCCCAACATACACACTGAAGGCATCATCAGGGCTCGAACCAGCGAGGCCCCCTCGCTTCCAAATACCCGTAAGGAAATTTCGAATCATGCTTTTAATGGTTATCCAGGTTTGTGCATTATTGGCCTCAAAAACATAGGCCTTGGTACCCAAGCGTAGGGATTCTTCCATCATAATCATGGTCCGGCGTACGCTGATGTAACGCCAATCCAAACTATTTCCATCGAGGGTTCTCGCTCCCCAAACCAACGTACCTTCACCAATAAAACTGCGGATGGCATTGATGGATTTACCCTGGGTCGTTACATTGAGATCTTCCTGATCATCGTGTGTAATATTCACCGACGGGGCGGATACGGAAGACAAGCTGACATTCGCAGGCGCTTTCCATACGCCTCGTGTATTATCAATCGCTGTATAAACCCCAGCCATGGCCGCTGCAGGTGGAAGCAGGTTTAGTCGAGCACTTATCGATTTTAAAACTTGTACATACAGAGGACTAACGGCCATAAGTGATTTATTCAGCAACGCCCGTTCAGATAAAACTAAAGACTTGATATCAGCATCATTTTTTCCGGCCAAGCTTTGGTCACCTCCATCACGTAACGTAATTTTGGCGGTAACCGCATCCGACAATTCGATGACCTTCAGCAATTCCTTGCCCAACATCTCGCGATTATCGAGCATCATCTTCCCCTCTTTCGTGGGACTAGATTCTGCAGTAGAGGGTGTATCTCCAGCTTCCACTGGTGCTTCCATCGGAATATCGTCTGTTACACCCACTTTTAGTTCGGTGTTCAAAATATCAACTAATGCCGATTTTCCTGCTTCAGTTAAATAGTTAAAGCTTATTACGGAGTCGGATACGATGGTGGTATTCACCCAGGGGTAATACGCGGCCGCAAAATCGAGATAGTTAATCCCCAACGCGTCCCGAAATGCGGCGATACAATCGCCAGCGGCATCTTGCCGATCTTTATACCCGTCGAAAACGTCCAAAATGGCAACACGATTTCGCATTTTGTTACCACAGTGTAAAAGTACGGCCTGCTGTACCGATGTGCATGCTTTTAAACTGGGTAAGGACATCGTTTCGGGAATTACGATCATTGTTGGCTCCGGCTCTTTAATAAGAGTAGCGACGCCATTCTGTAGTTCATCGGCCTTTATTTCCCCTTTTCCGTCGCCGTCTTCATCACCATCGTAGTCGCCTACAGAAACGATATAACAAGCGCCCCCGCCATTCTGAAAAAATAGGCGCATTGAACTAAAAAGGATAAATTTCGCACTTTCTTGCTTCAATGATTTCCCTTTACCCCGACCATCTCCCGCTATTCTTATCTTAAAATCAGCATTTTCTAACGACGCTGCATCCTCAATGGTGAATTTTGGTGTCGGAGCATCACCGAAGTATTTTTCGAATTCCTTCATTGAAGAAATTCGCCAGGGTTTGTTAAGCAGTGATTTATCGCCGTTTTCCGCTTTTTGCGTGTAGCCGATAAACGCAGGAACCGCTGTCGCGACTTCTACGACGGAGTTGGGGAAAGCGCTTTTTTCGACAATATAAACGCCGGGGGTTTTCATGGCTGGCATAATTTTGTCCTTTTGCTATATCTAGTTAATAAATGATTCTGCCAAGATGATGGCGTTGTCGTTAGCATCATACTGCCTGACATAATTTCCTGGATTTGGTAGCGGCAAACTATCAATTAGTATGTTTTCGCGGCCGTATTTCTCCTCCACTAAAGAGGCGTAATTTTCGAGGGTATCTTTCATTGTCATGGATTTTAGGGAAGTGAAAGTTTGCACCGTTCTTCCATTCTCTAAAGTTTCTATATTTGAATTAAATTTAACATCATTCAACTTTACAGACAGCCGTTCACTTGGAGTGTATTTCATAAGGTAGTACTTGACCTTGTAACGATTAGAATTAAAATAAAGCACTTTATTTATTACCTTATCACTACTGAGTAACGAAGAAATCGGTACATTCAGTATAATACTAGAGATTCGGCGAACTCTGTTGAATAAAGCCAAGACCTGATCGTCCATATTCGTATAGTAATCATTGACATCAACTAAATTTAGACTTTTAAGCTGGCTCAATGATTCTATGCGCCGTAAAGTATCTACTGAAAAGCTCGTTCCTGTTAATTGGTCTCGATCGTCATACCAATTAAACAAGTAGAAACAAAGAGATTCGACATTTGTATTTTTTATTTCATTATCAAAGAGTACAGTTTTCGTGTGGCGACAAGTAATATTAATACCCTGGGTAACGAGGTGGAAATTTGTTGGGTCAACGGGTCTAAGGTAAAAAACCAAATTATCGTCACAAAAATATTTATTGATCTCTTTTTTGCTCAACCGATCTGAATTCCATATTAAACTGAATCCGGCCGAAGACGGCATCAGTTTCCAATCAAGCGCGTCCAATATTTTTGTGGTAAACCCCATCGCAAACACATTCATTTCAAAAGGGGTACCGCCAGAGAAAAATTCGTGATTGTAGGTAACATGGGCGATCTCCTGATACATATTCAGTTACCCACTAACGCTTGAGGGTTGGATGCTGTATGAACTCGCGCAACAGTCCCTTCGGGCTTAATTGTTAACATTCGTACTTTGTAGAAAATTGAAGGCAGATATTTACCACCTAACATCCCCCATAAATTACTGACTTCATTTAGATCTGTATTTTCTATCTCGATAATTAGTTTTTCTAACTGGGTGGGTATATCCGGAATAATAAACCTGTCTAATACTGGGTTTTCGTGAAGGCACTGAATGGACATGGAAAGAAAAGACAGTGCATCTACGTAACGATTACCGTGAAAATTGGCTGCGATGGAAATATGAATATTAAGGTAAAGCGCTTCGGTCGACTGAATAATTCCCGACTTTACAGTTTGACATGATCGAGAATACGGCAATGTATCTTTTGATATATTGGCAACAAAGATTAGTATCTTGTCATTCGCTTCAACCGGCATAACGCCGTCGGGAGAAACTGGCGAAGCGATTTCAACGATATCCTCATCAATATCTACGCGCTGGCTAATAAACCCATTCAATCTTGCCGCAATGATCTCTAGCGCTTGATCTAACATAATTTCTACAAACCATCATTGGGATCGTTTATCAGAAATAAGTCTGTCAGCTTTCAAGGTTTTTCGGAAATGAAATGTAGGTATCGGACAATAACAAAATGTTATGTGGTACTTGAATTTTCAAAGACGTACAAAATTATCGATTTTATATCATGATGGAAATGATTCCTGTAGCGAATATTTTCTTCCTTTCGCGTACGTAATACAGCAATCTGGAAGCCTGTATAAACGTCAATTTTTTATCTACTCACCAGCAGTCTTAGATGTGTACGAGATTTATACGCTGCCGTTGAGCGTACGAACTAGCGCAAACGTGCAGTTTTTAACGGCCAGTTACGCGTGCACGGGGACCTAATACTGCAAAACATGAACCAAATTTAACCTCTTAATAAACGGCATACACTGGGGTACCAGTGATACCATAACTTTTAGATAGGGCTTGTCCCCTCGCAATTTCTCGATCACGGGGTTGGTACAGCAAAAGGGTAAACGAGCGTTTAACACCTCGATAACCACGTCAACCTGAGGCATTATCTCCTTAACGTGCTTGCGCAGCCTTATTCATATGGCCCGGATACCAATTTATTAACATACAACACGCTGCTCTTCGAACGTTCTCTATTTTTACCGTTTTTATCAGTAAATCACTGCGGTACAGCATCAAAGGAATCGAACGGAAAGCCAATAAGTTAAGGCAGTTAGATAGCCGGGCAACAACGCGAATCGTGCTCCATCGGTAATCGAAGGGCCGACCACACCGTGCCCCAAAGTAATAATGGGGCATATTGGGGGCAAGCGCTGATATGATGACGCAAGGAGGAGTTATCGAGTATATGTATGCCATATTACTTATTTTCATATAAGTTAAAGAGGAAAACTTTACGTCCTTTCCCCAACTGCGTCGAAATACCTGAGCATAGCCTTTCATTTTTTGCGCCGTACCTGCGCAATAACTGTATCGCCGACTAAAATTCTGCGCATGCTCTAGCCATTTATCCGGGGCGAGACCAAAACGCTGAATAATAGGCGGGATTTCGGAAGGAATAAAACCGTGCTTATCGTCACGTATAGCACGCCCCGTAACATCCAGCAGATCGAAAAATCCTTCGCGAGGAAAAGGTAACGCTACATGAATATCGGTCTTTGAGGGTTTACTAAATGGCGTTAGCTCGCAGTGCGGAAAGTCGTTTACGTATAGTTACTTGAGCAAGAATTAATTCGCTGACCGCCTAGCTAGCGTCCTCGATTATCTATTGGGATCTGCTCCTATTGCCTTGCAATACCGCATGTATGTTTTAACACTCTAAAGAACAAAATCCCGCTAATATTTGTAGTGTTTTTTTGTGGTGCGCCAAGTGCTTTTTAGATAAACCATACAATGCAGAAACCATTACCCTTAGTCGAGCTATTTACTCTATAGCACTCAGGCAGCAGTTTTTCCTGCCCGGAGATAGGTTAGGCCGTGGCGTAGTAAAAAAGGGCAGTAGTTCACTCCCCTGAACAACGGATGATTAATCGGTTTGTTGCCCCCTCCTCTAACAATTATTCCACACTTTACGCGCCAGCATGCATCCGTTGTCACCAATACCAACTTGCACCACTATTTATCATCGAACAGTCAAAAACAGTTCACACCTTCGTCACGTTCACTCCCTACAGTCTGCCATTGTTTTTCTATGCGTTCTCACTGGAGGAGATACCAATGGCAAAGTCATTTATACGTCAGGTTTTATTGGCGGTAACCATCGCCTGCTCTACCCACACAGTTATCGCGGCGCCCTACGAATGGAATTACCCAGCACCAGTAAAACTGCCCAGTGCTGGGAGCAATAATGGCAAGGTAGTTCTATTTGATGTGTCCCACGGTGGTACTGAAGGTAATGCCGATTGGGTCATTAACGGTGCATTTTCAGATTTTGCCGATGCGCTGGTAGCGGAAGGCTACACCGTAGAGGAGTATCGCGGTGTCGATAATAACAACGACGGCATTATTCAGTTCGTCGATGATTACAGTGTTTCCAGTAGTACCGCCAGTGCGACTAACGAAGCGACTATCACGCTGAGCGCGATTAGCCATGCCGATGTTCTAGTATTGGCTGAAAGCAACCGGCCTTTTACGCTGGATGAACGCAGTGCGCTTGAGCAGTTTGTCGCCAGTGGTAAAGGTATTTTTTTCGTTGCAGATCATTACAATGCGGACCGGAATTTAAACACATGGGACAGTACAGAAGTTTTTAATGGTTACAACCGTTCAGACCTCAGTCAGTACAATCTGGGTGGGGTCTACGGCGATTTGCGTAATACGGGCGATGCGAACACCGGTTGGTTAGCGCAGAATTTTGGCATTCGCTTTCGCTTTAACGCGATCAACTTACTGGCAGGCGCGAGCAATATTGTTAGCAGCAGTCAAGGTGAAGGTATCACACAGGGGGTAACGCCGGTATTGATGGCAGGCGGTGCGACTCTGGCGATTACCGACCCTACCCGAGCAAAAGGGCTGGTGTACTTTGCTGGCACCGACAGCCCTAGCCCATGGAATCATGCTGTCGATTCTGGCCTATATGTTGGTGGTGCGAACGAAGGCCCCTATGTGGCTATCGCTAAATCAGGAGCAGGTAAAGCCGCTTTTATTGGTGATTCCAGCCCCATAGAAGACAGTACACCGCTGTATCGACGAGAGGACAGCGGCAGTACCAAGAGCACCTACCCCGGCTGGACCGACGCCGGCAACGCCGCGCAACTTTCCCTGAATATTATTAACTGGCTTGCCAGCTCAGAACCTTACACGTTGTTTAACAGCAGTGCTCACCCCGCTGGCATTGCAACACCAAATGCTATGGATACTGAGGAGTTGACCGACCCCGATAACGGCCAGCCCTGGAATAGCCCAAGCGGTTCTTACGACCCCTGGGATCCCGCTACTTTTGCCGACGGAGCGTATGGCGCGGCCTACGGATTGGGCGGCAGCGCTTCGAGCAGCAGTTCTTCTTCTAGTAGTAGTTCCAGCTCCAGCGCTGGAAGTGTTAATGCCATAAGTGTTGCAACAGCACTAGCACAACCCAGCGGGTCCAGCGTGATTGTTGTCGGCGTTATCGCCCAAGGTATTAATGGTGAATACGCGCTCGAAATTGCTGACGAGGCTAATTCGGCAACCACAATTCTTGTCAAACTCGAAAGTGAATACCGCAGCGAGTTTAGCCCGTTGAATAACCCGGACGTGCTCGGAAAAACACTCGAAGTCACTGGCGTACGCGATACCTATATGAGTAGCCCAAGCATCGAGTATGTCAGCAACATGCAAATAGTCGTTGCGAGCACATCCTTGAGCGTTTCTCAAACCCTGGTAGAACCCACCGGCACATTAGTAACGACAAGGGGCACCATTACCCAAGATGTTAACGGTATCTACGCTCTTGAAATTGCTGATGAAATGAATTCTGGAAGCACCATTTTTGTAAAGCTCGAAAGCGAATACCGCAACGATTTTAGTCCACTGAATAATCCTGCTGTAGTCGGCGAAACACTAGAGGTCACCGGTATTCGTGATACCTATATGAGCGAAGCCAGTATTGAAGCGGTGAGTGCAATGCAACTCATCAGTACTGGCGGAAGCGTTAATACTGAGAGCTGTGGCTCTGCGAATGCCGTATCTGTAGACACCGCCTTTACCAGCGCTACGGGCACAGCTCTTGTTGTGGTGGGCGAAGTGGTGGGAGGTGTAAATAACCCGTACGCGCTCGAGCTGGCGGATTTAAACAGCAGTACCACGGTTTACGTAAAATTGGAATCGCCGCAGCGCGCTTACTTCAGTCCTGCGAATAACTCTGCCATTGTTGGCCAGCTATTGGAGGTGACCGGTACACGGGATCTTTACATGTCTTATCCCAGCCTGGAATCGGTCAGCAGTTTGCAGGAGCTGAGTGGCTGCCCCTAACACATTAACGCTGTCGTGCAGCGATTGTTTTCACTAACAACAAGGAAGCAACATGTTTAGAAGTAAACCCTATTTAAGCGCAGCGTCACTTTTAGCTGCAGCCATTTTACTCACTGCGTGTGATGGTGATGATGACGATAAAATAAAAAAGGCCGATGATGGAGGTGTTGTAAAAGTCGATCTCCGTTTGATGGAAACTACGGATATCCACGCTAACGTATTGGACTACAACTATTACAGTGGTCAGCAGGATATAAAAGTTGGGTTGGTACGTACCGCAACACTTATTCACGAAGCGCGTGATGAATTAAGTGAAGCCGGTAACTCAGTACTGGTCGACAACGGCGATCTAATTCAAGGCAGCCCCATGGGTGACTGGCAGCAGGCCAAGGGCATCGCGCCGGGTGAAATCCACCCTGTATACCAAGCCATGAACGAGCTGGATTACGCAGTGGGTAACTACGGTAATCACGAATTTAATTACGGCCTCGAGTTTCTTGCGGAAAGTGTAAACGATGCAAACTTTCCTTACGTATCCGCCAACATTTTTGTCGATGATGGCGATAACAATGCCGACAATGATCAGCTGTATTTCGAACCCTACTACCTGTTAACAAAATCATTACAGGACAAAAATGGTGATATGCACGAGATCACTATAGGGTTTATTGGATTTGTTCCCCCGCAAATAATGCAGTGGGACAAAGGGAATCTGGATGGCCATGTTATCAGTAAAGATATCAAAGCCATGGCTGAGCGCTTTGTACCCGAAATGAAAGCAGAAGGTGCCGACATTGTTGTCGCCATTCCTCATTCAGGCATCAGCACAAAAGCTTATAGTGCCGAAGACAAATCCGAAAACAGTAGCTGGCACCTTGCCGATGTTGCCGACATTGACGCGATCATGTTTGGTCACAGCCATCTCACCTTCCCTTCATCGAGTTTTGCCGATACGCCAGAAGTGGACGTCGACCAAGGTACCATCAAAGGAATTCCGGCTGTTATGCCTGGTTATTGGGGCAGCCACCTGGGGATTATTGATTTAGAGCTAGAATACGATACACACGCCGACCAATGGAGCGTTACCAGTAGTAAAGTTGCTGCACGCCCTATCGCGGTTGATGGTGTCGCCACCGTTGAAGCTGATAGCGTTATCGCTACCGAGCTGGAAGCCGAGCACCAGGCGACCATCACCTATATGGGCACTCCCATTGGTGAATCGACGGACGATATTTTTAGCTTCCTCGCTCTAGTAAAAGATGACCCATCCATACAAATCGTAAGCGATGCGCAAAAATCCTACGTAGAGGAGCTTATCAAGGGCGATGTAAATTTACAGGATCTGCCCGTACTGTCGGCGGCTGCGCCCTTTAAAGCGTGTGATCGCGAAGGCAACTGCAGTTCTGAAAGTAGCTTTACTACTGTACCTAAAGGCCAACTCACACTGAGTGATGCAGCCGATCTCTACCTGTATCCCAACACACTGGTTGCCGTTAAAGTAACGGGCGAAGAGTTAAAAGGCTGGCTGGAATGCTCGGCCTCACAGTTCTTCCAGATCGATACCAGCAGCAGCGATCCCCAAGAGTTGGTCGACTATTCTGGTTTCCCTACGTACAACTTCGATGTTATCGATGGTGTGAGCTACGAGATCGACGTAACGAAACCCGCTCGCAACGATCGTAGCTGTGAGGTTATCGATGCAAGCGCAGAGCGTATTGTGAATCTTCAGTACCAGGGTGAGGCGGTAGCTGCCGATAAGGAATTTATTATCGCCAGCAACAACTATCGTGCAAACGGCGGTGTGTTCCCGGGTACCGGCAGTGATCACGTTGTAATTAATTCGCCAAATGCAAACCGCACCATTCTAGCCAATTATATTCGAGACAATAGCCCGGTTACACCTACCGCTGATGGCAACTGGTCATTCACACGCATCACAAGTTCTACCGACCTTACCATAACGTTCCGGGTACCTAATACCGACAGGGCACGAAATTTTGTGGCAGCACAGCTCACCACTGCCACACTACTGGAAACCAACAGCAACGGTGCAGCGGTATATAAATTAAACCTTCAGTAGTTGTTTGTTAGAACAACCTGCCGGGGTGCAGGAGCAGTAAAAACCGGTTACCCCGCCAGTGGTATTTGGCTATTCCTAATAAACTAGTTATTAGACACAAAAAAAGCGGGTAGCCCACAGAGGCCTACCCGCTTTTTATTCGTTAGTTTTATTAAAAGGTAAAAGCAGCGCCGACCGAAATCATATCGGTATCAATGTGTTCAAAATCGAAGTATTCATATTCTGCGCGTACAGAGAATGACATTAATTGAAATTTAGCGCCTACGCCGTAAGCAAGGTCACTACCATCATCTTTGAGGGTATCTTCAACATCCTGAATGCTAACTTCTGTATCCCAGGAGACCACTCCTACTTTACCAAAGAACGCGACGGGGCCAGTTGTAAACCCCGCCAAGCCAAACAGATCCCAGGCCGTTCTTTCCGTACTGAACTTTTCCGTACCGAATTCTTGCGACAGTAATTCCCCGCCGGATTTTCCAAAATCAACGTAAGAGCCTTCAATTGCAAGATCAATAAAGGGCACCAATCCCAGGTTATAACCAGCAAATATCTTGTAGCCCGTATCGTCGTCGTCAAACTCCCCATCATAATTGGAATAAGTGACGGTGCTGCTGGTCATACCAAGCGATCCGCCAACATATAAGCCACTATCAGATCCGGAAAACGCGTACGACGATATAAGTGATAAAGCGACAATACCGCATACATTTTTAATTTTTAACATGTCCTTCAACTCCCGATTTATTAACCCACTTAATTTTACGCTTATAAAAGTTGGGAAACTATCATATTAAGCGCGATAAGAATGTAGCAATTTCTCACTTTGTTGCTGATTTGTTTCCGATCTGTGTCTTTCGTTGCGTTCACACACTTATTTAATACAACTGCCCTGAATTTGACACATAAATGCTATTTTCCTGTCATCGGCATTTGTTTTTATGGCAGGCCTAAAGTTCGATTAAACATCTACTGCTCTACTCCAAACCAGTCGCGATTAAACGCGTTCGCATATTTAGCAAACAGGGAAATACAATGAAAAAACTAGCTATCGCTATATCACTAGCGACGATGCCGTTGGTGTCCAGTGCCGATCTTCTTATAACTGCGATATACGACGGGCCACTTACTGGTGGCGTACCAAAGGGTGTCGAATTATACGCACTAGACAATATTGCAGATTTAAGCTCTTACGGTTTGGGTGGTGCGAATAACGGTGGAGGGACTGATGGAGAAGAGTTTACGTTCCCCGCAGTTTCTGTTGCTAAGGGTGCCTATATTTATGTCTCAAGTGAAGAAGATGGATTCACTGATTTTTTTGGATTTTTCCCCCACTACACCTCAAACGCAATGAGCATAAATGGTGACGACGCTGTTGAACTTTTTAAAGATGGTCAGGTTTGGGATCTTTTTGGCGACCAGAACACCGACGGAACGGGTGCCGAGTGGGAATATCTCGATGGCTGGGCCTATCGGAATAACACTTCACTTCCCTCTGCGGAATTTGAACTTTCGCAATGGCAATTCAGCGGCAACAATGCCTTGGATGGCGAAAGCTATAACGATACGGCAAGTTCCAGTATTCCTATGGGCTCATTTTCGCCCGATAGTGGATCTTCGAGCAGCGGGAATACCGATTGGAGCAATCTAATTATTAACGAATTTGATGTAGATACAGAAGGTACAGACACGCAGGAATTTATTGAACTCTATGATGGTGGCAGAGGTAACACAGATCTGACTGGCCTAACACTCGTTCTGTACAATGGCAGCGATGATGCAAGTTATAACGCAATAGATTTGGATGGATATTCAACCGATAATCACGGCTATTTTATTGTCGGAAATCCGGATGTAATAAATATCGATATAGTCATCGGAACCAGCAACAGTATTCAAAATGGTGCAGATGCAATTGCTTTGGTTGAAGGCAATGCCGATGATTTCCCTAACGATACACCCGTTGCTGAACTCAGCATGACTTTGGATGCGATTGTTTACGGAACGAACGACGAGGAAGACACTGCACTGTTGATTTTAATTAACAGTGGTGAAGCTCAAATTGATGAAAATGCGGGTAGTGGTAGCACCATTGACTCTAATCAACGATGTGAAAATGGCATGGGCGGCGCGCATAACACCAGTGCTTTTATTCAGGCGCCCCCGACACCCGGCGAAGAAAACCGTTGTATCGAATCACGTGTAACCACGTTAATTTCCAGCATTCAAGGCACGCCCGAAACGCAGGGAAGCAATAGTTACGGAGAAACCGATGTAAGCCCTCTTATTGGTCAGACCGTTACGGTTGAGGCAATTGTTGTTGGGGATTTTCAAAACAACGACGCCGATGAATCGCGAAATTTGGGCGGATTTTTTCTTCAGGAACAAACCATTGATCAAGATGAAAGCCCAACCTCATCTGAAGGGATTTTTGTCTTTGACACTGAGTTTGGAGTAGATGTTGAACTCGGTGATATGGTGCGTGTGAGTGGAACCGTTGGCCAATACTACGGCGAAACACAACTGAGCAATATCACAGGTGTCGATATTATTGGCATGAATATGTTGAGCGAAGTTAGCCCTGCATCGGTGTCGCTGACCACCAACACTGCGACAACGTTAAACCAGAATGGAAAATACCAGCCCGACTTGGAAGCCTATGAGGGAATGCTGGTTAGGCTTTCGGATACAGTTAAGATTACAGAGCAATACCAGCTGGATCGTTTCAATGAGGTTCGAGTTGCCGCAGGTGAGCGTCCAACGCAGTTTACACAGTTGCATTCACCCGATGCCGCCCTTTACGATTCGTGGTTGCAGGAACAGGGGGCTCGAACACTGATTTATGATGATGGCTTAAATCAGCAAAACGTGAGCATCAATGATCTTGATGGTTTTGCCCCCTACTCTGAGTTAACCGCTAAACGTATGGGCGATACCGCGGCGAATCTGAGCGGCATTCTTGATTATAAATGGGCAGGCAGTAGCACCTCTGGTGCCTCCTGGAGATTAAGATCACATACAAACGGTATTAATGTATTTACTTCCACGTATCTCGATAACTCGGATAATACCAGACCCATTTCCGCACCCAACGTTGAGGGGAATTTAAAGATAACGTCATTTAATGTGTTAAACCTGTTTAAGACAATAGACGAAGATAGCGTAATAACCGCTGCTGGTCACGATCCGCGTGGAGCAGATTCTACCGACGAGTTTGATCGTCAATTACAAAAAACTGTCAATGCAATTATTCAGCTCAATGCAGATGTTTTGGGGCTGGTTGAAGTGGAAAATGAATTTGATAACGTAAACGATGGCTCAACCGCTATTGAGGCCTTAGTCAATGCTATTAACTCACAAGTAGGTAAAACCACCTATGACTACGTTTACCCTGGTAAAACATTTGTTGGTGGTGATGCGATTGCAGTCGGCTTTATATATAAGCCCTCTGTGGTTGCACTGGCCACAAACTCAGAGGCTGCGATCCTAGATGATACCGTTGCTGCTACACTACCAATATTCAATGGCCGCGATTTCGAATCTAACCCACTGTTTAACGGCCCTGGTACAAACCGCTCGTCGCTTGCGGTAAGTTTTACGCACTTGGAAAGCAATGATACATTCACTATTGTTGCAAACCATTTTAAATCTAAAGGTTCATCCGACCTTGAAGACACGGCGAGTGATAACTACGACCAGGGCAACGGTGCCGGATTCTGGAACCAACGTCGGCTGGAAGCTGCTCAGGCTGTAACGGCTTGGGTCGATACCTATCCCACTGGAATTTCCGATGACGACATTATCATTCTTGGAGATCTCAATGCGTATGCTCAGGAAGAGCCGGTGCAATATCTATTAAGCCAGGGTTTCAATAATGTGGAGAATGAAAACACCTACTCCTATGTGTTCGATGGTCAGACCGGCACGCTCGATTACATCCTGTTAAGCGATAGCCTTTTTGATAAATTCAACGAGGCAAGTGTTTGGCATATTAACGCCGACGAGGCCGATGCCCTGGATTACAATCTGGATTATGGGCGTGATGCCAGTTACTTTTTAGCTGAAACTTCGACTCGAAATTCCGATCACGATCCTGTTTTGGTTGGGCTTTCGCTGGAGCTTAAGGTCAGCACGGCTATGGAGTTATTCCAATGGTTTAAGGCCAAGGTTAAAAATGGTGATATTGAAGGAAGTGCTCGATATCGATGGCATAAATGGAATCAAATCCGAATGATGGAGAACATTCTATATGCTGCCACGATTAACCGTGGTACCGATGGAAAATCTAAGCGCGATCACCGTTTTAAGAGCCACGCTGCTCGCAGAAGCTGTAGTCTGCTGTCAATGGCCAACAAATTTTCCGATGGAAAGTTACGACCAAGGGATTTGGTTCAAGGGACGTCTGTTGACGTATTCAACCATAAAATAGCGTTTGTTATGGCTGAACAACATTGCGCACAGCCTAACACTCACTAGCAACAGCGTCGTTAGGGTGCATAAAGCCCCCTAACGACGGCTTTTACACTAATCCCACTTCAATGCGCCGCCAGCCTGATACTCTGTAACACGCGTTTCAAAAAAGTTCTTTTCTTTGCGTAAATTGGCCTGCTCATCCAGCCAGGTTAAGGTGTTACCTGCACCTGGAAAGGGCTCTGCATGATTCAGCTGCTTCGCGCGACGATTGGCAATAAAACGGAACTGTTCTATATGTTCTTCGGCGCTATATCCTAATATTGGGTCGCGAAGAATGTAGTGTGCATATTCTGTTTCACAAGCTTCCGCTTCCAGCCACATATCCTTGATCGCTTTAGGATCCAGCTTCATATCATTTTCAAAAATAATTTGTTTTACTGTGCGAATACCAAAAGCACTGTGCATAACCTCATCTCGCATAATGTACTGCAACTGCTCCGAAGTGCCAGACATGAGCCCGCGACGCTGCAAGGAAAATATTGGACTGAAACCATTATAAAACCAGCAACCCTCGAATACGCCAGCAAAGAACATATAAGACATAACGAAATTTTCCAATTCATCCTTATCGTTTAAGTCTATATCGGGCCTTAACACGGAGTTAATTTTAGTGTTCGCCATTTGTATCTTATTGTTAATGGCTGGAACAACACGGTAGCGGTTATAAATCTCTCCCTGATCCAAGCCAATTGTTTCGATGCAGTGTTGGTAGGTCCAAGTATGAAGCGCCTCTTCATAGACCTGACGAGCCTGGTAAATCTGCAATTCTGGCGCGGTCATTTTCTCCATTACCGCTAAGCCCACGTTACGCATCGCCAAGATGTCTGACGTGGTTAGATAGGAGAGAACATTCTCATAAACATGTTTTTCTTCTTGTGTTAGCCGATGATGATAGTCATGTACGTCCTTAGACATATTGATATCTAACGGCGTCCAGTGGTTTTTATTGGCATTGAGGAAAAAATTCCATGCCCACGGATACTTAAAAGGTGCTAACTGATTAATGTCCGTTAAACCATTGATCACTCGTTTATCTTCAGCGGCGACTGGTTTCATAGTGTCTAACGAAGAGGTGGAATGCTGTGGTATTTCAGATTCCCCTACTTGTTCAATAGAGTCCAGAGCGTGTTCGTTTGTAATTGACGTTACAGTTTTTTCATTTGTAAACGTGTCTAATGGGTTATCCCAATTTAACATAGCTTTTCTCCCCTAGTTCTATTGGCAGGCTTCGCAATCTGGATCCAGAATCGAACAAGATTTTTCCGTGTTTTCGACGAAAGCATTATCGACTTGCGTGGTAGATTTTTCCATATGTGTGGCGCCAATGGAACGCAGGTAGTAGGTCGTTTTTAATCCACGCACCCAAGCAAGTTTGTATAGCTGATCTAACTTTTTACCGGAGGGTTCTGCCATGTACAAATTTAGACTCTGCGCCTGATCTATCCATTTTTGTCTGCGTGCTGCAGCTTCAATAAGCCAGCGCGTATCAAGTTCAAATGCCGATGAATAAAGCAATTTAATCGCTTCGGGTATACGGTCGATATGTGCCAATGATCCATCGTAGTATTTCAGATCATTTACCATGACCTCGTCCCACAAATCATGTTGCTTTAAGGTTTTTACCAGGTATGGGTTTACCACAACAAATTCGCCGGACAAGTTAGATTTCACATACATATTTTGGTATGTGGGTTCGATTGACTGGGTAACGCCGCAAACATTAGAAATAGTAGCCGTGGGGGCAATAGCTAAACAATTACTGTTGCGCATCCCCTGCTCTTGTATTGTCTTGCGTAGGCTTCCCCAGTCCAGAGTGCTGCTTTGGTCACATTGAATATAGCTGCCGCGCTGCTCGATAAGGCGTTGATTGGAATCTAATGGTAGAACACCCTGGCTCCATAAAGACCCTTGAAAACTTGAATAACTGCCGCGCTCTTTAGCTAGGTTCGACGAGGCCTGAATAGCGTAATAGCTAACCGCTTCCATGGATTGATCTGCAAACTCTACAGCTTCCAGCGCTCCGTATGGTAGATTAAGCATATACAGTGCATCCTGAAAGCCCATAATACCCAAGCCTACTGGGCGATGCTGTAGGTTGGAGTTCCGCGCTTGCGGCACGCTGTAGTAATTGTAATCAACTACATTGTCCAACATCCGAATTGCGGTGTTGATTGTGCGTTGTAGCTTTTCCCGATTTAAGCCGTTTTCATCAATATGAGCAGCCAGATTGACTGACCCCAAATTACAGACCGCAATTTCATTGTCATTGGTATGCAACGTTATTTCGGTACACAAATTCGAGCTGTGCACAGTACCCACATGCTGATTGGTATAGCGGATATTGCACGGGTCTTTGAAGGTAATCCAGGGGTGTCCTGTTTCAAACAACATACCGAGCATCTTGCGCCACAAGTCTAAGGCCTTCACCGTTTTGTACATGCGCAGTTCACCGCGCCCTGCTTTGGCCTCGTATTGGATATAAGCATCTTCAAACGCCTGCCCATAGAGTTCATGCAGATCGGGTGCTTCTTCGGGTGAAAGTAAAGTCCATTCACCCTCTTCTGCTACCCGTTTCATAAATAAATCTGGCACCCAATTCGCGGTGTTCATATCGTGGGTTCGACGACGCTCATCACCGGTATTTTTGCGTAGCTCTAAAAACTCTTCTATGTCGATATGCCAGGTTTCAAGGTAGGCACACATTGCCCCTTTTCGCTTGCCACCTTGGTTAACAGCAACGGCAGTATCATTGGCAACTTTTAAAAAGGGTACAACGCCCTGCGATTCCCCGTTAGTGCCTTTAATATGCGCACCAAGGCCACGTACACGTGTCCAGTCGTTACCTAAACCGCCAGCAAATTTCGATAACAGAGCGTTATCCTTAAGCGATGAATATATACCGTCCAGATCATCCGGCACTGTGGTCAGGTAACAGGACGACAATTGTGGTCGCAACGTACCGGAATTAAACAGCGTGGGTGTCGAACTCATAAAATCAAATGACGACAATAGCGTATAAAATTCAATGCAGCGCTGCTCTCGATTGATTTCATTTATCGCAAGCCCCATGGCTACGCGCATAAAAAAAGCCTGAGGTAATTCCAAGCGCTGTTGGTTGCTATGAATAAAGTACCGGTCGTAAAGTGTTTGCAGGCCTAAATAGGTGAATTGTAAATCTCGCTCTGGCAATAAAGCTGCCGATAATTTGTCTAGATCGAAACGTGCTAGCTCGGAGTCGAGTAACTCAAGATCAACTGCACGTTTAATGTAAGCCTTAAAGTAGTCGCCATATAAATTCGACATTTCTGACTGAGTCGCTTCATGTTTCCGATCAAAGACAAAACTCAAAGCCTCGCGACGACAGTTGTCCAACAGCAAGCGTGCCGATACCTGGGAGTAATTTGGCTCCTGATCGATCAGGCTACGAGCGCTCATAACCAGTGCCGCATACAGATCCTCTTCTTTCATACCATCGTAAACAGCATTCAAGGTGATCCGCATCACCTTGTGCGCGTCGATATCCTCTAGCCCGCTGACAGCCTCATCAATTACGTTCTGCAGGCGTGTCTGATTCAATGGTTGTCGACTGCCGTCATTCAATACAATGCTAATCGTGGCTGACGACGACGTATCGTCGGTTTGTTTCGACGCCCGCTGCTGAGCGTGCTGATCCCGGTATAGCACGTAGGCACGCGCGACTTTTTGTTCGCCATTGCGCATTAGCCCGAGTTCAACTTGGTCCTGAATGTCTTCAATATGTACCGTTCCGGCTTCAGGAAGGCGACGAAACAAGGCTTTGATCACTTGGTCAGTGATTTGGTCGACCTTTTCGTGTATTCGGCTAGATGCGGCCGCGGTGCTTCCCTCGACAGCGAGGAAAGCCTTGGTGACGGCCACCATAATCTTACTGCGGTCAAATACTGTGAGTTTGCCATTGCGGCGAATAACGCGATATTCGCTGTGCGTGGGTGCGTTATCTATGGCGGTGTGGGTGGAATGGCTGAGATGGTCTTCAGTGACGATTGGGTCGTTTTGCATGCTTTGTTCCTGGCCCGGATGCCAGGGAATGAAAGCGCAAAATACCGACGACTTTCAAACCCGGGCCTTTACGCGAGACGCTGGTTAATAAGAAAGGTAATCGGACTTAAGCGGTCTGTAATATTCAGCCTGCTATCACCGTTGCGCGACAGTTCCGGATTCTCACCGGATTCCCCTATACTCAACCCTTAGCCACTATATGTGGTGGCCATAAATTGATGTGGCACAAGTTATAGTAATTAAGGCTGTTTGGCAAGTAGCGTTTTTAAGTGAATTGTGGTGCGTATTTATTTTACGTCATCAAAATTTATAGAACGTTAAATACTTGCAAACGTTTTACCTTGTCTTGGTCGCTCCCCTTAAAAAGTCAGAAGTATTAAGGCGATTTGTGCACTCATAACGACCGACCTGAAGCTCAGGACTGATGCCGCGCCAGATCGCTCCCGAACCTTGGAATATTGGTTTTCGGCGTCGCCTGGAAAAGGTCATACCAAAGGGGAAAAGGTAGGTATTTCCGCTGAAAAATACTTCGACTCCCAAGCTTCGGAGGCACAAAACAATATTTTTGGAGTTTGATTCACTTTTCCGTATTTTAAACAACCTTGTTGAATCGGTCGGTTTCGCACATTCAAAATCAATATTGGTGAGCATGCGGTTTACATAAGAGATGCTCGGCTTCATAAAATTGGCCAGCTGAATTCTCGTATGTTTCTATTTCTATCGTCTATAGACCTATTTTAACCAAGAGGCGATTTGAGATTGAGTAGGCACTGAACCACTATGAATTACTATTCCATCAATTACCACGGCAGGAGTACTCATAACGCCGTAAGACATGATGACTTCAGGACTTGTTTCTTTGGATACGTTGACGTCGCAATTTTCTTCTGTCGCAATTTCTCTAATTAGCTCGGCGGTTTTTACGCACTTGGTGCACCCGCTGCCGAGAACTTTAATGTTCTTCATAGTTATTTCCTCAGAAAATAGGGCTAATAAAGTTAAACACCCAACCAACAACAGTAAAAGCTGTTAGCAGTATGGCGAATAAAATACATAGAAGTTTCCACTGCATGACTTGCTTGAGCAAAATAAACTCGGGAAAGCTGGCCGCCACCGTACTCATGCAAAATGCCAAAGTCGTCCCCACTGGCAAGCCATTAATGATAAGGCTTTCCATGACAGGAATAACGCCGGTAGCATTCGAATACAGCGGAATCCCGAGAAGTACTGCGGCAGGGACAGACCACCACTGGCCATCACCGAGGCGGTTTTCGATCCAGCTATCCGGTACAAACCCATGTAAGACGGCCCCGAGACCCACACCGACAATAACCCACTTCCAAACGCGGGAAAAAATTTCTAGCGTTTCGGACTTGGCGAATGCGTGACGCTCTTTAAATTTTATTGGGGACTTAGCAAAAGTGATTATATCTTGATTGTATTGCGTTTTTCTACCGCGCTCCAAGGCCTTTGCTGCAAACGATTGAAGCCATCTCTCGGCACGAATCACATCAAGGAAAATACCACCGACAATCCCGACGAATACACCGACTAAAACGTAAAGAAAAGTGAACTTCCATCCAAGTAAGCTCACCAATAGCAGCACCGCAACCTCGTTGACCAATGGGGAGGTCAACAGGAAAGCCATGGTAATCCCGACAGGGATACCCGCAGAAGTAAAGCCTAAAAAAACCGGAATACTGGAACAGGAACAAAACGGTGTAATGGCACCAAAACCGGACCCGAGAAAATACCCAACGCCCTTATGCTTACTCGCCAAAAAATCTCTGACTCTTTCCACATCTAAAGACACGCGTAGTAAGGCAATAGTGTAGATCATGACCACCAGCAGCACGTAAATTTTACTGACATCTTCTATAAAAAAGTGTGTGGCGTCGGCAAGTTTACTTTGCGGATCGAAACTCAGAGCACCGTAGGTTATCCAGTCAGCAAGCTTTGTGAAAATGGTAAACATCAATATTCCTTAAACCAATTATGCATATTGATTCAGACTGATAGATGGCGAATACCAGCAGTTTAAACTTAACATTCACAACAGGGGAAAGCATCGAGCGCAACGACCTACTTTGATACGCGGTATCACATATACGAATAGCTTGTAATCTTTAAAATAAAATCCCATACACGTATTAGAGGTCCGGCCGGCAAAAAGGTTGAATTTAGCCACTTCGTACCTAACCTGATGATTTATATGAAAATATTGGTCATCTTCTCATGGAAGAATTGTGCGAATTTCACGCATCAATTTCTTTGTTTTAAGGTATTATGGGGCTCCCTTGCTCTAGTGCTAATTGGTCGCCAACGTTAAGCTTTTTCTCTTCTAGTAACCGATTCATCATACCTGTCTTAAATGAGACTTCCGCTTCTAGCTTGCCTATAGACACTGATGCCTCTGCCTTCCAGGTCTGTAGTTCTTCATTCAGTATTTTAAGCTTGTCGAGTTCCGCTGATTGGCCTTTCAATTCAGATACTTGTGCTTTAAGTGAATCTGCTTCCTCCGCTTTAGATTCCAATCGCGCTATTAATCTGCGCTGTTCAGATTCTAGGATTGAAGTATCTTTTTGCGTAGCGCTGAGTTCAGCCGCAAAGCGTCCGTTATCCTTATTTAACTGTGTAATATCGGTTTGTTTAACTGAAAGAGTTTGATTGAGTGTCCGAATTTCAGCTTGAAGCTGCTGATTATGCTGCTCATGCTTCCGTTGATCCTGATCGCGCTGATCTTTTACCGACGTTCGATAATGCTCCATGGATTCTCGGTTATGACAATGTTTTTCTTCCAACGACTCGATCTGGGTCTGCCTTTCAGCTAGTAGCGCCTGAAGTTTTTCTTCCGTTTGACTGGCTTGGGTTACTTTTGCTTTTAAAGCTTCTTCGGCGACCTTGCTCGCGGCTAACTCAGCGAGCGCGTTTTGTAGGCGAGACTCCTTTTCTTCAAGCGTTTTTTTATCGGCGGCTAACGTGTCCTCAAGCTCTTTAGTGCGGGTCATGAGCGACTGCACTTGATTCTGATGCCTGACGTGGTTCTCGTCTATAACCGCTTGCGCTTCCTGTTTTAGTGTGGAAGCCAGGCGGCCAACAAGCTCTTTTATCGGCTGGCTGAGCAGCGCCTCGTCATCCGGTCGACCCGACGCCTCCTCTTCAATCTCGCGTAGATAGCGATGGATGGTTGACTTGGAGCCGGTGTTGCCCAGCTCCACGCGAATTGCATCAATGGACGGGTTTTCGCCTCGACTGATTAGGGTTTCGCGCGCTTTGGATACTAATGCTTTGTTAACGCCGCCTCTTGCCATAGTTTACCTCTCGATATTTCGTACTGTATTACATACCATGTATATACATACTATATTAAACGCTATCCATAAAAACAGGTATATTTGTCCAAAAACCAGTACGAAATAAGGGCTTACGGGTTGCTTAGTCACTTCGCGTCATTGATTGAACTACAGTCTTAATCAAGCTGCACCCATACTTTCCGAGTTAAAAGCACGACAAAAACCGATAGCCAATCGGTTTTTGTCGTGCTACCTTACCGTCCGTATAAATTCAGCGTAATTGATATTATGAACCTTGGCGAACTCGAAAAATTAGTGCTTCAGCACATCTGGGATACTGGCGAAGTGGATGCGAAGCAAGTATTCGCACATTTTGAGAAATCTCGCGGCGGTACGTTAAATACGATCCAAAGTACCCTAGATCGCCTGTTCAAAAAAGGTTTGTTAAGTCGAGAAAAGCATGGGCACGCTTACCTATACAAAGCCGCAATAAATCGCAACGCCTTTATAGGACAATTAATCAATGATATCGCCAGTGATTTTGGTTCGACAAAAGACAGTCCTTTGCTCGCCGCCTTCTCCTCTCTATCTTCAGATCTTGACAATGAACAACTGGATGAACTCGAGCGACTGATAGAAGAAAAGCGTGCGACTTCTCGGACTGGTGGCGCAAAATGATTTTGGGCTATTTGGGGCTGAGCCTGAATATATTGTCAATTGTTTTTGTCAGTCTCTGCGCGTCGCTGATCTTTATCAGCATGACCTTATTCTTCACCCCGAATTCACTAAACCGTTTTCAGGCTAATGCTAGGATCAGTATTTTATGGTGCATTGGCATTCTGCCCTGGATTATCAGTTTATTTAGTGTTGCGTTACTCGTGCTCCCTGAATTAACGTCGAGTAGCGACACATGGCTAGCCACTGTCCTACATTGGCACCACATTTACCAATTTGAAATTCTTAGCTGGCATGGCGCATCGTTATGTGTGTTTTGTGTTATTTTTTTTAGTGTGTGTTTAGCGAAGTTAGCCAAAGCCATGAAGGCCAACAAGCAACTAAATCAGCTCGATTTCTTTATACAAAACGTTAATTCTGAGCAGAGCCTGACGGTTATCGAATCAGAAGAATCTCGAGCGTTCACCTCGGGACTTTTTAGTCCTAGGTCATACATCACAAGTGGGCTTAGCGATCAGCTGACCACACTAGAAGCAACCGTTGTTGCAGAGCATGAGTTAGCACACGCGAGGGCGCACGATCCACTGAGGAAATATGGCTTTTCACTATTGGCGGCTTTTTTTCCGACGTTTATTGCACAACAACTGAATAGTGATTTTTCACTCGCCTTGGAGCAGGCCGCAGACGAATCTGTGTTGTCTACGGTTAACGATGAAACGGTAATAGCTAAAACCTTGCTCAAAGTTTCCAAGTTAAGCCATAAAAACATAGGCACAGCAATGCCGACGCCGAATTGCCATTTCTCTACTCATCCGCTGACTTTGCGCATTGAGTCTCTTCTTAACGATAACAAAGGTCAGTCATTTCCGGTCTTATTAGTTTTATCGTTTTCAGTAATGGCAACTCTAGTCAGCACCTTGTCTGTTGATCTATTTCATCATGCACTTGAACGGCTGTTTAGCCACTAAATTATCTATTTTAACTTTACGCTTTTAAAGGAGCGCTAATGCGATTGCCTATCCCCTTTAGCACAACTAAAAAACCGACCTGCAATCGGTTTTTTAGTTGTTTACTTAAGCTTGCCGGCCTCTCCGGAGCCGTAATTTATTTCGGTCTGTCAGCATCCCTTATGGCAGCTGAAACTCCTCGGAACGAATTGACGCTCCGGCAAACGGTAGAACTTAGTTTGCAAAGCCACCCAATACTTGCGTCTTATCAATACCGCGTAAAGAGTGCCAATGCGCAGGCCCAACAAGCCGCTATTGGTGAAAAGCCGGAAATCAATCTAACGCTTGAAGATGCGCTCGGTACCGGCGAACAAACGGGACTCGACAATGCGCAATCAACACTCAGCATCAGTTGGGTTTTACAGGGTGGCCTGCTTGATCAGCGCGTCAAGTCTGCCCAGTCCAAGGCTGACGTACTGGAAATTGAACGTGACATTCAACGCTACGATGTTGCAGCGCAAACGGCACATGCGTTTTTAACGGTGCTGGCCTATCAGGAAAGATTAGTTGTGGCTAAAAATGCACAGCAACACGCCATTCAAATACTCAGAGAAATACAAAAACGGGTGGATGCTGGGCGCTCTCCGTCTGCTGATAAGTTGCAAGCTGAGGTTAATTTGGAGCGACGTGAACTTGAGGTAGAAGATATTCAGCATGAATTAACGTCGGCTAAAAAGGTACTGGCATCGCAATGGGGAAGCGCTAGTGTCGATTTTCTTAGGGTTAACGGAGCGCTAACGCTAAACGAACAAGTCATCAACTATGACACCTTGGAGAGCGGGATAAATAATAACCCTCAAGTGCGATATTTTTTAACGCAACAACGGGTTATCGACACTGAAATCACCTTGGTGCGTGAAGAGGTAAAAAATCGTTGGCGATTTAATACCGGGGTCCGACGATACGAGGCGACAGAAGATTACGGTTTAATATTTGGCGTATCCCTGCCGCTGGGTAAATCCACACGCAACCGGCATCAAATTTCGGCACTTAGCGCAGAGCAAGCTCGTTACATCGCTGATGCTCGCGCTAAAGAGATTCAATTGTCTACCCAGCTGTATGTGCTTTACGAAGAGCTTCAGCACAGCTATCACCTCAACAACGCACTTACACAGAAAATATTGCCGCGCCTGGAGCGAGCGCTTGTTGAAACACAAAAAGCCTACTCGCTGGGAAAATACAGCTACAGAGAGTGGTATGCCCTACAAAACGAAGTCTTGGATACAAGAATGGAATTGATCGACGTACGCTTAAAAGCGCACAACAATTTGACGGAAATTGAGCGTTTAACTGGGCTGAATTTAATGGGGCTGAACTTAATGGGAACGTCATCTGCAAAAGAATTTGAAAACAACGGGGATAACCAATGATTAACTCTCTTCTACGCCCTTTTATGCCTCTGCGCTCCTTTATAATTGCGCTTATTACTTTAGCTTTTCTTGGGTATACCTCTTTCAGCTTGGCCGTTGAAACAGAAGTTAAAGAAGCCGAACCTGAAAAAGGCGAGCACCGTGGTCGTTTGTTAAAAGATGGAAACTTTGTACTGGAACTCGCTATTTTTGAAACAGGTGTGCCGCCGGAATTTCGTGTGTGGGTTATGAATGATGGGCAGCCCGTCAAGCCGGAAGATGTTTCGCTGGTGGTAACGCTCACTCGCTTAGGTAACGTGGTTGATACGATCAACTTCAAACCACAAGCCGATTTTTTGCGCGGCGATATGGAAATTTATGAACCGCACTCGTTTGTAGTAACAATTAAAGCAGACCACCAAAGCAAGAAGCATCAATGGCAATACGATAACTTTGAAGGTCGAACACGTATTGAGCCCGCTGTAGCTGAGGCGATGGAGATACAAACCGAAATAGCCGGTGAAGCCACGCTGGTTGAAACCATCGAATCGTTCGGCAAGCTAGTCCCGCAACCCGACGCCGAGCGAAAAATTAGCGCGCGCTTTGAGGGTGAAATAACAAAAGTACATGCGCGCTTAGGGCAAACGGTAAAGGCTGGAGATAAGCTCATCACCATCAACAGCAATGAGAGCTTAAAAAGTTTCACCATTAACTCGCCCATTAATGGCGTCATCACCAGCAAAGCAGCCAATCCTGGCGAACAAAGTAGCAGTCGCACCTTGATGTCAATTGTTGATACTTCAAAGCTCACGGCGGAGCTATCGGTATTCCCAACTGATCGAAAACGCGTTGCTGTAGGCGCCGAAGTCACCCTGCATGTTAATGGACAAGAGGCTGCATTGACCGGGCGTGTGAACGCAATTGATGCGCAACTAAAGGCAAATCAAGCCAGTACCGTACGTGTAGAAATCGACAATGAAAATAATACGCTATCAGCGGGTCAATTTATTACCGGTGATATTGAAGTCGCGCGCTTTAGCGTACCACTAGCCGTTAAACGGATTGGCTTACAGGCCTTCAGAGACTTTACTGTGGTATACGCAAAAGTGGGTGACGAATATGAAGTGCGCATGCTAGAGCTTGGGCGTGAAGTGGGGGAATGGGTGGAGGTATTGGGGGGATTAAACACCAGCACCGAATACGTGACGGAAAACAGTTTTATTATCAAAGCCGATATTGAAAAGTCCGGCGCTTCTCACGACCACTAAGGCTTACCTGCTTAAGGAAATATCATGCTTGAATATTTGATTCAATTTGCTATCCAGCGTCGGGCCTTAATTATGGTGGCCGTGCTGGCCATCAGTGGTTTGGGCATTTGGAATTTTACCAAATTACCCATTGATGCTGTTCCCGATATCACCAACGTGCAGGTGATGATCAACACAGAGGCTCCCGGCTATACACCACAAGAGATTGAGCAACGGGTGACGTTTCCCATTGAAACCGCAATGGCAGGCTTGCCCAACCTGCAATACACACGCTCGGTTTCTCGTTATGGGCTTTCACAAGTCACCATTATTTTTAGTGATGACACCGACATTTACTTTGCTCGGCAGTTGGTGAATGAGCGCCTATCCAGCGCACGATCCAATCTTCCTCGCTTGCTGGAACCGGAATTAGGCCCTATCGCCACTGGCTTGGGTGAAATCTTTATGTTTACGGTGGACGCCGAAACCGGTGCAGTCAATAAAGATGGTTCACTGGTAACGCCCACGGATTTGCGTTCTGTACACGACTGGATAATTCGACCTCAATTGCTACGCGTACCAGGTGTGGTCGAAGTGAATCCTATCGGCGGTTACAAGCGCGAAATTCTAGTGGCTTTTGAACCTGAAAAGCTACTGGCGTTCGAGTTGACCCAACAGGATGTCATTCAGGCGATTCAAAATAACAATCAAAATCGTGGTGTTGGCTTTGTTGAACACAACGGCGCGCAATGGTTGTTACGTGTTCCGGGGCAAAAAGAAACGCTCAACGACATCGGAAATATTGTGATTCGCAGCAATCAAGGTGTACCGCTGCGCATTAAAGACATTGCCAATATTGAAGAGGGGAAAGAATTACGCAGCGGCGCAGCCACGCAAAACGGTCGCGAAGTGGTGATGAGCACCGTATTTATGTTGGTCGGTGAAAACAGTCGCACAGTGGCCAAAGCCGTGGCAGAAAAACTGGATGAAATTAAACAGGGCTTGCCAGAAGGCGTTACTGCAACGGCCGTTTATGATCGCACCACGCTGGTCGATAAAACCTTAAAAACGGTTCAAACCAATTTACTTGAAGGCGCATTGCTCGTCATCGTCATATTATTCTTTTTACTGGGCAATGTGCGCGCTGCCTTATTGACTGCAGCAGTCATTCCGATCGCTATGTTAATGACAGTGACAGGTATGGTGCATGCCGGTGTCAGTGCCAATTTAATGAGTCTGGGCGCCCTGGATTTTGGTTTGCTCGTAGATGGGGCCATCATCATTGTAGAAAATTGTTTGCGACGCCTCAGTCATGCGTCTTCTCCCGGCAAAACCTTGGACACAAAAGAACGCTTTGACATTGTTTTTCATGCAACACGCGAAGTGATTCGTCCCGCGTTATTCGGGGTATTTATTATCACAGCCGTTTACTTGCCGATTTTTGCGCTGACGGGTGTGGAAGGAAAAATGTTCCACCCCATGGCCTTGACCGTCGTGATCGCATTACTTTGCTCGATTGTATTGTCGATTACTTTTGTTCCGGCCTGTGTCGCATTATTGTTCAAAAAACCTGTCACAGAAAAAGACAGTGGCATTATTAAAGTATCGCGTTCTGTTTATGAGCCATTACTGAACATAGCGTTAAAGGCGCGCTGGATGGTAGTGGCGACGGCACTTGTATTGGTGGTGGGTTCGGCTTGGCTGGCTACGCGCTTGGGCAGCGAGTTTGTGCCCAATTTGGATGAGGGCGATATTGCGATGCACGCGCTTCGCATTCCTGGCACTTCGCTCAGCCAATCCATAGCGCTGCAAAAAACCTTAGAAGCTAACATTACAGATCTGCCAGAAGTTGCGCATATTTTTTCAAAAATTGGTACGCCTGACATTGCCACCGATCCCATGCCTCCCAGCGTAGCTGATACATTTATTATGCTTAAACCACGCAGTGAATGGCCTGACCAGAATAAAACCAAAACTCAAGTTGTGGACGATTTAGCCGCATTGGTGGAACCTATTCCCGGCAACCGATACGAGTTTTTACAGCCCATTCAGATGCGATTTAATGAGTTGCTATCAGGTGTCCGTGCAGAGTTGGCCATCAAAATATTCGGGGATAATTTTGAGCAGTTAGACAAGTTGGGTAACGATATTCAAAAAGCTATTTCCAGTGTAGAAGGTATTGCCGATGTGCAAATGGAGAAAACTACCGGCTTACCGATTATGACCGTGCTGCCCAAAATCGATGTGTTGGCGCAGTACGGCTTAGCCGTGAGTGAATTGCAGGACCAGCTGGCCATTGCATTGGGTGGTGAAGTCGCAGGCCAATTTTATCAAGGCGACCGACGCACGGATATTGTAGTGCGTTTACCGGAAGCGCGTCGAACGGATATGGATCGCTTAAAGTACCTACCCATTCAGCTATCTAACGACAGCGCTGTTCCCTTACAGGAATTAGCAACAATGGAGCTTGTGGAAGGCTTTAATCAAATCAATCGTGAAAATGGCAAGCGCCGTGTCTTTGTTACTGCCAATGTGCGCGGGCGTGATTTGGGTTCTTTTGTGGCAGACATTCAAGCAAAGATTAAAGACTCCGTAGACATTCCAGTGGGCTATTGGGTGGAGTACGGTGGTACCTACCAAAAGCTGCAATCGGCTTCAAAGCGTTTAACATTGGTGGTGCCGATCACGCTAATCATGATTGTAGGCTTGTTATTTCTCGCTCTGGGATCATTCAAAGATGCCCTCATTATTTTTACCGGTGTGCCACTTGCACTCACCGGCGGCGTTCTGTTTTTGGTGATGCGTGATATCCCGTTTTCTATTTCCGCAGCGGTTGGCTTTATTGCTTTGTCGGGTATCGCTATTTTAAACGGCTTGGTGATGGTGTCGTTTATTCGTGAATTAATCCACGACGGTTTAAGTGTTGAAAAAGCCATTATTGAAGGTGCGTTGACGCGGCTACGCCCCGTATTAACAACTGCACTGGTGGCGTCCTTAGGCTTTGTTCCTATGGCGTTAAATACCGGTATAGGTTCAGAAGTACAGCGCCCTCTTGCTACGGTGGTTATTGGCGGAATTATTTCGTCAACGTTGCTAACGCTGTTTGTGTTACCGGTGCTTTATCGCTTAGTGCACAGAGATAAGCAACTACTCAACCACGCCTAGACGAGTAAGACATCTTTAAGTTTATATAACAAATTTTGAGGATATTATGATACGACTATTAACGATGGGTTTGCTGTGCTTCATCAGTTTCAATGCTATATCGCACGGCATGTCAGCTGAAGATCAGGCCAGAATATTAAATGCGGGATACTTGGAATATATGCACCTGGGCGCCACGCATATGTTGTCTGGCTACGACCACTTGTTGTTTTTATTTGGGGTGATGTTTTTCTTAACCCGCTTTCGCGATATTTTAAAGTTTATTACGGCGTTTACAGTCGGTCATTCGATTACTTTGGTATTTGCAACGTTTTGGGGAATAACCGCGAATTACTATTTGATTGATGCCGTTATTGCGTTGACCGTGTGTTACAAAGCGTTCGACAACTTGGACGGATTCAAAAAATACTTCCAAACGTCATCGCCCAATTTAACATGGATGGTGTTTATATTCGGTTTGATCCATGGTTTTGGTTTATCTACTCGATTGCAACAATTGCCTTTGGGTGATCACAGTCTGGTATTAAAAATCCTTTCATTTAATGTTGGTGTTGAAGTGGGGAAAATTATCGCCCTGTGTGTGATGCTGGTCATTTTAATTGCATGGCGAAAGACTGCGTCATTTCAACGCTTCAGCAAGGCTGCCAACATCGCGTTAATGCTGGCGGGCGGTTTATTATTGCTGATGCAATTACATGGCTATCAACACACGGCATACCCCGATGATTTTCCACTAAATCAGGATGACCACCACCACACTCACCAAGATATGCAGCGAGAATCCTCACCTTTATCAAACTACCCCAAGAAGTTTGACCTCAATCAGAACAGTTTCCCAGAGAGTGTTCCCGAACAGCAAAAAGAGCAGCCAGACGAGCATTCACATGATGGCGAACATTATCACTCCCATTAACACCGTCACCAAAAATTAGCGAAAGGAAAACCCTATGAAAATTCTATCTACCGCTTTAATGGTACTGACATTACTTACATCTCAATCATTGTTCGCGCATAGCGACCACGCCCATGGCCCTATTTCAGAATCCGCTGCACAGTCGCTAGCGCTTGATGTTGCCACCAATTTATCCTCCCGTGATGCAGGACTCGGCTTCGGTCAGCTTCCCAAAACTTGGACATCGGTACCGACCAAGAATGTTGCCATTACTAAAAAAGGCCCAGGTTATTACATTGTCTCGGTTCTGAATGAAAGCGAAAAGAAGACACTCTACATTCTGATGTCCGACGGCGGTGAAGTATTTGACGCAAACTTTACCGGGGAATTTGAAGGGGTTAAGTAGTGATCCGATTGCCCACTGGCGTGCTGTACGCAATCAGTGCGGCTTTTTTGTTTGGCGTCAGCACGCCATTTGCCAAGCTGTTATTGGAGCACATGTCCCCCGTAATGCTGGGTGGTGTGCTGTACTTAGGCAGCGGCATAGGTTTGCTTGTCATTCGGCTACACAGGGACAAACGTTGGGTCTCCCCAGGTTTGCCAAAGAGTGAATGGCCTTGGCTGATCGGTGCAATCGTGTTTGGTGGTTGTTTGGGGCCGGTATTGCTAATGCTAGGGCTTTCGCAAACCAGTGGTTCATCAGCCTCTCTTTTGTTGAATGTGGAGGCGGTTCTTACGGCCGTTATCGCCTGGATCATTTTTAAAGAAAACGCCGATCGCCGAATTGTCATCGGTATGATAGCGATTGTCCTCGGTGGCGTTATCGTATCGTGGTCTTCAGCAGCTATGGAGGGGACGAATGGCACATGGCAAGGGCCGATTTATATTGTCGGCGCATGCTTATGCTGGGCCATCGATAATAATCTTACGCGAAAGGTTTCTGCATCCGATGCACTGTTTGTTGCGGGCAGTAAAGGATTTGCCGCTGGTTTCGTCAACTGTAGCATCGCGTTATCACTGGGCTTTCAGATACCGGCATTCTCAACATTATTTACGGGAGCTTTACTCGGATTTTTGGGTTACGGTCTTAGTCTCGTACTGTTTGTGCTTTCATTGCGGCATCTGGGGACGGCAAGAACAGGCGCTTATTTTTCAACGGCGCCGTTTCTTGGTGCGGCGGTATCCATTGAGCTGCTCAACGAACCAACTTCGCTACTGTTTTGGTTGGCTGCAATCTGCATGGCCGTGGGAGTATGGTTACATTTAACGGAAAATCACGATCATACGCATACGCACGAACCGCTTGAACACAGCCACCCACATCGGCACGACGGTCATCACGAGCATGAACATGAGTTTGGTTGGGATGGAGCTGAACCGCACATACATAAGCACCAGCATGCTCCAGTGACCCATAAACACCCGCATTATCCCGATATCCATCATCGACATGAGCATTGAAATCCATTATGAAGCGAGACGGACGCTATGAACAAAATTGACCAGTATATTCATGCCGCTACGCGAGAAAATACGCGCAAAAGCTATCGTGCTGCGATTGAACATTTTGAGGTTTCGTGGGGTGGTTTTCTTCCAGCGACTGCGGATAGTGTTGTCTCCTACCTTGCCCACTATGCGCCAACGCTGGCTTAAAGCAACGACTCGCCGCAATCGCGGCCTGGCACAATGATCAGGGTTTTCCTGATCCCACTAAATATCCTCATGTTATAAAAGTACTTAAATGCATTGCAGAGCTTCACCCGCTAATTGAAAAACAAGCAAAGCCCCTACAAGTTGAACAACTTAAAATTCTCGTTAACAGAATCGAATGTGAGTGTGCTTCGGATGCTTGCACAGCGGCTAAACGCTTGAAGCTGACTCGTGACAAGGCACTCATTCTTGTGGGTTTTTGGCGGGCATTTCGCAGTGATGAATTGACGTGCATGACGATCGAAAATGTGCAAGCGTCTTACGCAAAGGGTCTTGATATCTTCCTGCTGAGAAGCAAAACAGATAGAACTTATCAAGGGCGGCATTACAAAGTCCCGGCCTTGAGTCCGTTGTGTCCAGTATCTGCTTTTTTCGAATGGATAAATTTGTCTGGGTTAACGTCAGGACCCGTGTTTCCAGGGATTAACCAGTGGGGCACGATTGCCCCCAAAGCCGTACACCCAACAAGCGTGATCACCATCATCAAAAACTACTGTATTGACGCAGACTTCGACAATGCACATGCATTTAGCAGCCATTCTCTTCGGCCGGGGGTTGCCATCTGGGCGAATGCAAATCAATGGGATACCAAAACATTAATGGCCTACGTGGGCTGGAAAGACGTCAAGTCTGCCATGCGTTATATCGATGCTGCAGGACCCGTTTATTGACGAACGGTTGACTCAAGAGACTCCTGTGGCGAACCTAAAAGCCAGTACCGACAATAATGCGACAGGTAAGTGATCATTTCCCATGGGAGCTATCTACCAAACAGCGTATCCACGTGTCAAAACAGATATATCTGCAGACGAGTTGGGAGAAGTCTACACACCAACAGACGAAGAGATAGCATTCTCAATTCGTAATACCAAACGATCGAGTGCTTCATTTCTCGGATTGCTGGTTCAACTGAAAATGACGCAACGACTCGGACAATTTGTTGCACTACGTGATATTCCACACGTTATCATCACGCATATCAGAACACATAGTCGCTCTAGAACGACCATTAAGGAGCTCCAGGCCTACTTTGTGTCCGGCGCGAAAGATCGCCATGTAAAGCTCATCCGCCAGCATTTGGGAATCACACTTTATGACATCACAAAAACCAATCTACTTGTAAAAGCCTGGGCCCTGGAAGCCGCCACCACCAAAGAAGCGCTACCAGATATCATCAATGTAACTCTTGAATATTTAGTCAAGGAACGTTTTGAGTTTCCGGGGTTTTCCGTAATTGAGCGAATCTGCGAAACGGCTAGAGTTGAAGCCAACACCGGTTATTATGAGCGACTGTGTGGCTACATTACAAAAGAAAATCAACACCATATTTCGGATTTACTCCAATCCAGCAGCGGCGTAAATGGCTTTGGATGGAGTACATTAAAAAATGAACCCAAGCGTCCAACGCCTCGCAACATTCATGCATATATCCACTATTTGGAATGGTTAACCTCGCTGCAAACTCTCTTACCAACAGATTTAGGCTTACCTCCTGTAAAGCATCAACAATTCATTAACGAAGCTAAGGCCTTAGACTACGCTGAACTCATGCAGCTTAAGGCCAATAAGCGCCTTGCCATGGTGATCGTTTTGATTCGCCACCAATACGCACACACTCTCTATAATGCAGCAGACATTTCGATAAAAATACTGCAAAATCTCGACCGAGCGGCGCAGAAGCTATTAGAACAATATCTCGCCGACCATCAAAAAAAAACAGACCATTTAGTTTCTGTTCTGACGGGTACCGTGAAAGTCTATTTGAATAATCCCGATTCCGTTGCAGCCTATGATCCGATTTTAGGAAAAAATAGCACTCAATTATTAGACCTGTGTGAGCAATATATGGCCTACGCGGGAAATAATTATTTGCCCTTTATCGTTCAACTTTACAAAAAACAGCGTGCAGCTCTATTCCGTACGATTGAAATACTCAACTTGGCGTCCGCCACGGCGGATAAAGATGTACTTAACGCTTTCCAGTTCATTTTAAAGCACAAAAAACGCCGAACCGATTTTTTGTCAATACAAACCGACCCCAACGACCCAGCATCTAAAAACGAGCTCAATATTCGTTGGATTCGCGATAAATGGTGGAAATTAGTTACGGGTAAAGCAACCAAGTCGGCACAGGTGACTGAGGTGAATAATATCTCTTTCGAGTTGTGCGTGTTTGAGCGTATTGCGGAAGAGTTGGGTACTGGCGATTTATTTATTCCCTACAGCGAAACTTTTGATGATTATCGAGAGCAGTTAATCAGTTGGGAGGAATATGAAACCCAATTGCCTACCTACTGTAACGAAGTGGGGTTGGTTGTCGGAGATGTTGAGTTTACACGCACCCTAAAAAAGAATATGGCAGCAGTGTGTTACAAAGCGGATAATCTTTTCCCTGGCGATGAATGGGTCCGGATTGAAAAAGGGAATTTAGTCATTGGAAAGCCAAGATCGGAAAAACCGTCACCAGAAATTGAAGCGATCGGCACGTTACTGCATGAAAGGCTCGAAAAAATCAATCTTCTCGACGTCATTATCTATGTTGAAAAATGGCTCAATCTCAACAAACATTTTGGCCCCTTGTCGGGCTTAGAATCTCGCATCAGCGACCCGGTTGACCGTATTTTGTTACGGAACCAACATCGGTCCAACCGAAACTGTACGCTCCGTTCAAGGCGTCACTCGGAAACAGGTGGCTTGACTAAACCTAAAAAGGACGACCGAAGCACGCTTGGACAAAGCCATAGCCAAGATCAATAACGAGTACAAAAAATACCGCTTAATCGAATGCTGGGGATCAGGTAACACCGTCTCGGCGGATGGTAAGCTTTGGGATCTTTACGAAGACAATTTACTGTCTGAATACCATATTCGTTACGGTAGTTATGGGGGGATCGCGTATTACCATGTCTCTGACACCTACATCGCCTTGTTCAGTCGTTTTATTCCTTGCGGAGTATATGAGGCCATCTATATTTTGGATGGATTGCTCAATGACGAATCCGACTTCAATCCAGATACGGTACATGGCGATACACAAGCGCAATCCACGCCGGTGTTTGGTTTGGCTCATTTACTCGGTATTAAGCTGATGCCGCGCATCCGCAACATCAAAATCTCAATTTTTACAAACCGGATCGTGCCATGACATTGAAGAACATCCATTCGCTCTTTAATGATCCCATTAAATGGGATCTCATCGAAAAACATTATGCCGACATGATGAGAACAGCGATGTCAGTTAAGGCGGGGGAAATTACAGCATCGACCATTTTACGGAGATTTGGAACGAAGAATCGGAAAAATAAACTCTACTTTGCGTTTAGAGAACTCGGGCGGGTAGTACGAACAATGTTTTTACTTGAATATATCACCGACATAGATCTGCGAAAGACAATTCAAGCGGCTACCTGTAAAAGTGAAGAGTTCAACGAGTTCGCTCGGTGGCTATTCTTTGCAAACGGAGGAAAAATAGGTGTCAATCTAAAACATGAACAAAGCAAAATTGTGAAATACAATCACCTGCTAGCCAATTTTGCCATTCTTTACAACGTAAACGCCATGACTGAAGTGTTTAACCAGCTGAAGGCGGAAGGGCATAACATCACCCGGCGCACATGGCCGCATTCTCACCGTATCATACCGAGCACCTGGGAAGATTGGGTAGTTTTGAGTTAGATTTGACTAAACCAGTCAAGCCAATGAGTTTTGAACTCTTTACCGAATAGTTACTTTGATTTCAAATGGCTACGATCGAAGTGGCTAAATTCAACCTTTTTACCGGCCGGACCTCTATTACCTCTTTGCATTAGAGCGAGTATCAACCTATTCATCAATAAGCGAATTCGCCCAAGCATCAAGAAAAATAACGGCCAGTGCGTGATTGTGCCACCATCGTTACTAGCAGCGGGGTTGATATTCGTATCCACTTAAGTAACAGAAAAAGTGCTTCCATTTAGCGGAAAGTTAGCTACTAGAGGCTCAGCTTGATTTTCAACGATGCTTACAGTTGAGCAATGTAAGTTGCGATCAACCTCAAGAGGGTTCTGACGCCACTAAAAATGGCATCGACAACAGGGTGCGATGGAGAGCAAGACATCAATTTCGTGGTTGCCCGGCGGCGGGGCAATAGCAAGAGAAAGGAGCCTACCAGCGCCCTACCGCTTAAACTTCACAAACTCTTTTCTTTTAGTTGGTGAATGGTATCTCGCAACTGTGCGGCCTTTTCAAATTCGAGATTCTTGGCCGCCTCGAACATTTCTTTTTCCAAATCCTGAACGTGGTGCCACAAGTCCTTGCCTTCCGGTACCTCCAGAGCATAACGCCCGCGTTTATCGGCGACTTTTTTACGGCTGCCCGGTTTTGATCCCGGTGCTCTTGCGCCTTCCATTATATCCGCAATCGATTTTACAATTCCCTTTGGAGTAATGCCGTGTTTTAGATTATGCGCCATTTGTTTTTCGCGACGGCGGGTGGTTTCATCTATCGCCCGCTGCATGGAGCCAGTAATTTTGTCCGCATAGAGAATTGCTTTACCTTTAACGTTTCTCGCTGCTCGACCAATGGTTTGAATAAGTGATCGGTCCGAGCGTAGGAAACCTTCTTTATCTGCATCGAAAATCGCAACCAGCGACACTTCCGGCATATCGAGCCCTTCACGTAACAGGTTGATCCCCACTAGCACATCGAATTCGCCGAGCCGTAAATCGCGAATGATCTCGACCCGCTCGACAGTTTCAATATCAGAATGTAAATAACGTATTCGAACGCCGTGTTCCATCATAAACTCAGTCAGGTCTTCGGCCATTCGTTTTGTTAGCACTGTAATTAAAATACGTTCGTTGTTTTTTACCCGCTGATGTATTTCCGATAAGCAATCATCTACCTGTGTGCTGGCGGGGCGGATTTCCAGCTCCGGATCCAGCAGGCCCGTGGGTCGCACGACCTGCTCTACCACCTGCCCCTGATGTTCCTTTTCGTAATTTCCCGGAGTAGCCGAGACAAAAACCATTTGCGGGGCGAGATTTTCCCATTCATCGAATCGCATCGGTCGATTATCTAAAGCTGAAGGTAAGCGAAATCCGTATTCAACAAGCGTTTCCTTGCGGGAACGGTCGCCTTTGTACATGCCCCCAATTTGGGGAACGGTTACGTGGGACTCATCAATCACCAGCAAGGCTTCCTTTGGCAGGTAATCGAATAGTGTAGGTGGTGGCAGGCCGGCTGCGCGACCGGATAGGTAGCGAGAATAGTTTTCAATGCCGGTGCAGTATCCCAGTTCGCGCATCATCTCCATATCGTATTTGGTGCGCTGTTCCAATCGTTGAGCCTCGACCAGTTTATCCATTTCTCGAAATTGGTCTAATCGCTCTTTCAGTTCTTCTTCAATATAATCGACCGCATTAAGCACGGTTTGTCTAGGTGTGACGTAGTGGCTTTTGGGGTAGATCGTTGCACGCGGAATTTTTGAAAGGATTTCACCCGTAAGGGGATCGAAAACGGAAAGCTGTTCAACTTCGTCGTCGAACAGCTCCACTCGAACGGCTTCCGCCTCGGAGTCGGCAGGAAAAATATCGATAACCTCGCCCCGAACTCGGTATGTCGCGCGCTGAAAGTCAATATCGTTCCGCGTGTATTGCAGCTCCGCCAAGCGGCGTAAAAGCTTTCGCTGGTCAATTTTATCGCCCTGCACTAAGTGCAGCATCATTTTCAGATAGGATTCAGGATCGCCCAAGCCGTAAATGGCGGAAACGGTGGCCACAATTATGGCGTCTTTACGTTCCATAAGCGCCTTGGTTGCGGAAAGGCGCATTTGCTCAATATGTTCGTTTACAGAGGCGTCTTTATCGATAAACGTATCTGAAGATGGTACATAGGCTTCTGGCTGATAATAGTCGTAGTAGGAAACGAAATACTCAACGGCGTTGTCTGGAAAAAACTCTTTAAATTCGCCGTAAAGCTGTGCAGCCAACGTTTTGTTGTGGGCCATAACCAATGTAGGCCTCTGCACTTTCTCTACCAGATTAGCGATCGTAAAAGTCTTGCCAGAACCCGTTACACCGAGCAGGGTTTGGTGTGCCAAGCCAGCTTCTATACCTTTATATAGGCTCGCAATTGCCTTCGGTTGATCACCGGCAGGTTTGTAGCGGCTATGCACTTTGAACGGCTTGGGCATATCAGGCTTCTATTTTCCAGCAGCAATGTATTTTTGCGTTGGCCGCAAAATCTGGGTCCAGTGTTTGCGTGGTAATATCGGTAACCTTGAATTGAGAAAGCAACTCATTATCCAGTTTAAAGCTGCGCAGATTCGTCGAAAAATACAGCGTTCCGGCGGGTTTCAATAAGTCCATGCATCGGTTTATCAAATTCACATGGTCTTTTTGGATATCCAGCACATCTTCCATACGTTTTGAATTGGAGAAACTTGGTGGGTCAAGCATAATCACATCAAAGCCCTGGCGGCACTGTTTCAACCAATCAAAGCAGTTGGCTCGTATCAACTGATGGCTGCTGGGATTGATAGTGTTTAGTGCAAAATTACGCTTAGCCCAATCTAGATATGTATTGGACATATCAACACTCACCGAGCTGACCGCACCAGCTTTTGCCGCATGAACCGTCGCGCTTGCCGTATAACAGAAGAGGTTTAAAAAACTTTTACCTTTTATTTGTTTTGCTATTTGCTTGCGCAACGGCCGATGATCCAAAAACACACCCGTATCCAAGTAATCCTTAAGATTGACTTCCAGTATACAATCGCCCTCTTGTATTCGGCTCGTTTCAGCACTGTTTTGTTTGTTTAACTTTTCATATTGCTCTTTACCACGATTACGCTTGCGTACTTTGACAATAATATTGTCTTCATCTAATTCAAAAACAACCGCACAAGCATGAACCAAATCGTCGAACCGTTCTTTTGCTTTCTTCTCATCAATAGTTTTCGGTGCAGCGTATTCCTGAACATGTAACTGAAGCGGGCCATTAACTAACTCGTACACATCTATTGCTGCAGAATATTCGGGCATATCCGCATCGTAGACGCGGTAGCAATGAATGCTCTCTTGCTTGATCCATTTATTCAGTTTTTTTCGGTTTTTACGCAGGCGATTCGCAAACATTTGCGCACCTGAACTTAGTGGTCTCTCTTTCAGAGGTAGGTGAACCGCCTGGTTTGCGGAAATATTTTTTGCGCCTGAGGACGATCCCACCCGAAATTTATCCTCTTCCCTTTCGACACTTCCGGTCGCCGTTAAGTCATACAGTAACAATTCACTGGCTATGGTGCCGTTATACAGCTGGTACTTTTTCTTTGGTCTCAATCGCATTTCTCGGGCGAGTTCTCTGTTACCGGTAAAAACGCCCAACTGCCACCCAGGGAATTCCCGTTTACACGTTTGCGCTAGCGTTAGATAGGTTTCCCGCAGAGCCTCGGTTTCGCCCAAGCGCTCACCGTATGGGGGGTTGCAGATAATTAGGCCATTGTTGATTTCACGGTGGGTGGGTATTTTAAATTCCCCAACGTCTTTCGTTGTTACCCGAATGAACTCGTCGAACCCCGCCACTACGATGTTTTTACGTGTTGAGCCGAGAACTCTGGGGTTAATATCGTAGCCGCGAATCTCTGGCAATGTTCGTTCACATGCTGTTTTATGTATGAGTTCAGCGTCGTCAATTAGCCCCTGCCATACGTCTTCGTTATGCTGTTTCCATTTTTCGAAGCCAAAGCCAATCACTCGTGGAGTAAACTCCTCATCAAAAGACGCGTAGGTTTGTTCTTTATGCAGACCCTTTGAAAAACGCGCCCGCAACAATCCGGGAGCCATTTTTGTGGCCATCATCGCAGCTTCCAACAAAAAGGTGCCAGAACCGCACATCGGATCGAGCAGAGCTCCGCCCTTTTCTGCAATCTCTTCCCAACCAGCTCGCTTAAGAATGGCTGCTGCTAGGTTTTCCTTAAGTGGTGCACCGCCCTGCCCGACGCGATAGCCACGTCTATGTAAGCTATCTCCACTTAAATCCAGGCTTAAATGCACGACATCTCTCGCAAGTCTGGCGTTTATACGGATGTCTGGAGACGTTTTATTAACATCAGGGCGCGTACCACTTAACTCTCGAATCCTGTCTACCACACCATCTTTGACGGTTTGCGCGCCAAATTGCGTATGTCGTATCGCGTCATTTGTACCGAGGAAATCAACGATTAAACTTCCATTTTCCGGAAGATGGTCTTCCCACGGAAGCCCCTTTACCAGCGCATGTAAATCATCTGCGGATGCAACTGGCCCTTTGGCCAAGGGCAATAGAACTTTATTAGCTAAGCGCGACCATAAACATACTTTATAGGCATGACGGATATCGCCACTAAAATAGACACCTGCAACAGTTTCTCTTAAATTACTTGAGCCTAGCTCTTCAAGCTCTTGTTTTAAAAGGTTTTCTAACCCTTTAGGGCAGCTGGAAAAATAATTTTCTTGCATTAAATTTTATGCTCTCAGGAGATATCAGGCGTTCTGCCTATGAATTTTAATTCGTTCACTTTTGTAGTGTCCTTTGGGACACTGTTAGTCCGCTTCGCCGTAAAGGGCGATATATAGGGCTCCAACGCGCCCAACAGTTAAATTGTAAATGGATTTACTCTAGTTAGTACGGAAATAACCGTTATTCATAGAAGAATCAGCATAACCAAAAAAACCAGTGAGGTACTTCCTGTATGAGACGTCAAAAACGAACCAACTCTGAGCGTGCTTTCTCTCGCGGCTACATGGCCGGAACTGCCGGCAGATCAAGGAGCCTATGTCCCCATGTCGCGGGTGAAGCCAGACAGGTATGGCTAACGGGTTGGCGTGAGGGACGGGAAGACCATTGGAATGGTTTCAACACTCTGGCGCAAGTCCAGAAGCTCCAAAATTACTAGCTGGCGACTGCACGAACGCTACCCAGCTTATAGAACCGCTGCCGCATTCTCCCAAATGCAACACCGCATTCATATACTTACAAGCGGCGGCACTAAAGGTACATTTGTTAAGAGGTAAACAAAAGTCTACAACGGACACCACACGCAAAACGTGTGACGCTTTACTGATGGATCAGCTCCTCCGCTCGGCTATGCCGATGCACCTAGGCTCCGTAAACAGGAGCTTTAAGAGGCCGTTAGCGCTGCTATGGCGCTTGCGGCTTCAGCTACGAGTTCTGGCCCCTGATAAATAAACCCTGTATATAATTGAACAAGGCTCGCACCAGCTTCTATTTTTTCCACAGCATCTTCGCTACTCATAATGCCACCAACTCCAATGATGGGTATGGCTCCTTGTAAATGATCTGCCAGTACTTTGATCGCGTGGGTAGATTTATCCTTGACGGGACGACCACTCAAACCGCCCGCTTCGTTCTTGTATTCGGAGCTTTCAAGACCGTCGCGCGAGATGGTGGTATTGGTAGCAACTACCGCTTCATAGTTGTTGGCAAGCAACTGATCAGCAACGGCTTTTAGCTCATCATCGGTCATATCCGGGGCGATTTTTACGGCAATAGGTGTTTTCTTACCCGTTTTTGCCATCAACTCTGCCTGCTTCGCTTTAATGCCCTTCAACAGCTTTTCGAGGTTTTCCCCAAATTGTAGGTTGCGCAACCCGGGAGTATTTGGAGATGAAATATTGATTGTGATGTAATCGGCACATTCGTATACCGCATCCATACACTTTTCATAATCGGATAGCGCGTTTTCCTCGGGCGTTAGTTTGTTTTTACCGATATTAATCCCCAGAACACCGTTGTAGCGCCTTTTTTTCACTTTGCTAACAAGGTTTTGCACACCTTTATTGTTGAAACCCATGCGGTTTATCACCGCCTCTTGCTCAACCAGGCGGAACAGTCTGGGTTTTGGATTGCCAGGCTGAGCCAACGGCGTAACCGTACCAACTTCAATAAAGCCAAAACCAAGGTGACCGAAGGCGTTGAAATACTCTCCATCCTTATCCATTCCAGCGGCCAGACCAACGGCATTGGGAAACCTGATGCCCATCACCTCCACTGGTGCGCTCACCATTTTTTTAACAAAAGGTTGTAATAAATGAAGGCGCTCTGCTGCACCAAGCCAGTCGAGAGATAACTCGTGAGCGACTTCCGGGTTGAGGGAGAACAGGAGTTTTTTAGCGATGGAGTACATGGCAGACCTTTGGTCAAAGTAACTAGCTGCAGCGGCATTAGGGTAGAAACGCCGCTCTTAAAAAAGGAACGGCGCAAGGATACAGAAATGGGGCTAAAAGGTCGACAAATGGGCTAGCGGCAGATCATAAACCCCTACATTATTCGACTTTTTCGATGCGGGTAAAACGGTTTTGCCCATCGAAATAGATCGCGAAATGACCATCGATCCCAGTGCGGGTTACAAAGGGCCGCAAAATATTGGCTGGGAAGCGAATCCTGCGCCCATCTAATGCACGGGCATAAACCGATTTGGCAACACCTGCATAGAGTTTTTGATACTCTTCCGCCGAAATACGCAGTGACAGATATACAGCAACTTCAGACATGCGCGCGCTACTGTACATGCCCGGCAGCATAGTGGTCCGTTGCAATGACCAGATCGAGCAACTCTCTTAGGGCGACAGCAAACATCGCGTAGTCTGTGCCGGGAGAACTTTGCACCTCGGTAATCATCTGCTTCCAGCGCAGGATTAAAGGTTCATTTGAACTACACCAGTTCTCGATAATCTGATCGATAGTGCACACATCTGTTCGCATATTAACCAGAGTAATTGTCAGTTGCCTCAATTGGGCTTCTAAATCGTCGAGGTAGGATTCTCGCGCAAGCGCTTGCCAGTAAGTTTCCACGTTTACGTCCGAAAGTTGCGATGCAAACCAGTTGAGATCAAGCTTGTCGAGCAACTCGAAAAAGACTTCTGTTACCAGTTCGGTATCGGCATTCGCCTGTCTTGCCGATTCAATCACGCCCAGGCCGGAAAACAGGTTATCGGCCATGGCCAATTTAAGCGACCAGTCTTCCGGTACATTCAGCTCTTCAAATAAGCGAGAGCGCGCCAGCCATTCTTCCCGAGCGGAACCCTCAACGGCATTGGCCGTTGCCTTATAGACAACACTTAGACCCTCTTTAAAGTAAGGCACATCCACTTTAGGATTGAGATTTAGCCGCCGATTGCGTAAGAACCAGCGCGTTCCCCTGCGCACCCGGCGGATCATATTGGCGAGCAGCTCCGCCTGTAACGGCGCGGCTACTTTGTGGTCCAGGCTTCGGATGTACTTCTGGAAGGCCTCAAATTCAAACACGTCCCGCGATACAATATAGGCCCGTGCGATCTCGGCACTCGTTGCACCTGTGGCTTCAAGTAATCGGTGACCAACGGTGATACCGAGGTTATTGATAAGGTCGTTGGCGACTTGGGTGCCAACAATTTCACGCCTTAACGGGTGCTTGTAGAGAGGCTTTTTAAATTGCTTCACTATATCCAGCGGAAAGGCGGTTTCTATAGCTAAGGCGATATAGGGGTCATCGGCAATGTTGGAATGAATCAGCTCATCTTTCATCATTACTTTTGCATAGGAGATCAGAACCGATAACTCTGGACGCGTAAGATTTTTCCCGTGTGCCTGACGCTCGACTAACTGTTCATCCGTTGGCAAAAACTCCAACGCCCTATTCAGCCTTCCTGTTGATTCTAAAAACGCCATAAAACGCCGGTATTCGTTGGCGCGCCCTGTTGCTTGGAACTGCGCAATGCTAATAGCCTGCGCCTGACGATAATTATTCTGCAATACCAGATCGGACACCTGCTCCGTCATTTTCACCAATAATTTATTGCGTTGTTTTTCGGTTAAATCTCCGTTAGCAACCTGCTCATCTAGCAGAATTTTGATATTCACCTCGTGGTCTGAGCAATCCACTCCCGCCGCATTGTCGATAAAATCAGTATTACAGGCGCCGCCCATCAGGCAATATTCAATGCGCCCGAGCTGGGTCATGCCCAGATTACCGCCTTCCCCAAACACCTTGCAGCGCAACTGCGAGCCATTGACCCGTAGACTGTCATTCGCTTTGTCGCCTACATCCGCGTGGGTTTCACTTTCGGATTTAACGTAAGTACCAATACCGCCATTCCAAATTAAGTCGACAGGGGTTTTAAGAAGCTGATGCATTAGCTCTGTTGGAGTAAGTTTTTGATCGACGATATCAAATGCTTGCTGAATTTCTGGGGTTAACGTTATATATTTCGCGGAACGTTCGAACACACCACCGCCCTTTGAAATTAGAGTTGTATCGTAGTCGGCCCAAGATGTACGGGGAGTATCAAATAATCGCTTGCGCTCTATAAAGCTTTTGTCCGCGTCTGGTGTTGGGTCAATAAAAATATGCTGGTGGTTAAAGGCCGCTTGAAGGCAAATGTGTTCCGATAGCAGCATACCATTACCAAACACATCGCCCGCCATATCACCAATACCAATAACATTGAAATTTTCTTTCTGAATATCGACACCGTTTTCACGAAAGTGTCGCTGTACCGACACCCAGGCGCCTTTGGCCGTAATACCCATACCCTTGTGATCGTATCCCTGGCTACCTCCGGAGGCAAAGGCATCGCCTAACCAATGCTTGTACTCAATGGATATTTCGTTAGCGATATCAGAAAAGGTCGCCGTACCTTTGTCGGCGGCAACCACCAAATACGGATCATCTTCGTCGTGGCGAACAACGCTTTCTGGCGGTACCACAGTACCGTCGACAAGATTATCGGTAATATCCAACAATCCGCGAATAAACGTTTTATAACATGCTATGCCTTCGGCAAAAATAGCATCTCTTCCACCACTCTGTGGTGGTTGCTTGGAAACAAAGCCACCTTTCGCGCCATTGGGAACAATAACCGCATTTTTCACCTGCTGCGCTTTTACTAGCCCCAAGACTTCGGTTCTATAATCCTGCAAACGGTCGGACCAACGCAAACCACCTCGAGCAACTTTCCCTCCTCGTAGGTGAACGCCTTCTACACGGGGAGAATAAACGTATATTTCGTACAAGGGACGGGGCTCGGGAATACCTGCAATATTTCGAGGGCTGAATTTAAATGCGATGTAGGGTTTTTCTTTGCCACCGACAGTTTGGTAATAGTTTGTCCGCAACGTACCTTCCATTAATTCTACGTAGCGACGCAGTACGCGATCTTCATTGAGGTTTGCGACATTATCCAAAGCCTCTAGGACCTTTTCTTTTAACCTATGGCAGCGATCGGTATTTTTTGAATCCCGATTTAAGCGAGGATCAAACATCGATTTAAAGATCGCGATAATATTACGGGTAATTTCAGTGTGGTTGGCGAGCGTTTCAGCGATAAAGGACTGGTCGGCATTAAAACCAATTTGTTTCATGTAGCCCGCGTAAGCACGTAACAAAGCCACTTCGCGCCAATTTAAGCGTGCCCCCAGCACGAGTCGGTTAAAAGCATCACTTTCCGTCTGGTTTCGCCAAACCGAAGCAAAGGCCTGCTCAAACAGTGTTTTTACGGAGTGGACATCCAGGGTGACCGGTATACCGAGGCTCAGCTGAAAATCGTGTAACCATACAGAACCGCCACTCTTGCGAAATATCTGGTAGGGATGTTCGCCCATAACTCTTAAACCAAGATTTTCCAAAATGGGAATAATATCTGATAGCACTAGTGGTTCATTAAGGTGTAGCACTCGAAAGCGCATACTCTTTTCGTCAACGCCGATGGGTTGATAAAAGTTCATTGCAATTGAATTTTCTTCGTTCAACTCCTGCAGTAGCTTTATATCCAGTACGGCGTAGCGAGCATCAAAGTGCTCTTGATAGCTTGGCGTAAAGCCGTTTTTATAATTGTTGTAAAAACTCGTGCCACTATTTTCTCCGAAGGACTCAATAAGGGATGTGCGCAAGTTGTCGGCCCAGTTTCGGGTAACATCAACAATCCGTTCTTCCAATGCCCTTGCGTCGAACCCTTTTTGGGTTGTTTCGCTTACACGGAAAATAAATTGAGCCCTGACCAGCGTTGATTCAGAAAAGAAAGTATTAAAATCAAAATCCTGAGAGCTAAAGGTTTCTGCGAGGATATCCTGAATTTTTTGTCGAACCATACTGCTGTACAGGTCACGTGGAACAAATACATTGCACGTTATAAAATTACCAAAAGGATCTTGTCGAGCAATCAATTTCACCAAATGACGTTCGTTGATAGCCACAATGGACATAATATTGTTGAACAGAGTATCCGTGTCCGTTAGTACCAATTCGGCGCGTGGGTAGCTCTCAATTGCCCGGTACAGACTTTTACCATCGTGACTACTGGGATCCAAACCGGAACGCCTGACGATTTCACTGGCTTTGTTCCTAAGGATAGGAATATCAAAAGGGCTAAGATTGAAGACTTCGTAGGTGAACAGGCCCAGAAAACGCACTTCGCCGGTGGTTTCACCCATTACATTGTATTTCTTAAACACAACGTAATCGGGATAGGTCGATCGGTGCACACTGCTGTGGGTTGAGGCTTTAGAGAAACAGATGGGGTCATCATTGTTGTAGAAGGCCCTCATCCCCTCACTAAAATCTTTTTTATCTACAATAGTGTTCTCGATCTTTACGCGGCTGAAGATACCTAGTCTAACATCAGCGTTTTCGCGTAACGCCGTACTCCCTTCGTGCTCTATTAGGTCGTAATCCCTAAAACCTAAAAACGCAAAATGTTTGTGTTTAAGCCATTCTGCAAATAATTGAATCTCGTGCTCTTCGGGTTTATGGGTTTTTAGGTTGTCGTATACGCTATCGAGATGCTGTAGAATTTTTTCATGGTCTTCAACGACGACCGATACATCCTGCAGAGCATTGAGCAAATCTTTCTTGAGCGACTTCAACTCCGAATCGCTCGGCTGAAGGCTTATCTCGATATACATAAGCGCTTCTCGGCTGCCATTCGTTGCTGAGGCTCCTCCACTGAGAGAGGTTTTGACGCCTCCGGCTTTCCTTTCTATGTTTAATACCGTGCTTTTAACAACATAGATGGGAACCTCCCGGCGATTAAGGGCAATACGAACGGAATCGACTAAAAAAGGCATATCCTTCTGTTGTATAAAAATTACACTGCGGCCGCACTGCCAGCCGTGCTCATCTAGAGAGGGATTAAATACACTGATATTTGGTGCACCGAGCGGTTCACGTTTTAAATAAAGGAACAAGCCAAAGCACAGACCGTATAGATCGCTAAAATGACGACCCACCCACTCATCTAGAGGGAAACGTTGCAGGTAAATTTCTACAAACTGAAAGAAGTCATCGCCGCCTTTAGCGGGTCTATTATCTCTTATCCATTTCTGGAATTGCTGAACAAATATTGTGCGGTTGTCCAAGCTAGACTGACTGATATCCACAAGTGTACCCTCAATGTTTTGAATCTATTCCAATGGTGATGGAACCTGGCGCGGTATTTCGCGGTCATATGCATCCTTGAGACCGCTAGCGGCATAAAAAGTGGGATCTTTTTGCAAGCACTTGAATCAGTAATATTTGCCCGCATACTTAACCCTCGTAACTATTAAGGTATAGTTTTAAAATCCTTTAATATCAATTGGTTCAGTAACTTTTCTAATAAATTGGTGTACCTGAAAATGAGCACGAAAGACGCTGTACAAGCCCTGCGCAAATGGCTGGATAGCCAGATTATTGGACAACCACACTTAAATGATCGTTTATTGATCGCGTTAATTGCCGATGGCCACCTTCTGGTGGAAGGTGCACCCGGCCTAGCCAAGACTAAAGCGATCAAAACCCTTGCTGAAGGTATTGAGGGCGACTTCCATCGGGTGCAGTTTACACCCGATCTATTGCCTTCTGATGTAACGGGAACCGATATTTATCGCCCAGAGCAAGGTACGTTTGAGTTCCAAGCCGGGCCGATTTTTCACAACCTGGTATTGGCAGATGAAATCAACCGAGCTCCAGCCAAGGTGCAATCTGCGCTGCTGGAGGCCATGGCTGAAAGACAGATCAGCGTGGGAAAATCCACCTATAAGCTGCCAGAACTCTTTTTGGTGATGGCGACTCAAAACCCCATTGAACAGGAAGGTACCTACCCCCTACCGGAAGCCCAGCTTGATCGTTTCCTGATGCACGTCGAGGTCGATTTCCCCGATGCTGTCGCGGAAAAAAGTATCCTTCATCTAAGCCGTGCTGAAGCCAGCCGATCAAAACCCAGAGCCACCATGACGGAGCCGGTTAGCCAGCAGAGCCTCTTTGCCGTGCGGGAAGAAGCATTAAGTATTCATATGGCCGATGCGGTTGAGGACTATATGATTCAGCTTACGGATGCCACACGCAACCCCGGCAACTATGGAGATGATCTTCAACGCTGGCTGGACTATGGCGTAAGCCCTCGCGCCACTATTAGCCTCGACCGCTGCGCACGCGCCCATGCTTGGTTGAATGATAAGGACTATGTCAGCCCGGAAGATGTTCGCGCTGTTCTACACGATGTCTTTCGACACCGATTAATTCTTAGCTTTGAAGCCGAGGCGAACGGCCAAACACCCGACAATATCATTGATGAATTAATCGCTCGCGTTCCCGTTGTATAGGCATGATCCAGATGTCCTTAAATAAGCTCGACAAGACCGAGGCTTCGGCTGGCGCCTATATCAGCGTTGAGCAACTGATAAAGCTACGCTATCTTGCGCGCGACTTAACACTCACCACGCGCAAGAAGAGTACGGCCATTATTGATGGCAAGAGCAAAACTAACTTTCGCGGTCGCGGAATGGAGTTTGCCGAAGTAAGGCCCTATCAAGCAGGCGATGATATTCGCAATATTGATTGGAGGGTCACAGCCAGAACCCTGCAGACCTATACAAAACTGTTTCAGGAAGAACGCGAGCGGCCGGTGTTTATCGTGGTAGACCAGCGCTCGCCTATGTTTTTCGGCAGTCGCACGGTGTTTAAATCTGTAGCTGCAGCTCAACTAGCCTCCGTTATTGGTTGGATTGCGCTGCAGAATAACGATCGTATAGGCGCCTTGATTTTTGGCGACAAGGAGCAATACGACCTCAGGGCAAAACGAGGTAAACACGCGGCTCTGGCGCTGGTTAATCAGCTCCAATATTTCAATCACCAGCTTAACAGCCCTGTTGCCCAGCCTGACGCAAGCTCTTCCATGGAGGAGATACTCAGCGACCTTAGGCGCGTAGCGAAACCGGGTAGCGCTGTGTTTGTACTCAGCGATTTTCACGATTTTAATGAGCGATGCGTGGAACCACTATCCATGCTCAGTCGACATACTGATGTCAGCCTGATGAAGCTGTTTGATCCACTTGAAAAGCAATTACCCTCCAGTCACGAACTTACCATGTCCAACAACCAGCAAAAGCTCACCATTCAGCCGGGAATGAACGGTTTTTTACTCGCGTTTCAGCAGTCTTTTCTCAAGACACAGCAACAAATACAGCAACATTGTATTACTGCGGGTGCGCAGCTATTAAATCTCGATATCGGTACCGATATGGCCAACCATGTACGTGATGTTTTTAGCAGTAACCACAAAAAGCGTGCGAGGAATCGCGCATGAATCTCAATCATTGGTTGGCTCAAACGCCCTTACCTCAACCCGTACAAAGCCCCGAAGTCACAGCTTTACTTGAACAGCTGCGCGGTCTTGCCCTGCCGAGTGAAATTGGCCTTTGGCCACCGGCCATTGGCTGGTGGCTGCTAGCGGGCGCGATCGTTGCCATTGTTGCCTCCACAGTTATAGGGCTTCTTCGTTGGCAGAGAAATAGGGTCTATCGGCTCGAAGCGCTAAAAGAACTTAAGCACATACAAAAGAATGAAGAACCACATCAACTGGCGATTCAAGCTGCCGCGCTGCTAAAACAAACATTTCTGACGGCCTATCCACAATTGCAGAAAGCTTGTGCGGGACTGTACGGTTCCCCGTGGTTAGCGCAATTGAAGGCCAACTGCGATATTACAAAATTACCCCTCGAGCAACAGCAAGCACTTACAGCGCTTAGTGGCGAAATAAAATATCAACCGCAATCGAAGCTGGATAAGAAAAATATTATCGCTGTTTGTAAATACTGGATTAAAAATCACCCGCATAAAGCCGTTAACGTTATGCCAACGGAGGCTGTCTAATATGTACCAGTTCTCCTGGCCTTGGGTGTTCGTTCTACTACCTCTGCCACTATTGGTTTATTTTATTTTCTCCCCCGTAAAACGGCAGCAATCCGCATTGCGTGTTCCCTTTTTTACCCGTGTAAATACACTTTATAGCGACACTGCCAGTAAATTAAAAAAACGCTCCAGACTACAGCAACTGCTTTTCGTCATTTGCTGGGTGTTGCTCGTTACCGCGACGGCGAGGCCCCAATGGATCGGTGACCCGGTCACGCTGCCAACCAGTGGTAGAGACTTATTGGTGGCTGTGGATATTTCCGGCAGTATGGAAACGGCGGATATGGTCGTAAACGACCAACAAATCCCCCGTATTGGCGTAGTAAAATATGTTGTTACTGATTTCATCGATCGCAGAGAGAGCGATCGCTTAGGACTAATTCTTTTTGGTACCCAAGCTTACCTGCAAGCTCCTCTGACCTTTGATCGTCCGACCGTGAGTAAATTACTCGATGAAGCTCAACTAGGTTTTGCGGGTGAAAAAACAGCGATTGGCGATGCGATAGGTCTCGCCATTAAGCGGCTAAAGGAAAGACCCGACTCACAGCGGATACTTGTACTTCTAACCGATGGCGCGAATACCGCCGGAGAAGTGTCGCCCAGGCAGGCAGCAGACCTGGCTAAACAAGCCGGCGTAAAAATCTATACCGTAGGTGTTGGTGCCAACCAAATGGTAAAGCGTATGGGGTTGTTCGGTGGGATGTCTAGAATCGTAAACCCTTCAAGCGAGCTAGATGAAGATACGCTTACTTATATTGCTGATACCACCGGAGGCAAATATTTTCGCGCCCACGATCCTCAGGAGTTACAACAAATATACTACCTACTGGATCAGCTGGAGCCTATCGAGCAGGAAGGTGAAACACTCCGCCCTACACGATCACTTTTTCATTGGCCTCTCGCCGTATCTTTACTGCTAAGCATGATGATTGCGTTCTTTCGCGTACTATCCATGTTAGGTTCTAAAACTAACTCAGGAGTGGAGTCCACATGAATGAGTTATTAAACAATTTTCATTTTTTGCGTCCAGAATGGCTGCTTCTAATATTGCCAGCTTTACTATTGGTTGTATTTTTAATGCGTGGTCATTCGCGATCAAGGCAATGGCAAACACTGGTATCTGCACATCTTCTACCCTACCTTATGGACGGAAAATCGGTTAAAGCCAGCCGTTATCCTCTTATTGCACTCCTATTATTGTGGAGCCTACTTGCATTCGCGCTCGCGGGGCCAACCTGGACAAAACTCCAACAGCCTCTGCACAGACAAACATCTGCATTGGTTATTGCGTGGGATCTATCGCCGTCGATGCTGGCGCAAGATGTCACGCCTTCTCGCCTAGTGCGCTCTCGCTTAAAACTCATCGATTTACTGCGACAGAGAAAAGAGGGATTAACGGCGTTAATTGTGTATAGCGGTGAAGCCCACGTTGTTACACCTCTTACAGACGATACAGACACCATTATTTCACTGCTCTCGGGCTTAGATCCGACCATTATGCCGTCGCAGGGCAGCAATATAGAAATGGCCTTTGAACAGGCCTACCAGTTATTTAAAGATGGTGGTATTGCCAAAGGTGATATTCTGATATTTACCGACGGTATAGCGCCTTCGGCGCAGACAACTCTGCAACAGCTACACGACGACAAACCTCATTCAATAGCCATTTGGGGAATTGGCACACAGGAAGGCGCACCAATACCACTCGCCAATGGTGGCTTTGCCTACAGCAGCAACGGCGATATGGTCATTGCCCACCTGAACGACAAAGACTTGAGTGATACGGCTGTGAAACTAGGCGGACTTTATATACCTTTCACACAAACAGAATTCGACCTACAAACCCTGGCAAACTTTGTTTTTTCACGTGATGAAGATACCCGTAAAAACGTTAACCGAATGTTCGATCAGTGGGAAGAACGCGGCCCTTATTTACTGCTAATTCTTTTGCCATTCGCTGCTCTAGCGTTTCGTCGAGGTTGGTTACTGAGCGGTTTTGGGGTGGTGTTATTTCTATCCCCTATTCCCAAGGCTGAAGCCTTTGAGTGGCAGGACCTGTGGCAAACGCTGGATCAGCAGGCAAAAAAACTCTTAGCCGAGACGCCAGAAGACGCAGCTAAGCGTTTTAATAACCCCGAATGGAAGGCCGTTGCCAATTACAATGCCGGTAATTATCAGGAAGCACTAGCCGGCTTTTCAGGCGAAAACAATCGCAACCTTTACAACAGTGCCAATGCCTTAACGCAATTGGGTGACTATGAGGAAGCTATTAAGCAATATAAGCAGGCACTGCAACAAACACCTGCCGATGAGAGTATTCAGCATAACCTCGCTATCGCAGAGAAGTTGAAAAAGCTTCAGGAACAATCAGAACAACAGTCTGATCAAAACAAGGACGAAAACTCGGAGAATAGCGGCGAGCAAAACCAGCAGCAAAACGCTGGCGATTCTAAGGAAAACCCGCAATCGCAGCAACAGGACAATCAACAGCAGAGCCAGAATCAGCAGAAAAATAGCGATTCAGACAAAAACCAAAACAACAGTCAGCAAACTAACGAAGAACAGAAAGGCAACGAGCAACAGCAGACTGAAAACCAGCAGCAAGAATTGTCCGAACAACAAAAACAGGCATTAGAGCAGACCTACGGCGATAAAGAACAGGAAAAGGATAACGCCAAGCAAGATAAAAGTAGTACTACTGAGCAGCAGAAAAAGCATCCATTGGAGCAACAGGAAAATAAAACAGAGGAGGATGGATCAGCAGATGATCAACCCCACAATAGCAGCATTATTCCGCCGACAGCAGAACAACAAGAAAAGCAAGAAGCCCAGCAATCATTGGAACAATGGTTAAGAAAAGTACCTGATGACCCCAGCGGCTTGTTGCGCAATAAATTTCGTTACGAATACGGGCAACGCAGGCGCTCTATTCGCGATAATCAATGGAAATTGCCGGAAGGCGAACAAAACGAAGAACGCTGGTAAAAAATCGAGATCAAATATGCAACACAGCAACTTTTACAAAATATTATCTTTGTTCATTATTAGCATATTGCTGTTTGGCAGTGGGAATATCTATGCACAAACACTAACCTCCAAAGTTGATCGAAACACGATTTCTGTTGATGAAACACTTACACTTACCGTTCGCTACAACGGCAATACCAATGGCCAACCCGATTTCAGCTTGCTGAGTAGCGCGTTTGAAATACTCAACCAAAGCCAAAGCAATCAGATCCGCAACATTAACGGTAACGTAGAGTCATTTACCGAGTGGACAATGGTTATTATTCCCAGAGAAGAAGGCCGCCTCATTATTCCTTCATTTAAATTCGACGGAAAATTTAGTGAAGCCATTGAGATTCATGTAACCCAGAGCACTCCCGTTCCAGCAGGCATGAAGGATGTCGTATTTATTGAAACGCTGGTCGACACCGAAAGCAGCTACGTCCAACAGCAAATAAAATTAACGTATCGGTTTTACTACTCAGTGAATGTCGACAACCTCGAACAAGCGCCCCTGAAATTGGATGACGCAATCATAGCGCCGCTTCAAAATTCCAGCTACACCAAAAACTTTAATAACGTTCTCTACCGTGTAGCGGAATATAATTATGCGCTCTTCCCTCAGGCCAGCGGCACTTTGCAGATCCCCTCGCTACGATGGACGGCTAAATTAAGCCAATCGCGCAATCGAAATATTTGGAATCAAGGCACTGGTCGCTACGAGCTTAAGCGCTTGAAAACCGATGCAAAGACAATCGAGGTAAAACCTGTTCCCGCCGCGTTTCCCGCAGGGGCGACATGGCTGCCCTCTTCCGGTATCACACTGACAGAACATTGGAATACCGACCCAGCTAATTTCAAAGTTGGTGAGCCTATGACCCGCAAGTTAGCGATTCAGGCTCAAGGGCTTACCTCGTCTCAACTACCAAGCATTATCAGCGAACCACAAAACAGCCATATTAAATTTTATGGAGACAAGCCAGAACTCCTCGATAGTGACAAGGCTGACGGAATAAAATCTGAACGTATCGAAACCGTTGCGGTTGTGGTTTCGCAAAGTGGTGAAGTCACCATTCCCTCTGTACGCATACCCTGGTGGGATACAGTATCTGACAATCTAAAATATGCGGAAATTCCAGAGCACACTTTCTACGCTGAAGGCAATGCCAGGGTGGAAGAAAATTTAAGTGTGAGGCAAGAAGCGTTGGGAACTCCAATACAAGCATCTGCCGAACTTCAGCAGGCATCATCCACCACAACCGAGAGCCCTTTCTGGCGATGGATTGCGATACTGGCAGGCTTTTCTACGTTAGTGTTTGCCGGACTTTGGCTAAGCACTCAAAGACGTATAGCCAAGCTTCAACAACAACTAAAGCCACAGGGAAAAGATTCAAATTTGCGCTCAAACCTGCAGGAAAAGCAGGCCTGGAATCAGTTTGAAAAAATGTGTGTAGATAATAATTTGGCCAATGTACGCAGCGCGGTAATTTCCTGGGCAAGAACCTATTGGCCCAATGCGGGTATTCATGCACTAGGTGATATTGCACGTAACACCGATGATTTAAATGTTAAGAGCCAATTATCTGCGTTGGATCATGCGCTATTTTCCAGCCAGGCCAATTCACAATGGAATTCAAATGTATTGTTGGCGGCGCTGAAAGAGTGGAAAAAACAACAAGCAGGTGATTTAAAGAAAGGGAATAGTAGTTTAAAGCCGTTATACAAAAGCAGTTAATTGATAGGTCGGATCAGTCCGACCTATCAATTAGTGGTAACAATAGATAGGTTTGGTTACGAACACCTACTTTCGAACACCTTCAATCGAAAGTAATAGCTCGACCTTTGCAGACGCAGGCCCCAGATTTTTTGCCATATCCAGTCCAAAATCCTTTGGTGTGATCGTCGCGCGCCCTTCAAAACCCTGTCGATAACCTCCCCAGGGATCTTTACCACCACCAATATGTTCGATGTCGATAGTGATTGCTTTGGTAACACCCAGTAACGTTAAATCGCCAGTAAGTATAGCCTTACCTTCTTCCGTCACTTTATACGAAGTACTTTTAAAGCTGGCGGAGCCGTATTGCTTGCTGTTTAAGAATTTGGGCGCTGCCAAATGGGTTTCACGCTCCGCATGGTTGGTATTCAGACTAGTCACATCGACGGTTACAGCAATTCGACTATTTTCGGGGGCTTTTTCGTCGTAGCTAAATTCCCCAGAGAATTTATCGAAGCGTCCATAGAGCCAGCTGTAGCCCAAGTGCTTTACCCGAAACTGGATAAACGCATGCGCACCTTTAGTATCGATGACGTAATCGTCAGCTACTGCTAATGGCGCAACAACGCCCAAGCTCAGACAAAGACATAAAAATGTTATTAATTGTTTCTTCATACGTAATCTCCTGGTTTTTCGTTTGTGTTTTATCGTCCTAATATTCGTACAAGAGTACGATCCTTATCGAAAATATGGTGTTTAAATGCAGCAAGTGCATGCAATCCGGCGATCCACATAATGGAGAATGCCGTTACTTCGTGTACTTCTTCAGCCAGATGCTCTAAACCTTCTATACCACTCACAATAGCCGGTATTGAAATAAAACCCAGAACATCGAGAGCTTGACCTTTTGCGGTAGTTATTAAGTAGCCGCTTACAAACATAATCAAGATGGCTAAATAGAAAAAAGCGTGGATCAGCTTGGACGACAATTTCTCCCAGTTTTTATGGCTTTCAAGTGTGCCGGGGACTCCACCATAACTGCGCCAAAACAATCGGAAAAGAGTAAGTATTACAAGTACGAAACCGATACTTTTATGAATAGCCGGCGCGGTTTGATACCATGAATCGTAATAATCCAATCGACTCATCCACAAGCCCATTAAAAATAGCCCAATTATAGTTATTGCGCTCAGCCAATGTATTGTCACGTGCAACCAGCCATAACGCTCTTTCGTGTTATTTAGAGACATCTTCGACTCCTTGGTTAAAGGCTTTTGGATACCACTTCAAATACATCCTTGGACAAGTTCGTTTCATTTTGAATTCGTTCAAGCGCTTTCTTCATTAAAGCTTGTCGCTGATCATCAAATTTTTTCCAGCGTGTAAGCGGCGTAAGTAAGCGAGAAGCGATTTGTGGATTCTTCGTATCTAATATTAGTATTTGTTCAGTAAGAAACTCATAGCCATCACCGGATCTATCATGAAAACCGATGATGTTACGACCACAAAAACCACCGACTAGTGCTCGGAGTTTATTGGGGTTACTAGCATCAAATACTTCATGTTCCAGCAGTTGCTTAACCCTGTTCAGGCTACCGGGATTGGGATCGCTAGCCTGAACCCCAAACCAACGATTGATTACCAGCGTTTCGCTCTCCCATTTCCGATAAAATTCATCCAAACAATCTGCCTGAATCGTTTTGGCTGCAGAGCTAGTGCTGTGCACGATTTCCGTCAGCGCTGCTAACTCATCAGTCATATTATCGGCAGTAACAAACTGCTTGTAACATAGATCTATGGCATCTTGTTTACCGCTGGAGACAAGGTAGCTCAACACAGTGTTTTTGAGCTTACGCTGCGCAATACTGGCCGCATCGACTTTAAATGGCTGAGGGCTTGCCAGCACCTTATAAATGTCAAGATAGTCCTGGTATAACAGGGTCGCAAGCTTGCGTTTTACTCGCACGCGGGCATGGTGTGTCGATTCAATATCTACAATACTCTGAGTCTCGGCAAGATACTCCTCGCTGGGTAGCGTCATGGCGTAAGCGAGCATTTGCAGATCCTGCTCCGAAGCTCCTTGGGCAGCATCCTTCGCTTGTAAAACCAATTGTCGTTGCGCCACCAGAAGGGCTTCGTTAACGCTAGGCGCGGGCTCATTGCCCAACGCAATCATAACGTCTTTTATTACACGGACAGCAATTTGCTGGCTGGCATCCCAACGACAGAAGCCATCGGAATCTTTGGCTACCAAGCGCTGCAAGTCCTCGAGGCTGTAATCAAATGTGACCTTTACCGGTGCAGAGAAATTTCTGAATAACGATGGAACCGGCGCCTCCATGACATCATTAAAAACAAACGACTGCTTTGCTTCGGTAATCTCCAATACGAAAGTATCGCCAACCGAGGGATTTTTGTCGTCGCTTAATAAGCAGTTGAGTGGCCCGTCTTTACCAACCAGGCCTATAGCCATTGGAATATGGAAAGGAAACTTCTGTTCAGATTCAGGCGTTGGTGGGCAACTTTGACTGATATCCAATCTATAGGTTTTTGCTTCCGCGTCGTAAAGGCCCTTTATTTTTAATCTCGGTGTTCCCGCTTGACTATACCAGCGTTTGAATTGCGTAAAGTCACGCCCCGACACATCAGCCATCGCCTGCACAAATTCATCGATGGTGACTGCGCAGCCATCGTGACGATCAAAATATAAATCACTACCTTTTCTGAATAACTCGGAGCCCAGCAGACTATGAATCATCCGTACAACTTCAGCGCCTTTTTCGTAAACTGTTAAGGTGTAAAAATTTGATATCTCGATAAACGATGAAGGCTGTACCGGGTGTGCCATGGGGCCTGCATCTTCTGCAAACTGATGGGTACGAAGCAAATTAACATCTTCGACACGTTTTACCGTTCTTGAACCCATATCTGCAGAAAACTCGGCATCCCGAAATACCGTAAACCCTTCCTTCAAGCTCAGCTGGAACCAGTCGCGGCAGGTTACACGATTCCCTGACCAGTTATGGAAATATTCGTGGGCAACAATGCCTTCAACCGATTGAAAACTTTCGTCGGTGGTTGTTTCAGGGCTGGCAAGTACACAGCTACTGTTAAAAATGTTCAGGCCTTTATTTTCCATTGCCCCCATATTGAAATCGTCTACCGCTACGATCATAAACAGTTCCAGGTCGTATTCTCGCCCGTAAACTTTCTCATCCCACTTCATGGCTTTTTTAAGGGATATCATGGCATGGTCGCATTTAGCTTTGTCTTTTTCCTCGACAAAAATTCTAAGTAGAACGTCCCTGCCTGACTGTGTGATAAATGTTTCATCTATATTGACCAAGTCGCCCGCGACAAGGGCAAATAAATAGCAGGGTTTTTTATGTGGATCGTGCCAGCTTACCCAATGGCGGCCTCCATCAATGGAGCCTTCAGAAATTTTATTGCCGTTTGAGAGCAAAACTGGATAGCGTACCTTATCGGCTTTCACCGTTGTCTGAAATTCGCTCATTACATCGGGACGGTCGAGGTAATAGGTGATTTTTCTAAACCCTTCTGCTTCACATTGCGTGCAAAACATTTTTTTAGACTTATACAAACCTTCGAGAGATGTATTATCCTGCGGCTTAATACGAGTCACGCATTCCAATACAAAAATGTTCGGTACATGTCTAATCGTAAGTTGTTCATCCGTTATCGAATAGTTACCTTCTACAACAGCCTTACCCTCAATTTTCAGTGAAAGTAACTCAAGATCCTGACCATCCAAAACCAAGGGAGCATCACTGCCTGCCGTTGCTTTTTCGATAGTTAACCGGGACGTGACATCGGCGTAGTCTTCGTATAGATCGAAGGTTAAATCTGTTTTTATGATGTTGTACGCGGGAGCGATGTAATCCTTCAAATAAATTGTATTCGGCTGTGCATCTTTCACCTTACATCTCCTCGCTTATTGCCATTTAAGGGTATTTGTTTCGTTATTCGATTTGGTGCTGTCACAGGACTTTTTTTTCGGTGGTACATAGCCTGTTCGCTCAATCTCTGCGACATACCGACCTTCATAAGTGATGATGGCCTGCATGCAGGTTTCTATTTGCTCCGTTGACAATTTTCGTCCATCTGGCCACTTGCCAACTTCTATTGCGCTGCGAAAACGCCGGTAAATTTCCGGCGTCATTGTTTTCAATATTTCTTCTGCTTTCATTTTTTATCTCGCCTAGCTTGGCTGTATTTTTTTGCGGTAAATAAACACCTCAATAGCGGCGACAACTATACCTAGAATTAATCCGCCCAGGTGAGCGCCATTCGCAACCTGACCGGAAATAAACTGATCGATAATCCCTAGAAAACCGAGAGCCAACCAACTCAACATAAAGATATATACACCCGAAGGCATTTTGACCAGAGGGCTTGAGTGAAACCACCCCCAAACCAGTAGATAGCCCAAAAAGGCGTAAACCACGCCCGAAAGCCCGCCAAAGAGGTTTCCAGAGGCCATGTAAAACTGCACATAATTCGCACCAACAGCCGTTACTAAAAAAATAGTTAAATAACTTCGTTTACCGGCAAAAACTTCTATGCGTCTACCCAACTCCCATATCCAAAGCCCGTTAAACAAAATATGTAGTAAATCAAAGTGCAAAAAAGTGGGTGACAGAATACGCCAAATTTCTCCTTTCGCTGCTGCAGTTTGCAGTGGCAGAAATAGCAGTTTTGATACAAGCGACGCGTTGTAAAACTGCGCGATTAACAAGTAACCAAAAAAACCTAGAGTGATAGTTGCCAGCGTAAGCGGAAAAAGCTTCAGGCTTTGTTTAACGTTTACCCCCCCTGAAGGCACCGCTGCTGCTGTTTTTTGCCCTTTTGGGGGCTCTTCTCCCCTTTCTACCAATTTAAAATAATCCGTTACAAACTGAGCCTGTGTGGAATCTGCCAACCAAAGAATCTGCTGTCCGGCTTGCTCGGTAATGCGGTGCTTAACCTGATGCGACAATAAAAACTGGTTCAGGTGTTGTAGCTGCGTGTTTGCTGGAAATTCAGCTATTTTGGTCCAATTCATAATGTGAATATACTGATGCGAGTGAATTGTGGATGCTTAGGGTGTATCGGTATTGCGTAAATCCTGAGTGACATTTATCCAGACAAATTTGGATTTATCCAATTGAGTTTCGCCATCGTAGCGATAACATGCCAAACGGCCATACTTGACGGCGCTGTAATCTAGGCAAGCGAGATTTTTCTTCACGGGTTCCGGTTCGCCCTGTAGCCAATAGTGCCCGACGAAAACGGGTTTTTCGGTTTCACTATAAGACAACAGTGAACGCTTTTGTTCAGTATTGAGGGGCAGAGAGCCAATATCGGCTGGTAGTGGATCCGGTTGAAAGGCGACATCTTGAAAGGTTTCTGGAGAATCTGCCCAGAATTTCGTACGAAACGCCTTGCGCTCCAAACCATCTCGTCCGGTAATGTGCCTGCCTTCCGGAAGAGTCAGATCTGTTCCCCTTGTTAGACGATCTAGAAATCTTTGAGGAAAGCTCCCCTTTATGGCTGATTCTTCTACGAACAGCCTTGATATGACGTTATTTTCTGGGTATTTACACCGAAACTCAGCGATAAACTCCCCGTCCCAACAGGCGTGAACGGCGCGAAAAGTATCGAACTCAATAAAGACTGGCAAGGTGTGAAACCAATCGAGGAACATACGCCACTCTTCTGGATAGCCTGCAAATTGATTTAGCGTTTCGGCTATCAACCAGTTGTGACGTTTATTGTGCTCGCGAACATAGGTTTTGCCACTGCCCTCCGGTGCCGGTGTGGTGTAAGCCAGGGCATTATATTCGTGATTGCCCAACAGACATTGGGCGGCGCCTGCATCCACCATCGCTTTTACAATATGCAGGGACTCTCGTATTCGCGGCCCCCTATCGACAATATCGCCGAGGAAAATTGCTTTGCGTGTTGCGTGCGCATAGACCGGCCAGTGACCCGTCGACGCCGTATCGATATAGCCCAGTTCCTGCAGCAATCGCTCGAGTGTAGACCCGCAGCCGTGAACGTCGCCAATAATATCAAAGCCTTGATGTACCATCGTAATTACCGAGAAACAGTTAGATCAGGGATTCCCCGTATGGCTAGCCCACCCCAATTTTGAGCGACAAGTTTCGTAAAAATTATGCCCCTCTGGGTGAATCAAGCTTAAGCTTTTTTCGGATTTAGTAATGATGACCTCATCACCCGGCTGCGACATAGTCTGGCTCTGGCCGTCGCAGGTTACTAACGGGTTCAGATTGTTATCTTCCGAGACTATCAACCGGACTATACTGCTCCCGCGAACGACAATCGGACGACTACTTAGCGTATGGGGGTATAGTGGAACCAGCGCCATGGCATCCAGGTTCGGGTGCATAATTGGGCCACCGCCACTGAGCGCATAGGCTGTTGAGCCTGTGGGCGAGGAAATAATCAGGCCGTCCGACCGCTGTCGGTATACGAACTCGTCGTCTATATACAGTTCGAACTCAATCATACGAATAAATTTGCCCGGGTGTATGACTACATCGTTCAAGGCAAGACCACTGGACAGCTCGGTATCGTCGCGCAACAGCCGACAATCAAGTAGAAACCGCTCTTCCTTTAAATACTTCCCATCAAGAACTTCGCCAACTTTATATTCGATCTCTTCAGGAGAGATATCCGTAAGAAATCCAAGCCTGCCACGATTGATTCCTAATATGTGAACGTTATGCCCGGCAAAAGCTCGGGCTGCCGAGAGCAAACTCCCATCGCCCCCGACAACAATAATAAGGTCACATCGTAGCGCCAACTCGTTTCGGCTTGCTATCTCATACCCGCCATCGGGCAATACTGACGAGGTTTCGTCATCTAACAATATTTCAACCTGCTGTTTGCTTAGAAAGGAAACAAGTCGGCTGATAGAATATTGCGTACTGGTACTGGCGAGACGGCCGATTAGGCCAATCGTTTTAAATGCAGTCATAATCATTAAGATCTGTTTAGGTAATGCGAATTCTATATGACCAATGTCAAAGTCTCCATCAATCCCTGTACTGAACTCGCAATTCCATTGAAATCGGGCGCTCACCCCTGGTTACAGCTTAAATCTTCTTATCTAAGGGATATTGCCTGGGTCATATTCAGTCCAAACCTGATAGGAACGACCCTTGGCGCTTATACTGACGCAGGAAAAACCCTTTGGGGATCAGCAGAAAGTCGGCTAGGTATTGCACAAACACTTAAAGAGCTGGATTCAGATCAGACCTACCATACCTATGAACCGCGTCCACGAATGCGATTGGGGCATTACTTTGAAAGCCTGTTACGCGACCTGCTAGTTTTGCCTGAGTTTCAAAAAGCAAGTCACACAAAATATCTAGCCAGCAATATACAGGTGGTAGAGGGTAAAACAACGGTCGGGGAAATTGATTTTTTGGTGGGCCACCCACCCCAACATACCTTACATATAGAAGCTGCGGTGAAATTTTACCTGCTTCCCCGAGATTGCCCCAACGCAGATAACCCTCTTAGCTGGGTCGGGCCGAACACAAGGGATAGATTAGGGCTAAAGCTCGCTCACCTAGAGCAAAAACAATTAGCCCTATTGGAAAAACAGCCTCGTGCACGTCAGTTGGCTTCAGTATATTCAGAGAGCGGTAGCGACAAGAAAATCGAATCCGCTTTCTATGTAAAAGGCATGCTGTTTATTCACTGGTCAAGCCCGGTTCAGCGCCCCAAAAGGGCCAATCGAAACCTGTTAATGGGGCACTGGCTACACCAGAAAGATTACATTACGCTTACTGAACATTTACGAAGAGAAGCGCAAAACCACTTTTTGATACCACTAAACAAAAACGATTGGATGTCCTCGTACTATTGGAACAGCGCAACGCTCAACGGCCAAGCAACAATAGCTGAACCCAGCCATAACACAGTCCCCAAAATGTTCAGCCATTTTTTTCAACAGCTTAATGGTGAATGGTGCGAAGGCAGAATACTGGTGGTACCCGATCACTGGCCAGAGAGCAATGCCCCATCGCGAATAATATAGGCGGGATCGGCAACCAAATTGTCTGCCAGTTTCTGTCCATTTACACCACCTTTTAAGGCCATAACATTGTATCCCTGCTTTCCTAACAGATAGGCGGCAGCACGGCTTCTTCTACCTGTATCACAATAAAATACGTAGGGTTTTTCGGGGTAAAGCAATCGTTTTTTTAAGCTCAGTAGATTAAGCGGAATATTACCCGAAAGCGCCATATGCCCAAAGGCGTACTCCTCGTCGGTGCGAACATCAATCAAGGTGGGCTGCTCTACCATATCTGCAAGTTCAGCTTCAGTAACTTCGTCGACAACGGCATCCTTCAGAAGCAACATAAAATCATTTTTTTCCAGTCGCATTAATACACCGTCAGTTTTCATTACAACGTTCGCATTGCGAACCTGCTCATAGACCAAGGCATCTTCACCGAAACAGCGACCGGTACAGATATCAGCAATTTTTACGATTGTTTTTTTTGCTTCGTCAAAATGAGTAACAACGGCATCCCCCTCCTTTATAAAATAGCAACAATCGCCGATTTCACCCTGCCGAACAATAACCTCATCAGCATCGACAACCATCGGAGTTAAGCGAGAAAAAATTTGTTCGACATTTACGGGGGGAACTTTAAAAAAGAGGTTAGAATTGAGAACGGTGTAGATCCACTCAGAGTCTTCATCGAGATCCCGCTGCAGCGAAATCTCAGACATTAAATACTGTGCTATCTGACACCAGCTTAGTGTCCTATCAAGTTGATCACTATCAATACGTAACAAAGTAGTATCGCACAACGCAGTGGCGCGACAGGAGCGAGGCTGTATTTGCGCTAACGAAAATTGCTGCTCACCAGCACGAACAATTTCAACATGACCCGATGGATACGTTAATTCAACCTCGCCATAAAGCATATATACATGCTGATTATCGATGGTGCCCTGCTCGAAAACCACATCACGGGCAAAAACTGTCTGCACCTCTGCCCGCTTAAACAAATCTTCGAGAAAACCCGGTTTCATTGACTTAAGAGGAGAAAGACTTTGCGCGATTTGAAGGAGATCCTGATTCGTACTTTTAGATGATTGCTTGGTTGCGCTCTGAACTATACCCATTATCAACTCACTATGTCCTTTTAAATCTAAACGCTAACGGTTTAGCTATTGATACCCCGTTTACCCTGCAATCCGCCCGTATGAATCGCAATAATCCTGGCACCCTCTGGCCATGCACCCTGATTGACCATCGACGTAATGCCATACAGCATCTTAGCAGTGTATACCGGATCCAATAAAACCTGTGTTTGCGCTTCAAAATATTGAACAAATGCCGCTAGACTTGCCGGATATTGCCCAAAACCACCACAGTGATATTCGCTATTGATTTGCCACTCAATTTTTCGTGGAGATGAGACTCCAAGAAAACGTTCCAACCCCTCATTGACATGATTCTCGAGCCAGCTCTGCGCACCTTTCAAAGCACTATACCCTAGAACTTTCGATACGGAGCTACCTTTAATCCCCTGTATTACACCAGTGATAGTCGAACCTGTACCACAAGCCAGCGCAATCGTATGGGCGTCACCCACCCTATTCTTAAGGGTATCCCCTATTGCAATACAGCCCTTAGTGCCCAATTCGCCACCACCACCTTCTGGCACCCAAAAAACCGGGCCAAGAATAGTGCCAAGCTGGTCCATCCACTCCTGCTCGTAACGACGCTTGTAATCTGCTCGAGAAACGAAGTGAAGCCGCATGCCCATAGCAGTCAAATCGTGTAATGTCGCGTTAACCACCGAGCTTGGCTCACCGCGGATCACCCCAATGGTTGGTATCCCAAGTTGCCGCCCGAGCGCCGCCAGCGCGTGAAGATGATTAGAATAAGCTCCGCCAAAGCTAGCAATAGATTTTCCCTCCCCAACCTCAGCGTACGCTTCTAAATGATAGTACAGCTTGAATAGCTTATTCCCGCTTAACACCGGATCAATCATATCCAGACGTAGCAGGCTCAACTGAGGCCCGCCAGCAAGCGTAGCGAAAGTCTCCAACTCCTGTAATGGCGCTGTGTTCGCGATAGCTTCCGGTGTGATTGTTAGGAATTGATCCAGATTTTTAGCCGCTGACAACCTTGAGACTTTTGGCACCTTTGATCTCTTTGTGCTCTTTGCAACGATCCTGATCGCCGCTGTGAAAATCGGCCGGATTACTGACCCGGGAAACATTCTCCCCGCAGATACCGCCATCGGAACCCAATGCCGTACAAACCGGCGCTTGATAGTGCTCCAACCAAGCTTTGTAGTGCGCTTCTTGCACTCCACATTGGCCGGCGGCATATGCTACTGGATTAGCCATGTAGTCTGCAATGTCGCTTAAAGGGATGGTGATATGGCCGGCGCCAGGCTGGTAGGTAACAAAGCTTACCCCTTGCGACACCATCTTACTCAACAACTCATCGTGAGAGCTACCCACCAAGCCCTGATTGTCCTTGCGTAAACGAGCCACTTCATCTCTCAGCTGGCTTTCCTGCTCGTTACGGTACATCAGTTCGACCTCCCGCATCTGCAGCATTTCCTTTAACTCTGTTGTTGCCGCCTCTAGTTTTGCATCTAACTCCGTAGCATAGTTTTCTCGCAGTGCCTGAGCATATTCAGACTCCTGCCCTTCTGCTTTTTCGAGCTTGTGCTCAAAATATTCACGTAAACCCTCTATTTTCTGCGCCTGGCCTTCAATTGTGTCTTTTAGCGCCCGGTTCCGCTCCTTTTCCTCTTCAATCGAACGGCTCTTATCTGCGATTAAACTTCGATACTCTTCTATTCTATTGCTGTGCTCTAACTTTAAAGCGGTGAGAGACCGTTCATTATCCTTCGATATCGTCGCCGACCTAAGGCGCTGATCCTTGAGAATCTGCGCCATCTGGTCCCGAAACTCCTTTGCATACTCATTTCGAAGTTCATGTGAAGTGTGCTTTTCCAGTCCACCTGCGCCACGATGTACAGGCTCAGGTGCTTCCTCTGGATTATCCCGAAATTGAATAGAGAGCTTATTGCGCTTGACCGCTTTAGTCAGCATCTGCAATTGATTGCGAGAGGAGCGCATATCAGGATCCCATAGTGCATCCTGAAAGTAGCGTATTGGGCACTGGCTGGCGCACACTAGCCGAATCGGCCCAGCCCCGAGATCTGGACCACGCAATGCGTTGGATACCAGTTGATCCAGTGGAATATTCCAGCTATCGACAACCTTTCCCTTTGGCGTAAATCCGATAGTAAAGAAGATCGTAGTGCGAATACGAAAGCGTGAATCAATCTCCAAAAAAACGGCTTTTGCCGTGCGCTCGGCCCATTCGACCGCAGGCACGTAGCCGTCGAGAATTGCCTCAAACTCGGAGTAGTGCATTTCCTTGCTTGGAAGGCCATCATTCTCAAAAAAGAATATTGCTTGAGCTAACTCATCATGGTCGAAGATCACGTTGACTGGCACCGTCAAATTGCTGATATCTACTTATTATTGACCAGCAAAAGCCATTGCGTTGTGAACTGCCCTTCAGAAATCAGATAGAGGCGCCAGAAATCGGACTCTCGGCCCTTTTCTATGGCGTATTTTCTATAAGAGGATTTAAATTGAATTGACTGCGTGCGAGGTATAAAACGGATAGTTGGGAAAAGAGGCGTTCTTAGAAGGTTTCACATTCGTCCAAATCGTCTTCTTCATGTATTTCCATATCCTGCCCATCGGCATCCCAATCTTCATATACCCCCTGCTCGTTGGAGCAAAGTAGATCTTCTAAATAATCGTTCATTACTATTCCTATCAATTTTTTGTTGTTTTCTGGTGTACAGAAATATAACACCGCCTATATGACAGGGATTTTACAGAAAGGTTTGATTTTAATTATTTTAGCGTGGGTTTTGTTGTTTTCGGCTAAAAAACCAGAAGGAAGCTGTGTGTACCCTGAAACAACAATCAACCAGATGCGTTTATAGCAAATACAAAAAAGCCCCACCCTTTTAAGAGCGGGGCTTTTTTGTATTTGGCGACCCGGAAGGGACTTGAACCCTCGACCTCCGGCGTGACAGGCCGGCATTCTAACCAACTGAACTACCGGGCCGCGGTATCTCAAACAGAATATGGTGGGTGGTACAGGGGTCGAACCTGTGACCTACGGCTTGTAAGGCCGTCGCTCTCCCAACTGAGCTAACCACCCGCTTTTGAGTGTAAAACTCAGACTACCCTGTTGCGAGAGGGGCGCATTCTACCGTTTTCCTTACGCTTGTCAAATAGTTACGGCCTTTTTTTCATTTCTCCGTCATAATCGTTTTTACAGTTAAAACCGGAACCCGGAGTGTTTCTCAAATACTCATGTTTAATCTTGAGTCAAATGACCTAATTATGTTTTTCTTGCGACGACCAAACAAACTTCCAACCGTTCTATCTACGCTATTTTTACCCCTAGCTCTCCCCGCCTGCGCGAACCCAACGGGCACATTATTGGGCAGTAATAACTCTGGTTTCTTAAGTCTAGCATTCATCGCCTTATGCGTAGCAATAGCCCTGCAGATTGTTCTAATATTTCGCATTCGCAACCAAACCAAGATCAACAACGGAACCCCGAGTAATGCAGAGCCGGAGAATGCCAAACATCAGTTATTCAGAGAGATCGTTCGCCACGAAGCAACGGAAGAATTGCTACGAGAAACCCAGGAATATATGAATTGCATGATTAACTCCATGCCTGCCGTACTAATTGGTATTACTCCTGACGGTTATATTACCCACTGGAATGACTCTGCCGCCAAGGTTGCCAAGCTTACGGCAGAGGAAGCTGTAGGCTCCCATATTGAGCAAGCATTTCCTGAACTGCCCGTATCAATGGAAGTCGTCGGTGAAACTATCCGCAGCGGCATCCCCTATAACAGCGACAATATTAAAGATGGCGTGGGCTCTCAGGCTACGTTCACCAGCCTGACCATTTACCCGTTAATGTCCACAGAAATGTCGGGCGCGGTAATATTGGCAGAAGACGTAACACCGCGCGTACGAATGGAGAATCTTCTGATCCAGAACGAGAAGATGATGAGCCTTGGCGAACTGGCCGCAGGTGTGGCTCATGAAATTAACAACCCCCTCGCTGGCATCTTGAGCAACACTCAGAATATACAACGCAGGATATCACTGGATCTTCCTGCGAACCGCGATCAGGCTCGGAAATTGGATTTAAACCTTGAGCAAACCTATGCTTACCTGGATAAACGAAGTATTCCGCAGTTCTTAGAAAATATACGTGAAGCCGGTGAAAGAGCGGCTAACATTGTGAAAAGCCTGCTGGAGTTCTCTCGCGGCAACGATATAAAACATCAGCACATTGAGCTGAAGACACTTATAAACCACACTTTGGACCTCGCTACTAATACTTTCGAGGTTCAGTTGCACTCTGGATCTGGACTTCCCAGCATAAAAACAGAGCTAATTGATGAGAGTGTAAAGGCATACTGTTCACCCACTGAAATTCAGCAAGTGCTTTTAAACCTGTTGAGGAACGCGGTCCAAGCATTACAGAGCAACCCAAAAGAACATGCCTGCCCACCCGAAATTTGTATTTCTCTTTCTCAAACCAAAAGTCACGCAGTAATAAGGGTTTCCGATAACGGCCCGGGAATTCCGGAGGAAATACAAATGCACATATTTGAGCCTTTCTACACGACCAAGGAGTTAGGGCAAGGAACCGGCCTAGGTTTAAGTGTGAGCTATTTTATTATTAAAGAGCACCATGAGGGCTCAATTGAAGTTGAAAGCGAACAGGGCAAAGGCACCAGTTTTATTATTAAGCTACCCCGCAGCGAGAGTTAACCTGTGCTATAGCATCCTGTAGGAACCATTTAGGTATGCGAGGGATTTCACCTCTCCCTCAGTCACACGTGTGCGCAAAACATCCCCGATAAAAATATTGTGTGTGCCGTAGGCATGGGTAGCTTGTTTGCGACAGAAAAATACAGCCTGAGCGTCCGCAAGAAAAGAAAGACCGGTCTCTTCATCCAGGGCCCAATCTCCTAATTCAAAGCGAGTGCAACCTTTTTCTGGCGTAGCGCAAATGGTTGATATTTGCTCATGTTTCGGCCCAAGCACATTCACGCAGAAGGCCCCACTTTCAATCATGGCCTGATCCAATCGCGCCTGGCGGTTAACACATACCAGTAGCGATGGTGGCTCAGCAGAGACGGAAGTTACGGATGACGCTGTCATTGCAGACCTTTCTCCGTCCCCATTGTTTGCAGTGATAACGCAAACCCCGGAAACCAAACGACGCATTCCATCGAGCATGCTTGATGATGTGGATGTGTGATTATGGGACATACAAGCAAAAGCCTCTTGGTTACAGGTATAATTCACGCTAAATGGTATGCTTTGCCACTGCTACCCATAGTATGAAGGGCAAAAGACTGCTGAGTTTACATTCCGGTTATTGAGGGAGCAATTGTTTCCATCGAAACTCCGTATAATCAGCTGCTAAAAATACAAACACTATCGCCACAAGAAAGTTATTTATGTCTAGAAAAGTAAGCCAGCTTTGGGATATTGACCTTATTCGCAAGCATGATCTGTCCGGCCCACGATACACCTCCTACCCCACCGCTCCACAGTTTAAAACTGGCTTTAATGAGCCTGACTGGGCAATGGCCGCAAAAAATAGCAACCTATCCCAGGCACCACTTTCACTGTATTTTCATATTCCGTTTTGCGACACCGTCTGCTATTACTGCGCCTGCAATAAAATCATCACCGCCAATCACAAACTTGCCGAACCCTACCTGCAAGCCCTGCTAAAAGAAATTCAGCTGCAGGCCGATCACATTGATCAAAGTAGATCCGTCGACCAACTTCACTGGGGCGGAGGCACTCCGACTTACCTGACCGATGAGCAAATGGGCACGCTGATGTCTGCTATTGCAGACAATTTTATGCTTCGCACCGACGATAGTGGCGAATACGCCATTGAGATCCACCCCAAAGGGGTGACCCCCCAGCGTTTGGCTCACATCCGCAAGCTTGGCTTTAACCGGCTCAGCATGGGAGTGCAGGACTTCGATCCCGATGTACAGAAAGCCGTAAACCGTTTTAATAGCTTTGAGGAAGTTGCTGCTCTTATGCTCACGGCGAAGCAATTGAAGTTTAAATCGACAAGCATCGATTTGATCTATGGCCTACCTTTGCAATCGGTCGAATCGTTTACGCAGTCGCTCAAAAAAGTAATTGATATCCACCCTGACCGTATCTCTATTTTCAACTATGCGCATATGCCCGAGCTGTTCAAAACCCAGAAGCGAATAGACGCAAGTCAGCTACCTGAACCACAGGAAAAACTACAAATTTTGCACAACAGCATCGAACAGCTTTTAAACGCGGGCTATATCTATGTTGGTATGGACCATTTTGCGCTTCCGGAAGATGAGCTGGCAAAAGCACAGCTGGAGAAAAAGCTGCATCGCAACTTCCAAGGCTACTCGACTCACGGAAACTGTGAGTTGTTCTCCTTTGGCGTATCCGCAATTGCAACCTTCGGCAGCACCTATATTCAGAATCACAAAACAATAGATACATACTATTCTGCGCTCGAAGAAAACAAACTCCCCATCCACAAAGGCATAGAGCTTTCTCTGGATGATAAAATCCGACAAACGGTTATTTCCGAGCTCATCTGCCATTTTGAGCTGTCTTTCATAGAAATCGAGCAACGCTATAACCTTTCTTTTAAAGAATACTTTGCTGATGAACTAAAAACCCTCATCCCACTTGCCAACGACGGCCTTATTGATGTTTACGACGACAGATTGCTCGTCAAGGATACCGGCCGACTACTGATACGTCGCGTCTGTATGACCTTCGATGCCTACCTCCAGGCGAAGCTAAAAACCGAAAACTCAGGGCCCAAGTACTCCCGCATCATATAAATTCCGAGTATTAACTGTTCTATAGAGCGGGCTATTTATGAGATTTTAAAATGCTGCAGGACAGCATAATATTGACGTAGATCAATATTTGAGCAGCAAATGCGAGTAAGGTGGAATAACGAAATACGGTTTAATTAATAAACCGTACGCATACAACGACATAGGAGGTTTTGTTACCGCGCAAATGGTTTTGCGTAATTCAGATTTACCAGCGTAGAGAAGTCGCCATGACGTTTTATAAGCATCTAGAACAGTACACCCAAGCATGCCGAGACATTAACAAACAGAACGCGATGAAAAGAAAGTGTCAAAGCTGTCGAACAGAGGGAGATTGCTGGCTTTTTTGTACAGAGTGCGTCAAAGATTCTCAAAAAAGCAAATACTGCAGTGTCACTCTTAAAGCAGCGAGTTAGCGGGCTTAAGAGAGTCTAAGCTGGGTTGCAAGGCGTCCCACTCTATATGGGCGCTCCGACAAATGCTCGAATGTTCATTCGGGCATCCAGTAGTTATCACACTTTGTAATACTTGCATGCCTAACAGCGTTTTATTAACTTTAGCGTGGAATTTGTTCGAGTGGTTACCGTATCGGCAAAAGAAAAAAAGAATGGGGTGACTGACGGGGTTCGAACCCGCGACCACTGGAATCACAATCCAGGGCTCTACCAACTGAGCTACAGTCACCATTTAAAGCATGCTTGAAACTGGCGCGCCCGGCAGGATTCGAACCTGCGACCGTCCGCTTAGAAGGCGGATGCTCTATCCAACTGAGCTACGGGCGCGTATCTATCTTGCCGTCAATAAAACTGACAGTGCTTGCAAACGGTACGATTATCTACCGGCTTAGAATATATTCAACAATATCAGTAAAAAACGCCAATTTGACATAGGCTCGATTTGGTCGGAGTGGAGGGATTCGAACCCCCGACATTCTGCTCCCAAAGCAGACGCGCTACCAGGCTGCGCTACACTCCGACTACAGAGGGCTATATAGCCGTGTTTCGAGAGGCGTGCATAATACAGAGGAGCATCATGTCCGTCAACGCCCAAGTTGATGGTTTTTAAAGATTTTTTCATGCTCCAATTTACAGAGTGCTTGGTGCTTAGCCCCAGCTATGGGAAAATGCCCGCCCACGGAGATAGCCTGTCGAGTTTCGACCTAGTAAAGCTCACTTCTGTTGAACCAAACCAAGGAAACACCCCATGCCCGCACTGCTCCTAGATGGCAAAGCACTTGCACAAAAAACAGAATCCGAATTAGCTGAGCGTGTTAAGGCTCTCAAGCAAACAACCAGCAGTGCGCCGATACTAGCGACCATTCTTGTCGGCGACGATCCGGCATCCGCTACATACGTGCGAATGAAAGGAAATGCGTGCAGCCGAGTCGGTATGGACTCGCTAAAAGTCGAACTGCCCTCCTCCACCACGACTGAGCAGCTGCTTGCCAAAATCGAAGAGCTTAATACCAATCCAGATGTTCACGGAATCTTGTTGCAGCATCCCGTTCCGGAGCAAATTGATGAGCGTGCGTGCTTTGATGCCATACAACTAAACAAGGACGTCGATGGCGTTACCTGCTTGGGGTTTGGCCGCATGGCAATGGGAGAGGATGCCTATGGCTGCGCAACGCCTAAAGGTATTATGCGCTTGCTGGAGGCCTATGAGATACCACTAGAAGGCCGTCATGCAGTTGTTGTAGGGCGCAGCCCCATTTTGGGTAAGCCCATGGCGTTGATGCTGCTAAACGCAAATGCCACGGTCACTATATGCCATTCGAGAACTCAGAACCTGCAGGACCATATTAAACAGGCCGATATTGTTGTTGGCGCAGTGGGTATTCCTGAATTTATCAAAGCAGAATGGATCAAAGATGGCGCCGTTGTCGTCGACGCGGGCTATCACCCTGGAGGTGTTGGCGATATCGAACTGGCACCGCTACAGGAGCGCGCTAGCGCCATTACGCCGGTACCCGGCGGCGTCGGCCCAATGACCATAAATACGCTTATCTATCAAACCGTAGACTCAGGCGAGAAATCCATGAGTTAATCGGCGTTACTATGCGCCTGGATAAATTTATTGCGACAAACTCCCAGTACAGCAGAGCAGATATCGCAAAGCTGGTTAAAGCTGGCAGGGTGAGCATCAATAACGTCCCTGCCAGCAAAACAGCTCAGGCAATACGAGTAGATATTGACCACATTATCGCTGACGGACACTTGATCAAGCCCTTGTCCGAACGCTATTTAATGGTTAACAAACCTGCGGGGTATGTTTGTGCCAATACCGATAACCTGCATCCAACGGTTATTGATTTAATACAGCAGCATTTTTTGAAAGAGACAGGGTATAACAAACTTGAGAAACTTCAAATTGTTGGTCGATTGGACATCGACACTACCGGACTTGTTTTGGTAACAACTGATGGAGATTGGAATCACCGCGTTACCGCCCCTAGCAAAAAGTGTTTTAAGCGCTACCTAGTTGAAACCGAAGCCCCTATAAGCGCTGAACTTGTCGATTTATTCAGCGTAGGGCTATCTCTGAAAAATGAGAGTAAAAAAACCAAGCCAGCCATTTTGAGTATTGTAGACAGCCATCAGGCATACCTCGATATCCAGGAAGGTAAATACCACCAAGTTAAACGCATGTTCGCGGCCTGTGGCAATCGCGTCACGCAATTACACAGGGTTTCCATTGGCAATGTTTTTCTGGATAAGAATTTGAAATTGGGCCGCTGTCGAGAGTTAACCTTAGACGAGATCCAACATTTTCAAGGCTAAGCAAATTTTGAAGAAATCAGACCCAGCGCAAATTTATTCCCTGATGCAGCAAGTTCGCCCAGCGGCCCCGGCGCGGGTATTGTGGATTGCAGACGAAAATATGCCGCTCGAGACGGTGCAGGCCCTCAGTGCATTTGAATCTCTCACGCTGATAACTAACCGGTATGATTTAGCTGAAATCGCCAAACAAGCGCTAACAGGAAAAGATGCATCCGTTCACTACTCGGATTTTGATTTTGCCGAACCGGAAATAGCCAACACCCGGTACCACACTATTTTCTATCGAATATCCAAAGAACGCCCTATTGTCCACTGGATTTTAAACCACAGTGTGCAATTGCTAGTGTCTGGGGGACAATTAATACTCGCGGGGCAAAAAAATGATGGGATTAAAGGCTATGTGAACAAGTGCAACAAAAATCTCGGGTTGTCGGGCAGCAGCAAGAAATATGGCAACAGCTACCTTTCCGAACTACTGTACTCATACCGATCAGGCGAAAATACTCCAGAGCTTCTCGATCACAAAAACTATGCCAGCACACGAAAAATTGGTGAAGTATTTGATATGGATTTGTACAGTAAGCCTGGCATCTATGGCTGGGAAAAAATCGACGAGGGAAGCCGGCTACTAACGGAGCAATTTTACGGCTGGACACAGCTCAATCAGGATAGGGATAAACTGCCACATTGCACAGCAATAGACCTAGGGTGTGGCTACGGCTATCTCTCTCTAGCTTTACATGCGTACGGCATAGCGAATATCACGGCGACAGATAACAACGCAGCAGCAATAGCGCTAACATACTATAACCTCAAACAAGCCGGCGCTGAAAATTTCAACGTAATAGCGGCCAATTGCGGTGATAGAATCGTTACAAAGGCCGATATTATTTTATGTAACCCACCGTTTCATCAAGGTTTTGGCGTAGACGAAAAGTTGACGCGAAGCTTTGTTCAGGCTGCTTTACGCCTACTTAAACCCTCTGGGACTGCATTTTTTGTGGTAAATGCCTTTATCCCGCTAGAAAAAATTGCAGGGCGTGTTTTTCAAACGTGCAACCAGCTAACCAATAATGGCAAATTTAAAGTACTGGAACTGTCAAATCGCAAAGGCTAGCGTTTGCGAAGATCTTCGTATCCACCCTCATTAACAACATTGCTGTAACCCATTTTATTCAAAATATCTTTAGCTACACCAGAACGCCTCCCGGTTCTACAATAGACACGAATATCAGCCGATTTTTCTTCTGTAATGGCTGCAATTTTCTCATGAATTATGTCATAGGGAATATTGATGGAATCCTTATAGAAGCCAGCTGTATACTCTTCTGCAGTACGCACATCAATCCAAATAGTGTTATCAGTTGTTTCAGCCATTACAGAACTCCACATTAAAAGTATTACTAAGAAAAAAGACCCTAATTTCATCACTTTCCCCCAATATAAGCTATCGAATTTCATGTATTTTAAAGTCCAGAATTCGATCACAATATTTCCCCGATAAAGCCCCTGAAACGTGTAGAGCAGACATTAATTGTCTTTTCAGTGGCCGTGGACACGCTTCAGAACGCATATAAACAGCGATGGCATTATGATAACCCGGACGTGTTAATGCAAATACACGGCTAAACAATTTTCGAATTTTGGCGTCTTTAGTTGCTACATTTTGCTTGAACGATGACAGTGATTCGTAATTCATTACTAACATACCGTTACTCTTCAGCAACGAGGCTAAGTGGCCCAACCACTCGGCGTCAGCAACAATCGCTCTTACCGGCTCGAAAGACTCTCCTTTTACATTGTCTCCCACAAACAAATCATCGACAATATAGTCGAACTGCATTTGCTTGCATCTTGCTTCACCTACCCAGGCCTTTGCGCACATTTTTTCGAGCCGGACGTTGGCTTGGTTAACCCCAAAATGGTGCTTAGCTATGGATAGATGTATCGGGTCGACATCAATCCCAACAATAGTTTCAGGTCGAAAGAAATGATTAAGCTGGTTTATAATAGTACCGCCTCCAACCCCCAGGACTGCACAATTTAAGTCTTTATGATGTTGGTTTCCAGGCATTAAAAACGCAGGTATCACCAGCAAGTCCCACAAGCTACCAGACAGTGGCGCATTCGGGTTCCACTGGCTGTGAAAAATCCCGTTCGTGTAAAGCCTGATACTTTCCCCTGCGTTACGCACTTGATAATCACGCGCTTTTAATTTTTTTCGCCAAACCAGCCCCATAACTATCTTGCCTTTTAGTGATTGCAAAAACGATATTGAAGATCATAACGGCCCGATAAAATACTCTTTCGGGTACTCTCCTCCAGCCAGTTAGAGACTAACTCGATACTACAAGCTCCCGACCGAATTACGCTGTGACTGGCTCTCGCATTAACGAGCACAACAGGATTTCCCTGTCGTTCCATATTCTGACTTAACGTATAGGCCCAGCTCGAGGGCGTTACAGGATCGTAGATGCCTGACACTATCATCGTGGGTACGCCCGCAACGTAATTCGGCTGAAAACTTGTTCCAGCGGTAAACCTATCGCCCTTACAAATATCGAATTGTTGCAATAAAGCGAGGTACTCACCCCACTGAGGAAATTGTTCGACAGCACGCTCATAAGCCTCATCCAATTCCCGTTCATTATCGGTACACTCAGTCGCGTAGAACACCAGACTGCTAAATGCAGGGTCAAAGTTCATATTAACAAAGGTTTCTATCAGCGATGAATAAGGTTGTTCGTGTAACTCTTTATCGCTATCTATTGCAACAAAAGCCTGTAAAGCCTCATAAAACCTTTCCAGAAGATTTTCATCGTACAAAGTAAAAAACATAATCGCCTGTAAACGATGTTTGTTCAGGTAAAACCCAATTTCCTGAAAATCAAAGACCGGGTTTGAGTTTAGTTCAGGGTAGTCAAAGTTTTTGCTGTGCCAGTTATCGACAACTGTATAAAGCTTTGATTCTTCAATATTAACCTGGTCAAATGCTTCACTCTGCTGGATCTTTTCTATCAACGCATTGGCGTTATACCAATAATCGATAAACGCCCCACTCTGATCGCTATTTAATCGCTGCCAATGCTGTTGGTGTAAAGCCAACGCATTATCCAACAAACTCGCCCACTCGCTCTGGCGCCCGCGATCCAAGGGGTAGGGAGAGTCGAGCAGTTGCGTCTGTATTTTATTTTTATAACGTTCTGATTTTGCGGCGGCTTCTGACGCGACTAAGGCAACGCGCGAACCGTAAGATACCCCCCAAAGATGCCACCGCTCATAACCCAAAGCCTCCAATAGTAAGAGTACATCGTCGGCCTGCCGCACCGTTCCAAATAACGCTAAGGCTGAGCCTTTAACCTTTAGTTTCGATTTTAGCCAATCATCAAACTGTCCTAGGCATTGATCCAACAGACTGTGCCCAAGCTTTAATTCTTCTTGGTAGCTTAAATTGAGGGCTAATAGCTTGATGGACTCCAACTCGTATTCATCGCAAAACCAGTAAGGCTTACTGCCCGGCACACCACGCGGTGTATAAACAATAAAGTCTGCCGTGATTCCACTTTCGCTATACCAGTCCAGCCAGTATCCAAGATTCGAGGACTCCGTTTGCATTCCATCACCGGGCCCTCCGGGTATATAAACCAAGACCTCTTCACTTTGATATTGAGTTTTCGAAAAAACGGCCACGGGGAGCTGGAATCCTGCGCGGTTATCCGTGTTAAACCAATAGCAGGCTACGTCTGGACCCGAGGCTTTTGCGGTCGAGGTTATGCCGCAATTTCGCTTGGCTAGAGGGTGCTGGGGAACGAGTTGACCTTCCTCTTTCTGGCAGCCGGTTAAAACGCCGAAAGAGCAGCTTAACAGTAGTAATACCCGCAAGCAGTTTTGCCCCAATTTCACGCTCAGAGAACCCTGGGCCAGGGCAGCAACGCAAGGGGATGGTGCTCCGCTAGCGTTGTATTAATGATAGCTTCAGTGAAGAATTGCCCTGTTTTTGGGGGGCAATAAAACGCGTAATGCTCACCACCCAAAACAAAAGAAATACCATAGGCATGGAGATAGCAACGATCAGAGTCCCCGCCGCGGTAGCGCTCATCGCCAAGAATGGGCGCCCCCAGAGACTTCATGGCAACGCGTATTTGGTGGGTTTTACCGGTATGAGGCTTTAACAGGAACAACCTTCTTCCATTGCCAAGACCATAACTAAAAAACTGGGTAACCGCGGGATTTTCTTTACTCTTACTTAGCTTCCAATCACCCCGCCTTGCGGGCTTCATATCGCCGCTTACCAACCCTTGCTTCTTTTTGGGCTTTTTATCTGTCAGGGCAATATAGTATTTTTCAATTTTTCTTCTCTCGAACAGCTGTGACAGCTCCGAATTGGCCTTCTCCCCCTTTGCTACCAACACAACACCAGAGGTAACCGTATCAAGACGATGGCACGGAAACAATGTAGTATCACCCCTCTGCTTTCGAAGCTCAGCGGTGAAGTTACACTGGTGGGAAGAGTTTGCGGCAGTAGCATGAATACTGTAGCCCTCAGGCTTGTAAGCAACAAGAAACCTCTCATGCTCACTTAATATCGTTAACTCGTCGGGACAATCATTCGTATCTTGATGGTTCAATAGAATCACACGCTATTCAAATGGGTTCGGTCGTCGATGCTGGCGGAGCTGTAGGTTCAATATTACCACTCCACTCATCCTCAATCAGTTCGCCAAGCTTTTCCATTTCCCCGGCGAAGTGTTCTACCATATCGGCCCACTTCTCGCTGATATCTTGGCTTTTATTCTCGATAATATCTTCCAGGGATTGATCCCTAAGTTGTTGATTTTCCAGCTCAAGAGCTAGGATTTGCTGCTCTAAAGCCTGTGCATGCACCTCCATTCTAACCAGCTCCTTGTGCAGATTTTCACTGGCACGCAGGCCCTCGCCGCGCTGCCAGTAGCTGAATCCCGCCGCTGCAACTGCGATACAGCAAATGAGTACCAACCCTTTGTTCATGCTCTTTGTTCCTTACTATCTGTAAAGTCTAACGATTAACGATGATCTCTCTCAGTGACGACTAGCATACAGCTAGTTATAATCTTCGGCCAAACACTACATAGAAGCTATCGCTCAATGAAACACCTGATCCCTCTACTCGTTCTGTTCCTATCCCTACCCGGCTACGCAGTAGACAGCGACATAGCTGACAAGGTTCTCGCCAATAGCCATTCAGGCCCAAAACTCCGGCCTCTCAACTGGTTAAACCAGAATTTTATGGATAAGCAGCGAAAATCTATCAATGCGTTAACCGCCACGCATTTCGGAAAACAACTACAAGGCGATAGTCGTGACATTTTACTGCTACAACGGCTCGTCAATGAACAGGTCATAGAAACCAAGGATACCTTGCTACTTCAAGCCTTGGGCGTTGTCCTAGGGGATGTTCTTGTAACAGAGCAAGAAAGCTTTCAATGGGTCGTATTCGAGGATGATATTGGAGCCACACAAGCCGTATGTGTGAATGATTCCACTCACTGTATTTTCCCCATAACCATGCTATCGCGCCGGATGGAAGTAGGATTAAAACCCGATGTACACAAAATTTTTAATTCGGCTATAGCGGAAATGTACCCGTACCTCCCCAAAGTGCCCTATTCAGCAAATTGATTGTACTACTGAAATATCAGGCGTTTTTACCCTTTAGCTGCGCGACGACGATATCTATGTGTAGTGGTAGCCGCCATCAATCACGAGCGTCTTAAACTGCTAATATTTTTGTATTGTTTTCGTCATAAAACGGGCCTAGAATCAACTTGAGAAGTGAGAGAAGCGCCCGGTTTTGGGTTTATTCAATTCGGTAATTTGGATTGTCTTTGCTGTAACCTACATCATAAGGAAGCGGCGTATTCGCTCTAATGTTAACCAATATTGATACTACATCCGCGCGCTATTTTCAGACACACCAGCTAAACAGACATCTCCTTTATAAGCATCACCCGCAAGTTTGTTGAGGCTTTTTAGGTTCGAGCCTGTGGTTAATTTGTAGCACAGAGAAAGGTTAAAGCAAAGACAATGTCAGACAAACTAAATGGAACCGTTAAGTGGTTCAACGAGAGTAAAGGTTATGGTTTTATCTCCCGCGAAGGAGGAGCCGATCTTTTCGTACACTTCAGTAATATTACGGGCGCCGGCTTTAAAACATTAAAAGAAGGTCAAACCGTTACCTTTATTGAAGGACAGGGCCAGAAAGGACCGCAAGCAGAAAGCGTCGAACCTGCTTAAAGTACAAGTTGACCTATACAGCTGCTACCTGTTTTTAAATAGACAAGTAATCGGCAAGCCCTTATTACTACCCCGGCGGTGCGATAAGCCACAGCATACTGCTGCATATATTTTTGTGCGCGGCAATTGCGTTTTACTGATAAAAACAACAGTGCTCAACGGCTTGCTAACGACTGCAGTGCGTTATGTTATTGTCCACCAGCGATTAATATTTTATCCATTAAGCCTGTTGGCATTACCACTCTTAAAACAGCCATAAGGTACGTTGGTAAGGTAACTCTATAGCGTTTTTTTGGGTTTTTAGACTCAAGAGCATGTATCAATTTTGAAAATACTGCATCCGGCCCCAGGGTAAACGGTACTGCCGCCCCGTCCCTGCGCAATCTCGCCTGCGCTGCCTCGTATTTTTCTGCATGTCGGCTTGCTTGGATATCGACATTATCCTCAAGCGCTTTTAACGCGTTCTGCCGAAAACGGGAAAGAATTGGTCCAGGCTCTATTATAGAAATTTTTACCGGGCTGCTCTTCAATTCTAATCGTAACGTATCGGTTAATCCCTCCAGTGCAAACTTACTGGCGTTATAGGCTCCACGAAAAGGCATGGCAACGAACCCCAAAACAGAACTGTTCTGGATTATTCGCGCGTCCTCCATTTTCAACATCGAAGGTAGAAGTCTTATCGTTAACTCATGTGTTCCAAACAAATTCACTTCAAACTGCTTTCGCAATGAATCTCTTGTTAAATCTTCTACCGCTCCAGGCTGGCCATAGGCCGCGTTATTAAATAACGCGTAAACCTGACCATCCGCAATTGTTAAAATTTTCTTTACCGCAAATTGAATCGATTCCGATTCAGCCAGATCCAACAAAACAACATGATCAACCCCCTCAAGCTGTAGCGGTTGAACATCAGCTTTGTTGCGAACCGTTGCAATTACTTTGTAGCCAAGAGTAACCAAGCGTTTCGCCGCATAGCGGCCAATACCAGAAGAGCACCCCGTCACCACAACCGTTTTTCGCACACCTCAATCCTTATGTTCTAACGTTAGAAAATAGCTGGCCCACTCACTGATACGCTCTACTGCCAATTGACTCCTCTGGAAACTGGTTTTTTGCGCATAAATTTGGTAGTCAGCCCCTGACAATTCATTAAAGTAATGATAAATGCTACTTGCGTATCCACTGTTCTCTGCGAGCCAACGACCATACGGAAACTCTTTTATTCCGGTAATCTGAGTAGTCTTTGGCAGAGTTTCAGCGCCACTCTGAACAAATAGCCCAGCCCCAGCATCCCAATAATTGTGTAGAGATTGCTTGCATTTCGATTTACCCTTGTCCATACATTGATTATTACCACCCCTATCATGATTACAGCTATCGTCAACGCTAGTAATAGTATGGAGTGGTTGATGTAAATCCGACAGTAAATGAACAGCAAAACTTAATAAAAGCGCCTGCTCTGAAGGTGTTTTGGAGTCGCGCATAGCATCCTCCAAAACTGGGAGTATTTTCAGTAACATTCCATCGTTTTGTCTCGCACAATTCGGGAAAAATTCTGCAGATTCCTGATGATAAAAAACATTGTGATAATGCCAGTTGGCCGTTATTTGATTTTCATATTGTTCAAAAGCGGCCGGTATTCTGCCACCAGATGATTGGAAAAGTTTATTTAGAGGTTCGCCTTTGACAGTATCGAACCAGTAACCCAGAAAACAAATCTCATGATGCCTAACACATTGATCCCCGCCGTTTCGAAGGTGGCCTTTTGTGCCGTAATGCTTATATAAAAGAGCTGCTCGCTTCTGATAGAGTTCTGCAGTATTTTTAGGTAACGATTCATATACTTTAAGCGCAATCACGGAATGCCCCTTTACATTCCAAGCATGTAAATTGGAAGCACCGAAAATCACAGCGAATGTCAAAATGAAATGCATCCAATATCGAAAGCGATATTTTGACATCAGGTTTTACGCGACGTCTTAATTAGATCGTAGGCAGTTTGAATTTCCTGGGTTCTCTCTGTAGCTACTTTAACCATATCTTCAGGAACGCCTCGCCCAGTCAGTTTGTCTGGATGATACTCGCTCATGAGCTTGCGGTAAGCGCGTTTTATTTCAGTATCCGAGGATTCTGCCCTTACGCCTAACGCTTCATACGCTCGTGCAATATCATCAGGCCTACTGCTCCCAACTTCAGAGTAGGACTGTTGCCCTCTCCCCTGACCTCCCTGATAAAAGTAACGTTGGGCTTTGACCATTCCGACTAAATGGTTAAACGCGAAGCGGGAGTAACCCAAATCACTGGCAACCTGAGCCAGTATGCGCTCCTCAGCCTCGTGGAAATGGCCGTCGGCAAAAGCCAGGGTAATAAGGTATACAAGAAGGATCTGCTTTAAATCGCCAGCATTACTGCACTGTCGATTAAACTCATCTATAGTGTCATCGACGGAAAAATCGTTATGGGTACCCTGCTTAAATAATTGTATGGCTTTATTGCGCGTATCAGCTGACAGGTTCATTTTAGTCATTAACTGTTCTGTACCCGCAATTTCGTCTTCGGAGACCCGACCATCAGCCTTAGCTATATAACCCAACAATGGAAATACCGCCTGAAAAAAAGCATGCTCGATTTCGGCTCTTCGTTGAGGATTATACTGACTCTGCAGCTTCAGGCGTCCACGATCGAAAATATGGCCAACGAAAACACCAATAATAGCGCCCCAGGGCCCTAGAGTCATGAGCCCGATCAGCCCTGCTAACACTTTACCTATCATCTGTTACCCTTCAGTCATAAGATTGAGACAGCATTATACCGACAAAAAGTGAGGCCAGAAGTAGAAAATGAGCCTCGACGAGGCAACGCTCAACGCCATAGGTCTACAATTGATTGAATCCCACCATATTGCCGCGAAGCAGGGTCTCAAGTTTATTTCCACACCCGGAGGCGACATCAATCAGAGCTATAGCGTTATTTCAAGCCAACAAAGCTATTTTTTAAAAATCAGCAGTAACGTTAAGCGAAATTTCTTTTCTTCGGAATTTGACGGACTTTCACTTCTGGCATCTATCGAACGTATTAGGTGCCCAAAGCCAATTGCCCTCGGTGAACTTAAAGACCGACAATATCTATTGCTTGAATGCATTCCAATTAACGCAAGTGGAAACCAATATAAACTTGGTAACGCCATTGCCGAGCTTCACCAACAAAGTACGACTAGGGCTGACTATGGTCTAGATTACAAAAATTATATTGGCAGTACACCACAGAAAAACACACATCACGGCGACTGGCTTGGGTTTTGGCTAAACTGTAGATTGGAGCCTCAGCTTAAGCTGGCATATCAAAATGGTTTCAGGGATGCTCTAATTAATAAAGAGAAACCGCTATATCAGTCGATTGAACGTCTCCTGCAAAACCACAACCCGCCACCCTGCCTTTTACATGGCGATCTTTGGCATGGCAATTCTGGCTTTGATACCGAAGGGAGGCCGGTAATATTCGACCCTGCCTGCTACTACGGCGACAGGGAAACAGACATTGCCATGACAGAGTTATTCGGCGGTTTTAATAGCGATTTTTACCGGGGGTACAACGAAACATACCCCCTCAACAAACATTACAGCAAAAGAAAAACGCTGTACAACCTGTACCACAGTTTTAACCATTTAAATCTATTTGGAGCGCATTACCTGAACGGCTGCTTGAATAAAATCAATCGTCTAGTGGCTTACAGTCCTTCAGAATGAAAAACGTAAAAACAGACCCTTTACCCAACTCACTAGAAACTGACACTTCGCCGCCATGCATCTTGATAAATTTATGGGTCAAATACAGACCCAGACCTGTTCCTCGCGCTGCGCCGAGAGGATCATCAAACGGCCTGATTTTTTCAAATAATTTTTTTTGATCATATTCGGAAATACCTATTCCGTTATCAGAAATTTCGAACTTTACACAATCTGGGCTGCGCTCATCCTCTATTACTCGTAAGCTAACGGAGCCATGAGACGTCAATTTGACGGAATTCGAGATAAAATTCGTCAACACTTGTATTATTTTATTCTTATCACAATGAAGAACCAAACTTTTGGGGTATGGATGAATGTAAAAATCAATTCTTTTTTCATCCGTAAACAAACGAACTTCAGAGCCAACCTCTTTGAAAATATCTTCAAGCGTACACCGACTAATATGCAGGCGTGCTGCACCGACCTCTATTGAAGCAATATCAAGAATATCATCGACCAACTCAAGCAAATAATTTCCATTGCTATTAATTCTGCTCAACGCTTCCAATAAAAATTCGTTCCCTCCTCTATCAATTTTTTTGAGCAATCTGTGGCTAAAACCAATAATGGAATTAAGTGGTGTTCTCAACTCGTGAGACATTTTTGCCAGAAACTCGGTTTTTGCCTGACTAGCTCTTTGCGCCTCATCACGAGCTGCTTCTAGCTGTTTGGAGCGCAAATTAAACCAGTAGGCCAAAAGCCCCAACTCATCATTTCTTTTATAGTTGAGTGAAAGTGCAGACTGATTTTGGCTTTCTGCGGCAGCCGTCAATTGATCAACCATCGAGTGTATTGGAGTTAACACGTTTAACCTCAGGCCGAAATAGGCAAGAACACCAAAAAACAAAGTAGCTATCGCAATATAGAATATCAATTCTTTGCTAATGGTATCCGCTAGCGCTGAATAGGCTGACGTTCTAAATACGGTAATGACCTTCCAGTTTGTCGCGGGCATTTGATAAACAATTACAGAAGCCCTTTCAGCGAGAATGCTATCCCGCTTAACATCAAGGCGCCCTACCTCTTCGGGATATCGCATTTCGGAGGGGTTAAATGTTAGTAAGTGAGCGGTAATCCTGCTCGCCTCTCTATGATTGATTTGATAGCTGCTCTGCTCAATCATGTTGACATTAAAGCTATAATCCGCTACATCTTCAGTCAATTTGTGCATCAGCTGCCGTTCAATATTTTCCAATTTTTCCGCGTATACAGAGAAGCTTGGTTGAATGTCGGCCAAATCATTCGCGTAGATAAAATCTGACGTAACTCTATCACCCACCATCCTTTTTGTTATCACTCTATCGGGATAGGGGTAAGCTATAAATTTATTATTCCTATCGACAACAAATGCATAGGCATCCACGCCATCTGCCAGCTGATCCAAAATTTGCGATACCCGATCAAGCTTGAGATCGATCGTTGCGACACCTACAAACACGCCCTTTTCAAACATCGGTGCAGTACAGGTAACCATAGCCTGAAGAGAGTATGGATCAGTATAGGATTTAGACCAATAAACCTCGCCAGGCTTGAGCAATCGCGCAGGCACGTACCATTCTTCACTGTGGTATCCCATACCATCAGGATCGTTATAGTTGTTGTAATACTTTAGCTGTCCTTCGGAATTTCGGGCCCAGAAAAAACTTCTGCGGTTCACTCCTTGTTTAAAAACATTCGGTTCAGGCCAAACACCTCCACCTGCAATAATGGAGTTTTCACCTACCTGGTTTAGTATGGCCGGAAGACTGGCATGGAAGATCGATTCATCCTTGGGCAGCGACACACCTGCAACAGCAAGGCTTTTAGCAATACCAGCAATCTGACTTAACTCCTGCTCCATTGCCAGCGTGATATTTTGACCAAGCTGTATCTGTGAACGCTGACCTAACCCTTCCAGTAATGGCTTTCCTTTAAACCATATAACGGAAGAACTGACGCACAGAATCAGCGAAATTAGCGCGACCAACCCAATGATTAGCTGGCCGGACAGGCGCAAACCAAAGGTTTTGCGTGGACTAGAAGTTTTCTTTAGATCACTGGGGGTTTGGCTACGCATTTTTCGTCGGTTTTTTCAGTAGGTCTATTTTCGGAGTTTTATCTACCGTTGAAAGTGGCCATTTCTACGCCTATACAGAGCATAGACCAGGATGGAGACAGGGGGTTGCTTATGTTGAGTTTTCGCGCGTCGAGCGAGCACGTTGTTGAACAACGATCAACGGTGCCGGCACGGTATTAGAACTGGGCTCAAGATGCTCATTTATTCGCTATAAACTCCGCTTTGCCGCCCATATTTGCCTAGCACTGACGGCCTCACTTAGTTTTTCGACAAGCTGCTGACCCGTGACATCAATATCATTATTTACAACTAATCCATGTACTGCTTTAAAAGCTGGTAGGCGGATTTTATGTCGATAAAGATATCTGCCTTACCCCCCCTATCGGGGTGATGGGTTTGCGCCAAGACTCTGTAGCGTGCCTGAATATCTTTCTTACTAGCCGTATTATCTAAACCCAGCAGTAAAAGAGCTTCTTCGAAGCCGTCGCGGGCACCATATTTTTTCCAGAATTGAGCAAGCTGGCTCGCCACAGTGTCTGGCGTCGCGTCGATAAAATTCTGCAGGTTAAGATAATAATCGGCCAGGGCCGACGAGCTATCCAGATCAGTGGACACGCTATCGCAGGAACGCCCCTCAGAGATGTATTGATAAACGGTCAAACCATTGGGCGTAATCGCAACAAGGGGGGCTTCGGCACAAGCTGCTCGATAACAGTAGGCGCTATGGCGAAAGATAAAATGCTGTTGAAATAGAGCGAGAACGGGATCGCTGGACCAAGCATAGAGGCTCGCCTTTTTTATAAGCTGAACACACTCATATTCACTAATACTGCATTGTCGTGAACCGCCATTCAACGCTTCTCGCTCTTTTTCCTGTACTTGGGTTATGACAACGTCTAACGCTCTATCCAACACCTCTTGCGACGGCAGCTCGCCCTTAGCAACCATTAAAGCTTTTCCTTCAAAAGTACTTTTAGCTCTGCCAGCTCATGTCGAATACTTATCAATTCTTCGTTGTCCCGGTTAAGGCCTTCCTCAACGATAGACTGATGCTCTTTTTCCATCACATTAACAACAATACCAATTACCATATTCAGAAAGGCAAACGCGGTAAAAAATATAAATGATAAAAAATAGATCCAGCTTAACGAATAAACCTCCATTGTCTCGTACATAACATCAGTCCAATCCTCAAATGTCATTACACGAAAGAGCGTAAGCATGCTAATGGAAACATCGCCCCATAACGTTGAATTAATCTCTTCAAAAAATGTACTGCCAATGGCTGCGTATATATAGTAAATAATAAACATTAACAGCATCACATACGCAAGTTGAGGTAAGGCTTTTAGCAGACTGGTGATCAGCATGCGCAACTCAGGCACAACAGACACCATACGAAGCACACGAAAGATACGAATAAGACGACCAATAATGGCCATATCTGAATTTTCGATTGGAATAACGCTGACAAGTACAATTATCGTATCGAAAATATTCCAACCGCTGTAAAAAAAGCGAGATTTATTTTCTTCCGCAAAAAAGCGTATGGTGAGCTCAACAATAAATATAAGCGTAACAAGCCAATCAAGTAGTATTACAACTTTTTCAGCAGTGGGAGGCACATCGTACGTTTTCGCGCCAACGATCAGCGCAGAAAACACAATAATCCCAATAATAAAAGTTTCGAATAAACGGTTGGATTTTATTCGCTGAAAACGCGCATTTAGTGTAGAAGCATGCATACAGGTAAAAAACTCACATCTCTGTTATTCGGTCAAACAGTCACGGGCAAACAGCTGGGCGTCTTTTTCCGTCCACTCTTTGTTCGGCTTAATCATCATCTCTTCGCACCACTCCTCGGTCATTTTTTTTTCAGCACAACCGCATAGCAGGAAAGTTGTAACCACGAAACCATATAGTAGCTTTTTGCTCATATTGTCACCTAGACTTTCCGCCACGTTGTTCCTTCGTGTGAATCTTCCAATAAAATGCCTTTTGCTTTCACCTCCTCACGAATTTCGTCGGCACGAGCATATTGCTTATCGATCTTAGCCTGCTGCCGATCAGTAATAGCCTTTTCAATCCAGTCGGTATCTTCATCGGCATTTCCACGAAACCACGTGTCTGCATCTTCCTGCAAAACTCCCATAAGATCTGCCAGGGCCAACATCATACCTTTCGCGTCTTGGGCATCCCGTGAGTTACCCTCGGCCTTGTTAATTTTCTTGGCCAGTTGGTGTAGCTCGCTAATCGCTAATGGTGTATTCAAATCATCCATCAATGCCGCAAAACCCGGATTTTGTTCGAGCGTGGATTGATCGAGCTGAGTTTCGCTATCGACTTTCAGCAGAGCTCCGTACAGCGAATCCAAGCTGGATTTTGATTGTTCCAACAACTCAAAAGAAAAATCCAACTCCGAGCGATACTGGGCAGAGAGTAGTGCGAAACGAATAACCTCACCGCTATACCTCTCCAATAACTCCCTAACGGTGCGGAAATTGCCCAAAGATTTAGACATTTTCTCACCGTCGATATTGATATAGCCATTGTGCATCCAGTACTTTACATACTGCTCTCCATCGTGAGCGCACTGGCTTTGGGCAAGTTCATTTTCATGGTGGGGAAATATAAGATCACGACCACCGCCATGAATATCAATGGTGTTCCCAAGATGCTTCTCAATCATAGCTGAACACTCCAGGTGCCAGCCTGGCCGCCCTCTCCCCCAGGGACTTTCCCAACCAGGCTCGCTGTCGACGCTTGGCTTCCACAACACAAAATCACCACCGTATTTTTTATACGGGGCGACTTCTACACGCGCACCATCCAACATATCATCCAGGGAGCGGTTAGAGAGTTTTCCGTAATCACTCATGGATCGAACATCAAATAACACATGCCCCTCGGCGGCATAGGCGTGACCTTTGTCGACCAGCGCCTGAATTAAGGCTTTCATTTGATCGAGATGTTCAGTTGCATAGGGAACGATTGTGGGGGGCAAGGCATTGAGTTGCGCCATATCACAATCATATTCTGCCGCATATCGGCTCGCCAACTGGCTAATAGGCTCACCATTTTCTGCGGCTGCTTTCATTATTTTGTCGTCAATGTCGGTAATGTTTCGCGCGTAAATGACATCATCGTACAAATAGCGCAAAACCCGAAAAAGCGTATCAAAAACCACAACCGGCCGTGCATTCCCAATGTGGACTAGGTTGTAAACAGTGGGCCCACACACATACATTTTCACCTGGTTAGCGACAATAGGCTCAAATACTTCTTTAGCTCGCTTGGCAGTGTTATAAATTCTTAAGCTCATTTTTTATTCGATCTTATCTTCGTTATTTATTTGTCAGCAATTTTTGCCCAGCTATCACGTAAACTGATAGTGCGGTTAAAAACAAGAGATTCCGATTTTGAATCACGACAGAAGTATCCCTCCCTCTCAAACTGGTAACCTTTGCCAACCCGTGCATCTAACAAGCCTTTCTCGCCTTTACAATTATCCAAAACGGTTAGGCTGTCTGGATTCAAACTATCAAGAAAATCTTTGTTGCCAGCGCCTGGAGCAGCGTCGGTAAATAAGCGGTCGTAAAGGTTTACGGTAAATTCTGTATGGTCGTGTACAGCAACCCACTGGATCACGCCTTTAGGTTTAATGCCATCTTCCGGATTCTGGCCAAGGGTATTTTCAATAATCCGCGCATGCACTTCGATAATATCGCCAGCATCATTTTTAATTGCTTTATCAGCTTCAATAACATAAGCGTTGCGTAAACGGACACGTTTGCCAATAACCAAACGCTTGTATTTTTTATTGCTTTCTTCGCGAAAATCTTCAACGTCAATGTAAACCTCATGCCCGAAAGGTAATGCACGTGAAGGTAAATCATCTCTGTTGGGATGGCCTGGGGCCGTCAGAGTTTCAGTTTTGCCTGCTTCATAGTTGGTTAACACCACTTTTAAAGGCCGCAATACGCACATCGCTCGCGGAGCATTTTTATCCAGATCATCACGAATTGCGTGCTCCAGCATGGCCACATCCACAACACCATCGGATTTGGTTACACCGATCATATCGCAAAACTTGCGAAGGGATGTTGCCGTGTAACCGCGGCGCCGGTAACCCGCTATCGTAGGCATACGGGGATCATCCCAGCCGTTCACATGATTTTCATCTACTAGACGCTTTAAAATGCGCTTGGACATCACCGTATAGCTCAAATTCAAACGACCGAATTCATACTGCCGTGGTTTTGCTGGTAGCGGCAGGTTTTCGATAAACCATTCATATAGCGGGCGGTGATCTGCAAATTCCAGCGTGCAAATAGAGTGCGTAACGCCTTCGATGGCATCTTCCTGGCCGTGGGCGAAATCGTACATGGGGTAAATGCACCACTTGTCGCCGGTCTGATGGTGCGTTTGTTTGCGAATTCGATAGAGGATGGGGTCGCGCATATTCATATTGCCGTGACTCATATCAATCTTTGCGCGCAACGCTTTGGTACCCTCATCGAACTCACCGTTCTTCATGCGTTCCAGTAAGTCCAGGCTTTCTTCAGCACTACGTTCACGGAATGGAGAATTTTTCCCAGCCTCGGTGAGGGTTCCCCGGTGCTTTCTCGCTTCATCCGGGGTCAAATCGCACACATAAGCCTTGCCCTCTTTGATTAGATGCTGAGCCCAGCCATAGAGGGTATCGAAATAACTTGAAGCGTAGCGAACATCACCCGCCCACTGGAAACCCAGCCAACGCACATCCTCCTTGATGGCTTCAACGTATTCCATCTCTTCTTTTTCGGGATTGGTGTCGTCGAAACGCAGGTTGCATTCACCACCAAAGGTCTCTGCCAGGCCAAAATTTAAGCATATGGATTTTGCGTGACCAATATGTAAATAACCATTAGGTTCTGGAGGGAAACGGGTGATCACTTTCTGGTGCACCCCGTCCGCCAAATCTTTCTTAATGATCTGTTCCAGAAAATTCAGGGGTTTTTCGTCAAGGCTCATAGATGGGCAACTCTTCTACAGTTAGAAAACAAACAGCCGGATGGCTATTTTTCAACACGGCAAAAGCGCGTATTATAGCCGCCTTCAAGCCCCCTGAGCAGGCTCATTTTGCAGCTTTTCAATTTTCTTCATGCCCCGCACGACCTAAGGACATACAAATGATTAGATTACACACAAATTACGGCGATATTGATTTGGAGCTAGATTTCGATAATGCCCCCAAAAGCGCTGCCAACTTCCAGCAATATGTGGAAGACGGCTTCTACGACGGCACCATTTTCCACCGAGTGATTAACGGTTTTATGGTACAAGGTGGTGGGTTTACACCCGATATGAGCCAGAAAGACACCCGTGCACAGATCGAAAATGAAGCAGATAACGGCTTGAAAAACGACAACGGCACCATTGCTATGGCGCGCACCTCGGATCCACATAGTGCCAGCTCGCAGTTCTTTATCAACATTAAGGATAACGACTTCCTCAACCATAAAAGCAAAGATATGCAAGGCTGGGGCTATTGCGTATTCGGTAAAATTGTCGCTGGTATGGAAGCGGTGGACAAAATCAAAGCTGTTGCAACCGGGTCGGCCCACGGCCACCAGGATGTTCCTGTAGAGCCTGTTATTCTCGAATCGGCCAAAGTTATCGAAGAATAGCCCCTATGACAGATTACTTTATCTCAGACCTACACCTAGAAGCTTCCCGCGCGCCTGTCGCGGAGGCTTTCTTTCGTTTTGTCGAGCAAACGGTAATACCCGAGGCGCCGTCCAACAAGCTGTATATTCTTGGAGACTTTTTTGATGCCTGGGTCGGTGATGACGACGATAATCCGCTCGCGCTTAACGTGCAGCAAAAACTACTGAGCTACACCCAAGCTGGCCTATCATTGTATTTTCAGCATGGTAATCGTGACTTCCTTGTTGGTGCGCAATTCGCCCAGGCTACAGGCGCACAACTATTGCCAGAGGAACACGTTATTCAGCTGGCGGATCGATCCGCCCTGTTAATGCATGGTGACAGTCTTTGTATCGACGACGAGGCTTACATGCAATTTCGTGCTCAGGTGCGAAACCCTGCGTGGCAACAACAGATATTACAACTTCCTCTTGAACAGCGAAGACTTATGGCACAGCAGCTCAGAGCACAAAGCCAATCGATGAACGCTATGAAAGCAGAAGATATTATGGACGTAAATGCTGAAGAAGTTACAGCAGCTCTGTTACGCCACGATGTCATTACACTTATCCACGGACACACCCATCGACCCGCCGTTCACGACATTGACGTGAACGGCAACAAAGCACAGCGTTTGGTTTTGGGCGATTGGGGTGAAAATGCTTGGTTTATTAAAGCAGATTCGGAAGGTTTGACGTTACATCACTTTGCCATTTAAACGCTGCGGGCCTGAGCCCGCAGCGTTATATTTCAGCTCCTATCAATGATACTTGCGCCAACAATAATGATTTAGGGGTCAACCCTTATGTTGCTTTATCCGGCTGCATTTTTAAGCTTTTAACTCCCCACAGCGCTAGTCGCTGCCTGAGTTACAACCTATCTTTTTTGAGCCACCCCTGCTCTTGCAGGTGAGCCCCAAGATTTGAGTGCCCGACATGCGCGTGACAACTGACACAGGTGAGTTCTTCTTGTTCGGCAAAGTACTTACGATGAGGAAGAAATGAGCTCCGGTTTTCATTAGAGCTTTGCTCTAAATATTTATGACAATTCAAGCAGCCAGAGTCATACACATAAGTTCCTCGATTTTCTCGTTTAGCATGCCAATCAATATCGTATGGGTCTTTAACTAAACCGATGGCGGGATCGACAATTCCATGGACACCTTTTACCCAAAGGTAGCTGAAGGAATTGTCATGGGATATATGGCAATCGCTACAGGTGGCACGCCAACCAACTCTATTGTTGCCACCGTGTAAATCTTCACGATAAGAGGTGCCAGCAGCTTTGTGGGAGTGACAACCGGTACAGAATTCGTAGTCTCCTGTAGCGTTAATGCCCGTATCGACAACCGCCCAACTCAATGTAATAAAAAAGCTAATCGCTGCCGTAGCAGCACCAATTTTAAAGAGGTTTGCTCGGGTAAACATATATCACCCTTAAATTGAATTATGATTATTATGAATAGAGGCGTGATGTGTAAAAGTAGAAGAATGAGGCTAGCACCAATTTATAGGCATTATCTAGACACAAATCAAATATGGCTTTTGCCTTAGGTGACCGCAAAGGACTTGTCGGGTTGAACGTTAATCCAGTTGAATTCCAGAGTATTCCAACTGGTCTACATTAGAAAATCTAGCGGGTACTCGTATGGTAAAACAGCTTCCCTTTCCATATTCACTTCGGACGGTGACCGCAGCCCCCAATAGGCGCGAGAGGCTAGCAACAATCGACAAACCTAGCCCCGTACCCTGACCAACCTCAAACCGCGTACTATCCTCAAACTGCTCAAAACGCCTAAACAATTTCTCCTGGTCTTCCGTCGTAATCCCTCTTCCCGTATCAGACACTTTTATGGCAAAATTCAAGTCGCCATAGCCGGGTTCCAGCTCCACTTTTACACTACCAGAATCGGTATACTTTATTGCATTGGATAGCAGATTTAGTAAAATTTGTTGCATTCTCACAGGATCTGTTTTCACATACGCATTAGCTACTGGATCAAATCCTATTTCAAGACCCTTTTCCTCCGCAGCAGTACTTATCTGCCCCACACACTCCCCACACAAATCACTTAAATTAACCGCGGAAACTTTTAACTCCAACTTGTTCGCCTCTATCTTACTCAAATCCAAGACATCGTTAATCATCGCCAACAAATGGCGACCATTTCGCTCTATAGCGTGGAGAGCCTGAATATGCCGTGGTGCCGATCCATCACTATGCTTTATTAACCGGACAGTAAAACCGATAATTGAATTCAGAGGTGTACGTAACTCATGGGACATATTCGCTAAAAATTCCGTTTTTATCGATAGCGCTTTCTCTGCCCTAATTTTTTGAATACTCAACTCTTCGTTTAGCATTTTTTGCTCGCGAACCATTCGCTCAGTTTCCACCAGCAGGCGGTTAGTTTGTTCGTTTTTGGATTTAAATACATCAGCAGACGACGCCAACATACCAATTTCGTCTCGTCTATGACGCTCAGGAATAAGACCAACCTTGTTACCTTCCGAAAGTTCAAAAAACACTTTCGTTATACGCTCTATTGGCGTAGTAATTCGCCAATAAAATAATACGGAGACTAAGCCAGCCATCAGTATCCCGAGCGCAGACAAAAAATTACTCCACGCATTTTGCCGGGCCATACTTTTACTTGTTTCAGAACGTCTAAGGTTCGAATCGGTCAAAAAGGCATCGTCCAGCGTTTTCGCATGAAACAGTATTTCATTGGCTGACCCTGTCATTACAACATTGATAAGGTACACATAGTGCCTCGAAATCGAGACCAACCTTAAAAAGTTCTTCTCGTATAGATTTAAGTCGCTGGAAAACCCACCCACGAACTCATGATTATTCACCAACTTATCCAGCCCATTCTGAGTCAATATAATACGTTTTTTATAGATATCTATATAAGCATGATCGTAAGATTCCAAGTAGGAAAGCGAAGCTGTATGGGCAAAAAGAAGGTCATTTTTCACCTTCAACAAGCTGTTGGCGTTGCGATTACTGAGAACATAATTTTCAATTTCAAAAAAAATCTGTGATTCAAGATGCTTATTTATCAACTCTGACCTCTGGTTGCGCAAACCCACAACAACATCAAAATTCTGTTTAAACTCAGACAGGTGACCCTGCATTCTAACAATCGTTTCCGATAAGTTCTCAGCCGTTGAAATCGTTTTCAGATTCTTTAACCTTCCGTCTACGGCGGCATAAAATCCATTGACTTTATTGACAGCATTTTTACTTGCCGTTTCTTTGAAAATAAATACATTCCGCTGCAGATCAACAACGTCACGCTCTACTTCGCTGAGCAAATCGGAAATAGCCTCTGCCTTTATGATCTCATCGAGAGCATTGTCGAACAGTTGATGTGACAGAGAAAAGAAATAGGTAAACCCAACGAGTGGCAAAACCAATAGGCTAAAGGCCACCAGTATTTGAGTTTTTATCGAGTGAAAGCTGAACTTTACCATGAGATCAGTGTTACCAATGGGCGCTTACATGCTAATAAATTCATACCATTTTTGAAGACTGTAATCATAAGTGGGCATTACCGTGTTCCAAACAGCAACGTTACTAAACCGCTTTAAGTAGGATCCTCCTGTCCTCGCTTGGCCAGAACGCACAGAAACATTACCATCGGTACCCTTTAGATTTTTTTCTGCATTTTTCCCCATGTACCAATAGTCCCACTCCTCCGCTGAAAGCAGAGGTCACGATCGTTCAGGATTGGAAATATAGTATCCCTGACGAGCAATAAAAGCCCCAGGCCAACCGGATAACCACCAGTTCATATAATCGTACGCGGCATCTTTTGTGCGTCCGCTTATAGCTGAAGATAGGCACATTACGCCGTGCCAACCCCGGTACCCTTCCCTAGGTGCCGCGTAGACAACAGGAACATTCAAACCGTTAAGCGCCGCAACAGCCGGTGAAAACATGCTTTCGATGACCACTCTTCCGCTTTTCATAAAAGCCACAGATTCCGGAACAGAGTTCCAAAAACCACTGAAATGACCTCGCTGCTTTTTCCGTTCTAATATTGCGAATAGCTGATCAATCTCATCGCGGGTCATGGAGCCAATATCCTTAAAGCTCATCAAACCTAAAGATTGAGCTGCCAGCGCCATATCAAAAATACCAATAGTGGGCGCATTTACGACGGCCACCTTACCCCTGTATTTGTCATCCAGCAGCCAGCCCCAACTTTCTGTTTCATAAGGAATACCGGGTGAAATGGCATCGGTGTTGTAACCAAATGAATCGACGTTGTGTACGTAAGGGAGAAAACTAATATGGCTACCAGGATCAGCGCCTAAACGGCCATCGGCCTGCACGTTGATAATTTTGTAAGGTGCATCTCCAGCACCTATTTTTGCGTCAACGGTTAATTTTCCTGTTTTGGTCAGAGGATTTACTTCATTCCAATGGACTATACGGGACTTATCAATAGCCTGAATGGAGCCGGACTGCCAAAGAATATTGATACTGTTTGACCACTGTTCGTAAAGATCAAACGATTGGGGAAACAGCGATGCCTTTTGCAGTACTGCGGCACTACCCTTGGCTTCGTACTCAATATTGATGCCCAAGTCAGCCATTGCCATACTGCGAAGCTCTTCCTGCAGGGTAACGTGGGTCCCTAATACACGCAGAGTGACATTCTTTTTTGCGTAGGCAAAAGGTGCTTTAACGCTAGTAGAAATCGCACCAACAGCTCCAAGTGACGCCTTGAAAAACTTTCTGCGCGTGACTTTATCGCGCCCCTTTTCGATCGTCACCGAATTCGCCAAAACAAACCACCCTTATTTGGAAGCGCTTTTGCCTCGTGCTATAGCAGCGTTAATAACTTGAGTCTAGCTGGGCTTGTGCTACCCGACCACTTTACCGGGACGCTATTTGACCGGGAACACCACTATGAAAACGAAAGCATTCATCTTCCGAGTTAACAAGCTCCCGATCCAATTCCAAAAAAACCTGTATACGACTTGATATATCCACACCGTTCGAAGCTTTTTGCGCCAACCCCAAATAGTCTTCAAAGTGACGAGCTTCTGATTTTAACAACGACAGGTAAAACCGTTGTAATTCCTCATCCAAATAAGGCGCGAGCTTTGCGAAACGTTCACAAGAACGCGCCTCAATAATACCGCCGACAATTAGAGTATCGATTAGCTTGGCGGGCTCATGGGTACGGATGGGCTTGCGTAACTCCGCCGCATAGCGCGACGCGGGCTCCTGCGTATAAACAATGCCGCGTTTCTCTATAATGGCGATAACTTGCTCAAAATGCCTTAATTCTTCCCTGGCGAGGCGAGACATCTTATGCAGAAGCTCAAAATTGTCGACGTACCGATAAATCAGATTCAGCGCTGTACTGGCTGCCTTTTTTTCACAGTTAGCATGATCGATTAAGAGCAGCTCAGGATGTTCAAGTGCCGCCACAATCCATTCATCGGGTGTTGGGCAAAGTAAAAAATCGGTAATTGCTTGCATCATAGGATTACAAAAGTAAGCACAGCTCTATTTGAGATAAGCATGTAATGAAGACTATTCTACTTGCCCAGACAAGGGCCTTTGCAGACGGTTTAATGCTAACGAACCAGCTCTACAACACCAAATACATTGGCATCGATCCAACCACGATTCCTATCGCCATTAACCGCTACGATATCTTCTGAACCAACAAAATGTTCTCGTGATTTCCCACCATCATTATCGCAGTAAGCGAGCATAAAACCGAGTTTTTTCCCGGCTTTTAGTCGCACCGGCTTAGCTGTTTTATCGCCATCAACAAAGGAATCATCAAAAACCTTTATCGCTACTTCCCACACTGTTTTGCCACCATAGCGTTTCCATTGGCTCTGTAAGTGATCGTTGTAAAGGTGCGGTGCCTTATCCGGCCCCGAATCCACCACCTGATTATCCAGCGCAATGTGGTAGGCAAACGCACTGTGGTTAAACTGATGGTCACCGCCAGAAGCATCCTCATCAATAAATATTTCCAGAGCTTCATCGTCCCAAAAATGTGTTAGGGGGTCAGCATAGACATCGGACATTACATCATCAACAATTTCAGCGAGCAGGTAAAGCCGGCTGTTATCCCAAACAATCTTCATGCGCCCGCTAAAGTCTTCCTCCGATAACGCGCCGCCAATAAGCACATGGTTCACATGTTTCCATTCAGCCTTTTGCCAAAAGCTTTCATCGGCGACACCGTCGATAACCGGTGCTTGAGCGGTAAACGGCGCCCTATAATAACTTTTGTTCTCGACGGTGTCGGCAGCATTCACCGAAACTACCATCGACAGGCTACACGTGATAAAAACCCAAAACACTACTTTTTTCATGGCTAAATCCTTATTATTAAACCGTGGAAGACGGCGCGGAAAATATAATCACTTACGAAAATAAATACCAGTCATAGAGACTATAACCCCGCGCTTATAGGGGCCATAAATTTTGCAACTACCGAAATTGGGTTAAATTGCGGTAGAATTCGCACCCCGGTATTTATGGGCCGTTTTTTGCCTATGACGCTATGTATCGCCTTAAAGGGTCATACCGTATAAAAAACGCGACAATGTGGCGCCGAACACTTTAAGAAATGCCACACCCCAAACCGTAATTCATCGATATTGGTTATCGATAGCCTCGTACACAGAGATCCTGTAGTACAGAGTAACTTACTATTAAAAAAGAGGACAATGACTGTGCTTGAAGCCTACCGTGAACATTTTGCCGAACGTGAAGCTCTTGGGATCCCCCCAAAACCGTTAAACGCAGAGCAGGTATCTGAATTGATACAACTGCTGAAAAACCCACCTACAGGCGAAGACGCTGTTCTGCTCGATCTGCTAAGTACTCGCGTTCCTCCCGGCGTGGATGAAGCCGCTTACGTTAAAGCCGGTTTCCTGTCTGCCGTTGCCATGGGTGAAGAAAGCTGCGGCCTTATCGACAAACCTGCGGCAATAAAGCTTCTGGGTAATATGCACGGTGGTTACAATATTGAAACCCTCGTGACCCTCCTTGATGACAATGTTCTCGGAGAGCTTGTTGCCACGGAACTCAAGCACACTCTACTGATGTTCGATGCTTTCCACGATGTGGAAGACAAGGCCAAGGCAGGGAACGCAAACGCCAAAGCCGTTATACAGAGCTGGGCAGACGCCGAATGGTTCACTAACCGCAATGCGGTTGCGGAATCTATTAAGGTAGCCGTATTTAAAGTTACCGGTGAAACCAACACTGACGACCTATCCCCAGCTCAGGACGCTTGGTCCCGCCCGGATATCCCTCTTCACGCTTTGGCCATGTACAAAATGGCTCGCGACGGTATAGAGCCCGCAGAGCCCGGCGCGAAAGGTCCGTTGGCGCAAATAGAGGAAGTAAAATCCAAAGGCGTTCAAGTTGCCTTTGTTGGTGATGTTGTAGGCACGGGTTCATCCCGTAAATCTGCCACCAACTCCGTACTTTGGTACTTTGGTGACGATATTTCAGGTGTACCCAACAAGCGCGGCGGCGGCATCTGTATTGGTAGCAAAGTTGCGCCCATCTTCTACAACACAATGGAAGATGCCGGGGCACTGGTATTTGAAGCTCCGGTCGATGACCTGGGTATGGGGGATATTATCGAGATCCGTCCTTACGACGGAAAAATCTTGAACGAAACTGGCGACGTCATTTCAGAGTTTGAATTGAAATCAGACGTATTACTCGATGAAGTACAAGCCGGTGGCCGTATCAACTTAATTATTGGTCGCGGGTTAACGACCAAAGCGCGCGAGTCCCTGGGCCTGCCAACCTCAGAGCTGTTCCGCATACCATCCTCCCCCGAAGATACGGGCAAAGGCTTCACGCTGGCGCAAAAAATGGTTGGTCGCGCCTGCGGTCTGGCCGAAGGTGAAGGCGTTCGTCCCGGCACCTACTGTGAACCACGTATGACAACCGTAGGCTCCCAGGATACCACTGGCCCCATGACACGCGACGAGCTAAAAGATCTCGCTTGCCTCGGTTTTTCTGCCGATCTTACTATGCAATCGTTCTGTCATACCGCTGCCTACCCCAAGCCCGTTGATATCGATACCCAGCATACCCTGCCCGATTTCATAGTGAACCGTGGTGGCGTCTCCCTGCGCCCCGGCGACGGTATCATCCACAGCTGGCTGAACCGTATGCTACTGCCCGACACCGTCGGCACCGGCGGCGACTCCCATACCCGCTTCCCGATGGGTATTTCCTTCCCCGCAGGCTCAGGGCTGGTGGCCTTCGCGGCTGCTACCGGCGTTATGCCGCTGGATATGCCCGAATCGATATTGGTTCGATTCAAAGGTGATATGCAGCCCGGTATCACCTTGCGTGACCTGGTTCATGCTATTCCCTACTATGCCATACAGCAGGGTTTGCTGACCGTAGAAAAGAAAGGTAAGAAAAACATTTTCTCTGGCCGAATTCTGGAGATTGAAGGTTTGAGCGACCTGACGGTTGAGCAGGCCTTCGAACTTTCCGATGCATCCGCAGAGCGCTCGGCTGCAGGCTGCACCATCAAACTGCCCGAAGACTCCATCGCGCAGTACCTGCGTTCCAATATCGTATTGCTGCGATGGATGATAAGCGAAGGCTACGGCGATAAGCGCACACTGGAGCGTCGCGCCAGTAAAATGGAAGAATGGGTAGCGAACCCCAGCTTAATGACCGCCGATGCCGATGCCGAATACGCCTCTGTAATTGAAATCGACTTGGCAGACATTAAAGAGCCCATCGTTTGCGCCCCTAACGATCCAGATGATGCGCGCCTGCTTTCAAGCGTGGCTGGCGATAATGTAGACGAAGTTTTCATCGGCTCCTGCATGACCAACATCGGCCACTTTCGCGCAGCAGGCAAACTGTTTGAGCAAACTCCTGGCGTATTGAAAACCCGCTTCTGGATGTCGCCCCCCACCAAAATGGATCAGCACGTACTGATGGAAGAAGGTTATTACAATATCTTCGGTGCTAAGGGCGTACGTATGGAAATGCCTGGCTGTTCACTGTGTATGGGTAACCAGGCTCGCGTAGCGGATAATGCCACGGTGCTGTCCACTTCTACTCGCAACTTCCCCAATCGCTTGGGTGCTGGTGCGAACGTTTACCTCACTTCAGCGGAGCTCGCAGCCGTTGGCGGCATTTTAGGTAAATTACCAACGCCGGAAGAGTATTTGGAATATGCCAGCAAAGTGGACTCGATGTCTGCCGATATCTATCGATATATGAACTTCGATCAGGTTTCAGCATTCGTTAAAGGTGCTGAAGACGGCAAACGTATCGCTGCAGTAGAGATTGAAGAAGTTAAAGTGTAGTTGGCGAAAAGGCGATTAAAACCCCGCTATAGCGGGGTTTTTTTTTACAAAAAAACGCCTTTCCAAACGTTTGCTGATGAAAATCAAAATGAATTCTCTATTTTGAGCTAAAAATAATAGATGATTCAGAGGAAACGAATATGAGTATGATCCCCGAAGACGACGTTGGCGTTTTAGAAGTTTTAATGAAGCGCCTCAACACGCAACGCTTGCCGCATGCGCTGGCATTAGAAAAGAAAGTAGACGAAGGGGAGGTTCTCAACGATTTCGATATAGAATTTCTACTAGAGGTCTTAAAGGATGTAAGGCGGGTCAAACCCATCTATGACCGCCACCCCGACTACCAACCCATTCTGACCAAGCTCATGAGCTTGTACACACACATCATCAACCGCGCTGCCGAGAACGAGTCTCAGCTTGCGCATAAAAACTAGAGGAATTCTTTTCTGTGTTGCACTTCTTACCAGAGCTACGATCATTAACGGCGAAGTGCACCTCAGTACAATAAATAATTTTAGACTCGCGCAGAACGCACATGGACTTAAACAGAGATTCCCTAGAAAAACATCTCCAGTGCAGCGAAACCCGCAATACCGGATAGTGGAGACGCTTCGGTTCCTTCGAACTCTTCACTGAACAAATTATCTACAGCCAGTTTGGCGATAAAGCTATCACCAAGTTGCAAACTGGTCGATACGCTTAAACGCTCTTCCTGGCTCTTTTCAAAACAAGCCGTTTCACATAGCGCATAAGCATTGCTCAACGCCCACTCCAGAGTCATCCCCTTTAAAGGAAGCGCATGTTCAACAGCAACCCTGTAATGGCTTTCAGCGTACGCAGTAAGTAACTGATCCAGGTCGGCAATATTACTTTTGGCGCGTTCAGTAACATAGCTAGCGTTAATTGAAACGTGCTTACCGACTGCTGCGGCGCCTTCTATAGAAAATGATTGGACTCGATAATCGCCCTCACTCTGTTTGTATCCAGCGCTCATCTCCGAATTTACAACAATCGCGCGATTCCCTTCTGTACTGAGCAAAGCAGCTTTAATGGCGGTGCGACCTTTGCTGTAGCTCAGCTCCGTACGGTAAACAGCCCGGTCATCGTGCTTTAACGAGCTAAACTCATCTCCACTCAGTCCGTTAAAATTCAGGGTAGCCATATCAATCAGATCAGGGCGGTAACGCCCTTTGTTGTAACTTGTGAGCCAGTTGATCTCTGCGCCCCGCAACTCACCTAAGAGCTTTTCAAGCTGAAAGTTATAGGTCAGCACGTCAAGTGCAAAATCATCGCCGCTAACACCAATATCTGCTAGGTACGCGATCCCAGCAACGAGATGGCCCTTAACGCCCATTTGCGTTGCAACGTCCAGAATTGAGTAGCTACTTTGGGTAACATCTTCAGATACTGTATAACGAACAGTCTCGGTATGCAGATACACCTCTGTTGAAGACAAGGATAGCTTACTAACCATCTCCAATCGCTCAGCTCTGGCATCAAAAATAGGAACATGAAGTGAGTTTCGAGCAGACGTTTGCTCGCGAACGACCACTGCAATCACCGGCGTATTGAACTCTTCGTAAATATTCTCCTGCCCATCATCGTACGCTGTCGCAACGGACGTTCCAGGAAGCCAGCTGGCAGCAAACGCTAACGTAGTTACGAACAAAGCGAGCACCGATTTTCGGTGGTATGCACTAAAACCTAACAGTGAAGTCATTCAGAAAGGGTCTAAACCTGGGATTAATTGGGTAATAGGAAGCTATATGAGAAACAATAGCGATAAAATCTCTGCACTTGGACAACTGATACATATGGTAACACCTTGAGTAACATCAAACAAAGCGTTATTTTTAGTAAGAATTTAAATGATATGTTTTAATTTCCGATAGCTATATAAAAATCAAATCGGTTGTTTTTTACTCGGAGGATGTATGGAAGATAAAGAGGAAGAAAACACTTCTACGGGGCGGCAAGCAGCCCTCCCCGTTAAGCGCACTAGGCTTTTAGCAGCAGTTGAAAAACTCTCTGCGTTGCCGCGTAGTATTGAAATTGGGTATGAAAATACTTATTTATTCGCTATGGACTCCGCTTATTTACCCGTAGTTACGGTGCGCTGAAGGCCTCGCTTACATTTTCAACAAGCCGCTACGCGACTTGGGAGATGGGCAGCTCCTGCTCTTGCGTCTCGGAGGTGACAACAAAGCGTGCAATAGAGAGCGGCAATGGACTGGACAGCATCTGCACGCAGACTTCCATGTGTTTGCTACGGTTTAAGCAATGCACCTGGCAAAAACTACCGATAAGTTTTTCCAAATGATCTCCAATATCCAGCTGTGTGTCGCTGGGAAAGTGGAAAACCAGCGCCTGACCACAGCCTATATCCACTGCAGCCAACTGTGTAAAACGATTCAATAACACTACTCGCCCTTCAATCATAATTTTATACTCCAACGAATCCATGTGCGGTTACCAACATTTGTGCCTCCGCAATCTGGTGCGCATTATAGATGACCCATTTCACAAGCTATGCCGGAAAAATCACAGCGTGGTTGTAGGATATTGTCCGGAAAATACGTGGGTTAAAAGCCGGTCATTCGGCCGCCGGTTCAGGGCTTTCCAACGTCCCAGCTCTGCCGGCCTCGAGAAACGCTGCCGCCACCACAAGTAAACACCCTACCCATTCGATAAGTGATAAGCGTTCACCAGCCAAAATTAGCGCGGATATAACCGCTACAACAAGCTCAACAATGATAATGATTGAAGACTTCCCCGACTCCATTCGCGTTACCGCCCACTGGGACCCCAGGTTGGCGAAAAGAAGCCAGCAGAAGGTATACAAGAAAATCCAGCCCCAGCTGGCCGGAGCTAGATCCGAAGGCAAGGCTTGAACGCCAAATAGTATCAGCATTGCCGAAAGGAAGGCGCAGCCGTAAAACATGGCCGTTAGCTTAGGGGCCAACGGAAGGCTCTGCACACCGCGAAACACCATGTTATTCGCAGCAAAGAACAAACCAGAAAGCAGTGCAAAAATATCATTCCACGAGGGTGGACGAGCAAAAATTTCGAATGCACCAAGAATCAGAACTGCACCTGTCAGGGCACAAAAAACGCCCAACCATCGCACAGCGTCGGGCTGCTCCCCCAAAAAGAATTTACCGCCAAGTACCCCCCATACGGGAAGGAGGTAAAACAGTACCATTACACGGATAACATCACCGTAAATGAGCGCGTAGGTAAAGAATAGAATCGCACTTCCGCCGAACAGCGCAATGGCGAGCAACGATGTAAAATATTCCTTTATATAGTGTTTTAATTTAGAAAAGGGAGAAAACACCAGCGCTAAGGCGCCTTGAGAGATCAGTAACAAAGGGATTCCGTCCACTCCCTGCTGATGAATGAACTTCAGCGGCAACCAGGACAGGCCCCATAGAACAGAGGCCAAAACCAAGACAATGACCGGCAGAAATAGGCGAAATGGCATAAAGCATCCTCTAGAACTCACCCATTTCTGCGAGAGTAGATCAACATTAGCGAGTCAGTAATTATTCAGTGTAAACGGGACTTTTGATCAGCGAAAGCTTCTTAAAGTATTGGCGATCGACGGCCACAACGGAGTCGTACCCCTGCCAGTGGAAGGATTTGACCGTTACGGCGCTCAGTTTATAAGAATCGTACCCCAAATAAAGGTAGCCACTATCCTTTGATACGGTATTAATGCTCAAGTTTTTTTACAATAATATTTTTTTAACGCCGTTAGACAATAGAATAGAAATCCGATTTAGCTAGTCTCCTGGCTCATTATCGGTGCGGCCATGACTTTCGCTAGCCTGGCGACGTAAGTCGATACGCTATTCGCTAAGGGCATCCTGTTTATCGCCACGCTCGAAAAAATCTTCTATCGCTTGCCGTTCCCACATTGCATCCTGGTAACCCAACTCCATCAACTCATTGCAATACTCATGAGAAAACAGGAGGTAACTCGCCGCTGCTGACCCCCCGCCCCTGGCAGTAGCTCCGGTAGTGCGAAGAAAAAAGCGAAGACTCGAGGGCATATTGCGAACGCGCCGCCCGGCAATTTTATCCAGCGCTTTGGAGGGAGAAATAATGAGCGTATCAACAGGCCTTAACTGATCAGTTTTATCGCAGCGTTTATCATCAAGTAGGGATAACAATTGGTTAACACGTTCCAGTTGCTCTATATCACCCTCCAGCGCATCGATAAACGCACTGTTAAACATCTGCCCAACAATTTGCGCCATTGAAGGAGAGTGTTTCGGGCGAGGCTTATATTTATGGCCGCCCTCTCCCCAATGAGCTGGATTCCGATTTCCGCTGACACCGATAACAAAAACCCGATCCGCGCCCAGATGTAAAGCTGGGCTAATGGGCGCTATCTGACGCATTGCTCCGTCGCCAAAATATTCACGATCTAAAGGAACCGTCGGGAAAACGGTGGGAATTGCGGAAGATGCTAATAAATGGTCAACCGTTATCTCGCGGGGAGTACCCACCCGCCGGTAACGTCGCCATCCGCCTAGTGCAGGGTTCCCCTGAAAAAAACTAACGGATTCACCTGTACTATATCCAAGCGCAGTAATGCATAAGGCCTCCAACCGACCTTTAGCAATATTATGAGCGATATTATCAAACGGGATAATATCAGTGAGAAAATCGCGCAGCGGTGAGTTATCCAACAAAGCCAGGGGCTGCTTTCGCCCAACACCTTCATTAAATAGGGAGCTTCCAATTTTTAACGCACTGAGGATCAGTGGCCACCAGCCGGATTTAAAAACATTCTCTATTTCAAGATATTTCCAAGTATTAGCAAGGTCATATGCCGATTGTCTAAACTCGCCCGGATGAGCCGCCAGCGCCGTGGCATTAATAGCGCCAGCAGAGGTGCCGCAGATAATGGGGAACGGGTTATGAAGATTGGGCAGAATGTCTGCCAATGCCGTTAAGACACCCACCTGATAGGATGCACGGGCTCCACCACCGGATAAAATAAGAGCATTGGTCGACATAAGCTAAGTTTTTCATACGGGCTTAACTATCAGTGTAGCTCCTTCATAACCCGTTATCTCAACCAAAGCCCCCATTTCCAGATCCTCGTCACAAGATACGGTCCACAAGGCGTCGTGAATCTGTACCTTACCTGTCCCCGCCTGAACAGCTCGCACCAAAGCCGTTTTACTTCCAACCAATCGCGCCATTTTATTATTTAACAATGGATCTTCCGATTGAGTATTGTTCGGACGAACAAATTTCCAGTAAACATAGGTAATAATTACAGCCAAGACGCCGAATACTACAAACTGGATCTGCCAGGTAAGAGTCACCAGAGCAGATATTGCCGCCGTGATCAGGGCTGCGATACCAACCGAAAGTAAAAACCCTCCCGCTCCAAGCAATTCCAAACCAAGTAACAACAGCCCTGCAGCCAACCAAAACCAAGGGCCGATATATTCATTAAATGAAACCATTTAGCAAGGCCCTATTATTTTTTTACGCTGTCGAGAAGTTCTTTGATACCACTGATCGAGCCAATAACACTGCTCGCTTCCAGGGGCATTAATACAATTTTACTGTTATCAGCCGAGGCGACCCGCCCCAGAGCATCAACATATTTTTGTGCAATAAAATAATTAATCGCCTGGGGATTGCCTTTTGAGATTGCCTCACTTACATCCTGCGTGGCCTTCGCTTCAGCTTTCGCTTCACGTTCACGCGCCTCGGCTTCTAAAAATGCCGCTTCCCGCTTACCTTCTGCACTTAATATCTGAGCGCGCTTATCACCCTCGGCAACTTTAATGGCGGATTCTCGCTCACCTTCTGCCCGTAGAATCTGGGCACGTTTTTCACGCTCGGCCTTCATCTGATTAGCCATTGCGTCAACCAAGTCGCGAGGTGGCGTAATATCTTTGATCTCAATACGGGTAACTTTAATCCCCCAGGGATTCGTGGCTTCATCCACCTTAATTAAGAGTGCGGTATTAATTGCGTCCCGATTGGACAACATGGCATCCAATTCCATAGAGCCAACCACAGCACGAATATTCGTCATAACCAGGTTTTGCATTGCGCGTTCAAGATTGTTAACCTCGTATGACGCCTTTATTGAATCGATAATCTGGAAGAAACAGACCGCATCGGTTGTAACCATAGCGTTATCAGCACTGATCACTTCCTGCGGTTCGACATCAAGAACCTGCTCCATCACAATTTGTTTCTTACCTACCGCATCGACAAATGGAACAATAAGATTAAAACCAGGTTTTAACACACGAGTAAATCGCCCCCACCGTTCAACGGTCCATTCTTCACCTTGCGGCACGCTCTTCCAGCCCTTATAAATAATAATAGCCACAACAGCGATAAAAATTACCGCAACCGAACTAACATCAACCATTTTTCACTCCCGCTAAATATTTTATAATTAAATTCTGGTGTCGCTAAAATTAATCTCTTAGCTCCTTGCGCAAAATTTTCCCCACATTTGATTTTGGTAGCGAATCACGAAACTCTATTATTTTAGGGATCTTATAACGCGTAAGATTTTTACGACAATAGTTGTAAACCATTTCCTCAGTAACATTATCATTCGATGCGACCACAAAAAGCTTTACCATCTCACCACATTTTGGATCGGGTAAACCAATAGCCGCTGCCTCTATAATGCCGGGCATTTGGCAAATGGTCTCTTCAATATCATTCGGGTACACATTAAAACCGGACACAAGAATCATATCTTTTTTTCGATCGACAATGCGTACCCAACCATCCGCGTTTATCTCGGCAATATCCCCTGTTTTCAGCCAGCCGTCAGAATCCAATACATTTTTCGTTTCCGCTTCATTTTGCCAGTAGCCCTGCATAACTTGAGGGCCGCGTATACACAGCTCACCGGCCTCATCGACGACAGTGTTACCCTCATCATCAATTAACTTCAGTTCCGTTTCCGCGAGCGCGACGCCAGTATACCCTGCTCGCATATCATCCAGTAAATTACTGCAAACTACCGGCGACGTTTCTGTTAAACCGTAACCCTCACACACCTTGCACGCTGTTATATTTTCCCAGGCCTTTGCGGCGTCCTCGGTTAAGGCCATGCCGCCGGAGGCCGTTGCTTTCAAACGAGAAAAATCAACCGACTTAAATGGCTCATAACGACACAAAGCCGTAAATAGTGTGTTAATACCAGCAAATACTGTTATTTGGAAAGGTTTTATAGCCTTCACCAAGGCTTCCATATCTCGCGGGTTGGGAATTAATAGATTATGCTCGCCAAAAGAAAAGGCCGCCAACGCATGAACATTAAGCGCATAGATATGGTAGAGCGGTAAGCAGGCTACAAAAATTTCGTCACCTTCATCAAACGCCTGGGGTATCTGTGTAACTAATTGCCATACATTGTCGGCCATATTTTTATGACTGAGCATGGCACCCTTTGACACTCCCGTTGTACCTCCGGTGTACTGAAGAATCATTAGCGTATCGGGGGTAATGTCTGGTTTGGGAAAAGGCTTTGCCTTCGATCTCAGCGTCGTACGCAACGAAATTTGATGATCAAACTTAAATGGAGCAACCATTTTCTTGACATATTTAACAACCGTGTTAATTAGCCAACGTTTGGGTGCTGGATGCAAATCAGCAATATTTGTTACGATTACCGTTTCAACATCGGTTTGACGAATAATACTCGCTGCATTGTGCGCAATATTTGACAGCACAACCAAAGCCTTCGCACCACTATCACGTAGCTGGTACCGTGTTTCCCGCGGTGTATATAAGGGATTGGTATTAACGACGACCAACCCAGCACGCATGGCGCCATATAAAACCACGGGAAACTGGAGGATATTGGGAAGTTGGATGGCAATTCTATCGCCTGCCTGAAGACCTAAATCATTGCGCAAATAGCTAGCGAACCGCTCACTTAGAGCATCAATCTCGCTATAGCTAAGAGTATGCCCCAAACAACTGTAGGCGGGTTTATCAGGGTAGCGTCTAAACGAATGTTCAAGAATTTCTAGTGTATTTTTATATCTTGGTGTCAAAACAGGCTCCGAAAGTCTTTTATTCTGGGTATTGTTGGGCAGTAAGCAACGGCCTGCCGTGGCCTAAAAATAACCAGAAAACATCAAATTGCCAAGAAAAAATTTATTCGTTGGCAAATTATTAAAACTCGTCCTCTTCAAGCGACATAAGGTTACCAGCGCCAGACTTGATTGTAACAACCAGCGTACGGGTCCTCGGCAGCAAGCGCTCAAAGTAAAATCGTGCGGTTTTTACTTTTGAATCATAAAAAGCCTGTTCTTCGCTACCTGTTATCGACAGTGCTTCCTCCGCTGCGCGAGCCCAAAAATATGCCAGTGTGATATAACCGGAATACATAAGGTAGTCCACCGCTGCAGCACCTACCTCTTCTGGATCGCTCATTGCCGCCATTCCCACATGCATTGTCAGTTCGCCCCACTCTTTATTTAACTCGGCAAGAGGCTGAACAAACTCAGCCATAACGTCATTATTTTCGTTTGCCTGACAGTATTTGTGAATAATCTTCGTAAAACGCTTAAGCAACTCGCCCTCGCTCATCAGCACTTTTCGGCCTAGTAAATCGAGCGCTTGAATCCCGGTAGTGCCTTCGTAAAGCATCGCAATACGCGCGTCTCGAACGTTTTGCTCGACGCCCCACTCACGGATATATCCGTGTCCACCAAAACACTGCATGGCGAGGTTAGCCGATTCAAATCCGGTTTCGGTAAGAAAGGCCTTCGCTATTGGCGTTAATAACGCCAGCAAGTCTTCAGCCTCCGACTTTTGATCGCCCTCGGTATGCTGTTCAATGTCTACCAACTGGGAGGCATAGTAAATAAGCATACGTCCACCCTCTGCAAAAGCTTTCTGCGTCAGCAGCATACGGCGAACATCGGGATGAACAATAATAGGGTCGGCCGGCCCATCGGGGTTTTTCGCACCTGAAAGCGCGCGCATCTGCAACCGTTCACGGGTATAGACTAGTGATTTCTGATACCCCAATTCTGCGTGGGCCAACCCCTGTGTTGCTGTTCCCAAACGAGCAGTGTTCATAAACGTAAACATGCAGTTAAGGCCTCGGTTGGGAGGTCCAACCAAAAAGCCTTTGGCAGAGTCGAAGTTGAGTACGCAGGTCGCATTGCCATGAATCCCCATCTTATGTTCCAAAGAACCACAGCTTACCTGGTTGCGCTCACCAATATTGCCCTCACTATCGGGCAGGTATTTCGGAACAACGAACAGGGAAATGCCTTTGGTTCCCGCAGGGGCATTGGGAAGTCGGGCTAAAACAATATGAATGATATTTTCGGCTAGATCATGCTCACCAGCGGAAATAAATATTTTGGAACCGGTAATTGAATAGCTTCCATCCGACAAAGATTCGGCCTTGGTCTTTAACAAACCGAGATCGGTACCGCAGTGAGCCTCTGTCAAACACATGGTTCCGGTCCAGACGCCCTCAACAAGCTTTGTAAGATAGGCTTGTTTTTGCTCCTCGGTTCCGTGTAGCTCAAGTGTTTTCATGGCCCCATGAGACAAGCCCTGATACATGGACCAAGACCAGTTTGCTGTGCCGGTGAGTTCGTTTAGGACAGTTCCCAACGATTCGGGCAGCCCCTGACCACCGTGCTCAACTGAATGGCACATGGAGGGCCACCCCGCTTCAACAAATTGGGTGTAGGCTGCTTTAAAACCTACCGGCGTAACCACTTCGCCGTCGACCCATTTACAGCCCTGCTCATCACCAATAGCGTTGAGAGGCGCAATCACCTTTTCACAAAATTTGGCGCCTTCCTCAAGTACTGCGTTTACCAATTCTGGAGAACTTTCCTCTCCACTAGGTAGTTTGGCGCAATGAGCCTCGTAACCCAACAACTCATACAAAACGAACTGAATATCTCGCAATGGGGCTTTGTAGTCAGACATTCCTATCTCCTCTTGTGGTCTCAATCCCTGATATACAGTTTAGCTGTATTGGCAAATAGGTACATCACCGTTTGTGCTAACAATCGACTTCTTATAGCTGGATACACGAACACAAACGATGCAATTGCGAAAACGATCTAATTCTCTATCAAATAGCTAACCCTTTACAGCCTGCGGGGGAAAACGTGCGAATAAATCTTTCAGTAAACGCGCCACGCGAGCTTTGCGCTCTTCCGGCGTTGGATTTTTCCGGATTTTGCCTTCAGTCGAGCCACGCCATATAACATCGTCAGTTTTAGCATCAAGAATATCGACAATAATACTGCCCTGCTGGAAATAGGTGTTCTTCACTTCCGGGGTTTCAAGACCGTAGTGATAGCCATAACCGCCACGGAACATACCAAATGTTGCATTAAAGGTATCAACCTTCATACGTTCTTCTACCACAAGGAAAAAGCGCACTAAAAAGTCGGCCTGCTCTTTTTCCGCCAAAGTGTAGCGCTTTGCTAATTCAGCCGTCATTAACTGTTCAACCCGTTCAATTTCCAACTCGGAAACCTTGGGGTTTTCATATACTGATGTGTCTACGTCTAGCATTGCATAACGACGTAAATTGGAAAAATCGTAACCTTCGCGATAATCAACAGAAGATGGCTGGTTGGCGCAGCCAGAAATAAGGACGATCAGTGATAATAAACCTGAGAACTTCTTCAATAACGACATTACAGGTTCCTCTTTATTGTTTTAATGATTGGGTTTAAATAACGCTTCTCTCTAATGAGACACTAGCTTCCTTGTAGAGTTTTGATCTAACCGGGCTCTATACGCACCAGGCGTTTGTCCTGTCCATTTTTTAAACGACCTAAAAAATGCACTGGGCTCATCGAAACCCAATTTGTCTGCGATATCAGAACTGGATAATTCCTGACACGAAAGATAATAAATTGCAGCCTCCATTCGACAATCATCTTTCAGTTTTTGATAAGACGCCCCCTCTTTTGCCAACTGCCTGCGCAGGGTGGTCACAGACATGTTCAATTGGCTTGCAAGGTGTTCCGCAGACGGTATCGCCCGGCTTACATCGCGCTTTAAAATATTACGCACACGTTGCGCAAAGTTAAGCATTGATGGATCTTCGGTCACCAGGTGATAAGGCGCCGTGCTCAAAAATGCCATAACCGAATCACTATCCTGAACGAGCGGATACTCCAAACACTCTACGGAAAACGCAAAGCCATTCCGACTACAGTTATGAACAATATTGGCCCCGTGTACATAAGCCAATGGTTTTTCTACGTGCTCTTGAGAAAACGAAAGCTGGATAGAATTCAGGCGAATGCTTTTACCGGTTAACCATTCTGCAAATTTATGCCAAACAATAATAGAGGTTAGAATGGAGGATGGGTCAGCATTATTGATTAGCGAGTCAAACTCTCCCTGGGAGGAAGAGTGAACAGGCGCCATATAAACAATCGCTTCATTATTAATTCTTTCCAGGCGGATGCGAGTTTTCATCCCCCGGCAAATTTCAGCAAATTCACCTGCCCGTATAACCACCTGCTGTAAATTCATACAACTGAGCAACGTCAGACACATCATGCGAAAAGATCCCAAAGGGACTTTTTCGCCAACAAACATACCAAACCACTCATTTTCCGTTACACGCATCACCGCCTGATAAAGCAGGCTATAACAGCGACCGGTAATTTCGTCGTTTTGAGTGAGATCACTCCAGGTACATTGAGCAATTTCCAGTATTTCGTTTTTATCACACCCCGAGGCTTCGGCCTGCTCAAGCAGACGTATCGCATATTCGCTGGGAACCATAGGGGTCAACGTGTTCATTGTTCGGGATCTTTTTCTCTTGGTTTAAAGTGATCGTCATCGTCTCGATTATTCCACCAGCGTAACAACAATGCCAGCGGTGCGGTAATCAGCATTATTACAACAATTCCGGCCAGGCTAAACCACAGCGCAGTCAGCACTTTTTCAACGGGGTAACCAAAGCGAACCACCATCATCCAAACCGCTGCAGCACCCGCAAACAGGGTCACTAACAGATTAAACCGCTTATTAACTTTAAATCGTACTTTCAATTTTTACCTACTCAATCACTCAGCGAGTGCAATTATAAAAATGTATTTTCCTGCATCCACTCACAACTGACCTGCTGTATTCCAGCGCCAGGCACGTGGCAATCGGATCTGCTCTCCCAGGTAAAGGTATGAACACCGGTAAGCTCGGTTTCAAGGTGAACAACTGCAGATACCCAATACATTCGGTTAAGCAAGGATTCAAATTTTTCCATCCACTGCGCCCACTCGTACTCAATCGCCTTGTAAGAGGCACCAAAGTGCATAACTTCGGTTTGATAGCGCTCGCTGGATTGCTCAACTCGAGGAATGGCAAACATTTCCTGGCAAAGATGAGGCCATTCGTCTGCCCTGGGCAATGAGAGCATAGCCGCGCGATTTACGCTGCGTCTTTCTGCATTCTCATTAAAATGAATAGCATCTTTAATGCAACCGTACACTATCGATTCCTGATCCATAACGTTTAACCTTATTGTTAGAACGGCCACCACCAGGAGGAATCCAGGCGATCCTCACATTTTGCCAATTGTGATTGGTAGCGTCTTGCGCGTGTATCAACTTTGTTGGCAACGGCCACCAGCCATTTTTTCGATTTGTATGTGCGACGACTATAGCCACCGTGACCTTCGTGATAGGCAAGGTACAGGTTTTTAGTGTCACTCGCCGCAACTCTAGATTTCTTAACACTGATACTGTTATACCAAGCGACAAAATCGATAGCGTCGTCAAACTCATCTCTATCAGCACCCCAGTGACCGGTTTTGTCTTTATACCAATCCCAGGTTTCATCCTTAGCCTGGGAATAGCCATAGGCGCTACTTTTACGCGGACCAGGAATAAAACCCAGTATTTTCTTTCTTGGCGGCTTTGCTTTAGGTACAAACCGGCTCTCTTGATGCATTATCGCCATATTGGTTGATATCGGAATCCCCCAACGTTTGGAGGCTTTTTTGGCATCTTTATACCAGCCATCTTTCTCATCAAATATATGGCAGATATTATCCTGATGTTTGGGCGGCGAGGACGCACAAGCAGAGAGAACGCCGATCATCAAGAACACAACAACTGTTTTCCCCGAACGTAACAACATACTACAAAGACTCCATAAAACTCAGAAATGTGGCTTCATCCATAATTTCAATATTTAATTTTTCGGCCTTTGCCCGCTTTGCACCCGCACCGGGGCCGGCAACGACACAATGCGTTTTAGCTGAAACACTACCTGCCACTTTGGCGCCCTTTGCCAACAGCAGCTCTTTTGCGTGATCTCGAGTCATCGTTTCTAGGCTGCCGGTAAGCACATAGGTTTTACCCGCAAGCGGCAGATCCTGTTGTTCAACCGGATCAATTTCCTGCCAATGAACACCCGCAGTTTTTAAAGCCTCAACCGCCTTTAAATTGTTGTCCTGTTGAAAAAAATCATGCACAAAATGCGCGACCACCGGGCCGACATCATCCACCTCCATCAATGCCTCTATTTCCGCTTGCACCAACTTCTCCAGCGAGCCGAAGTATTGGGCAAGGTTTCTTGCCGTCGCCTGCCCAACCTCGCGAATACCCAGTGAAAACAGAAAGCGTGACAAGGTAGTTTCACGGCTAACATCTAAGGCTCTAAGCAGGTTTTCCGCCGACTTAAGCCCCATACGCTCAAGTCCGGCAATTTGTTCACAACTTAAGGTAAACAAATCCGCGACTTGGTGGATCAAACCTTCATCCACCAGCTGCTCAACCAGCTTGTCGCCCAGCCCATCGATATCCATCGCCTGGCGACTGGCAAAGTGTTTAATAGCTTCTTTTCGCTGAGCCTCGCAAACCAGACCGCCACTGCACCGCGCAACGGCTTCCCCCTCCAGAGTCTCAACCAAAGAGCCACATACCGGACAGTGTTCCGGAAAGCTGATCTCACGCCGATTTTCGCCATTCTTACCCGGCACCACGGCCACAACTTTAGGAATAACATCGCCAGCTCTGCGAACAATCACCGAATCGCCAATTCTTACACCTAAACGCTGTATTTCATCGCGGTTGTGCAGCGTTGCATTCGAGACGGTTACTCCGCCGACAAACACCGGTTCCAGACGGGCAACTGGCGTAATAGCCCCCGTGCGCCCCACCTGAAACTCAACATCATTCAAGCGGGTAATTTCTTCCTGAGCGGGGAATTTGTGGGCGATAGCCCAGCGCGGCGCACGGGAAACAAAACCCAACCGCCGCTGCAGAGGGATGCTATTGACCTTAAAGACGATACCATCGATATCGTAGGCCAACCCTGCCCGCCTTTGCTCAAGCTGAGCATAGTAATTGAGACACCCCTGCACACCATCCACCACGCTCAGCTCTTCACTGACGACAAATCCCCAGCCCTGTAACTGCAGAAGTATCTGCGCATGGGCACCCTTAAGCTCACCTTCAACATAGCCAACGTTGTAGGCGCACATAACTAACGGTCGACGGGCAGTAACGGTAGAGTCCAGCTGGCGTAAACTACCGGCAGCGGCATTACGTGGGTTTACGAAGATTTTTTCCCCGCGCGCGATAGCCCGCTGGTTAAGCTGCTCAAAACCCCGCTTGGGCATAAATATTTCGCCGCGAACCTCAAGCACCGCAGGATAATCGTCGCCCTGTAAACGCAGAGGTATGGAACCGATAGTACGCACGTTCTGGGTAATATTTTCACCCGTTGTGCCATCACCACGGGTTGCCCCGCGCTCCAACACACCGTCGCGATAAAGCAGGCTAACGGCAATACCATCAAACTTCGGTTCACAGCTGTATTCGAGCTCATCTGCTTGCTTTAACCTTTCTTTTAAACGCTTATCGAACGCCTGCATATCCTCTGCGCTGAAGGCATTATCCAACGACAACATCGGCATTTCATGGAGAACCGTCTCGAATTCCGTTAAAGGCAAAGCGCCAACCCTTTGAGTCGGCGAGGATTCGGTTAATAGTGGGGGAAATGCCTGCTCCAGGCTTTTGAGTTCCTGAAAGAGCCTGTCGTATTCCGCATCGGGTATCTCCGGCTGATCTAGGAGGTAATACTGTTTGTTGTGATAATTGAGTTGATTTGTTAATTCGTGACAGCGTGCGACAACGTCGGCAGGTGGCTGCTGATCTTGGTTACTCATGAAAATCTCTCTGCCGAATAGATCAAGCTCTCGCTAACCGTTGCTTTCGCTCGTATTCCACTACGCGCTGACGGTCATATTCGATGGTTTGTTGGGTCATCACACTGCGATTTTTATCTTTAAGCTCACCGTTTAGCGCTAGCGCGAGAGCCTTCGCGGTAGCCGCCATATCGTCGTAAGCGCGAATACTCAGACCTTCCGGGAGCTCCCCATCTTCATCGGTAATCTCCAGCGGCAAACTTAAGAACAAGCTAACACCGGGAGTCTCGAACTCTTTCATTTTGGCGAGATTAAACGTACCGGGCACAACCATATTGGCAAGACTATAGAGCACGGGACCATCGCCATCATCATTAATATGCCGGTGAAAAATGTCCATCGCACCCAACCTCATGCCATCCTCCATTAGGGCAGACAATAATGCCTCACCCTCAAAGCGCATACCTGACCGAGCCATCACATTAATAATCAGCACTTCATCGGGCTGCTGGAAACTCGGCTCGTCCGGCGCAGTTTTGCGGGGTTCCTTCTTCGCTTCTTTTTTTACCTGCGCGGCTTTGCGGGTTTCGTTCTTCGGTTCTTCTCTTACCGGCACGGGTTCGGGATCTCGAACCTCTTGCGCGGGGACATCATCATCCAGAGACTCCAGATCGCCCAGTACCGGCTCGTTTACACGCTCCAGTTCCTCCTCCATTACAACACCCTCAGGCGCCTCTTCTGCGACAGAATCCATCAGCATGGGGACATGCTCGTCCAGATTTAGCGTTACCTGCTCGGGGATACGATTGGGCGCTCCCACGGTGATTTTTTTAGAAAGGTAGGTTTGCTTGAGGTTCTGATTAACCGATGTCGCGTGCTCGGGATCCCGATACTCGGCAACCCGCGCACCACCAGAGGGGAACTCGCTGGAACTGACAGCCGTTTCTACTCTGCTATCAGCCTTTTCGGCATTTTTTGACAGCTGCAGGCTCGCACGCCGCGATTGCCGCATTCTGCGAAAACCGTCCAACAGTATACCTACAATTAGCAAAACGATTATAACCGTTAACCAATCTCGCATGCCTTATCTCTTCCCCCTAAAAATCTTTATATAACAGTTTGTTACGGAACTTATCTCAAAAAAATTAAACTGCAGCCAGCTCCGCTGCTTGCTCTACATCTACGGTCACCATGCGCGATACCCCAGGTTCATGCATGGTGACACCCATTAGTTGATGCGCCATTTCCATAGCGATCTTGTTGTGGGTAATGTAAATAAACTGCACCTGCCCAGACATCTCCTCGACCATACGTGCGTAACGGCCAACATTGGCATCATCCAAGGGTGCATCCACCTCATCCAGCATACAGAAAGGAGCCGGGTTCAAACGGAAAATGGAGAACACCAGCGCAATTGCCGTTAATGCTTTTTCTCCACCCGACAACAGATGAATGGTACTGTTTTTCTTACCCGGCGGACGAGCCATAATGGCAATACCAGTGTCGAGCATATCCTCGCCCGTGAGCTCCAGGTAGGCGTGACCGCCACCAAACACTTTCGGAAAGAGTTCCTGCAAGCCTGTATTGATCTGATCGAAGGTCTCTTTAAAGCGCGTGCGCGTTTCCCTATCGATCTTCTTAATGGCATTTTCCAGTGTTTCCAGCGCTTCGTTCAGATCCTCGTTCTGAGCATCCAGGTAGTTCTTGCGCTCGGACTCGATCTTGTACTCGTCAATGGCCGCCAAGTTAATGGGGCCAAGGCGCGCAATCCGGTTGCCCATTTTAGTTAAGGCCTCTTCCAGCTCTGACTCAGAATCGTCTTCGTCCAACAGCGTCAGAACGGTTTCCAGGTCGAACTCGTGCTCAACAAGCTGCTGCTTCAAGCCTTCGGCCTGAACATCCAGCGTTTGAGCATCTAGACGCGCCGTTTCGAGACTGGTGCGAATACCCGATATGGTTGATTCGATTTGATGTCGCTGTTTTTCGACTTCACGCAAAGCCGCTTCCACTGTTTCTACAATACGGCGCGTTTCTGTCAGCTCTTGCTCAACCGAAACACGTTTTTCTAACAGAGCCTCCAGTTCGAGCTTCTGTTCTTCTACTGGTTCCCGGTTTTCTTCCAACGCGGTTCGCAGCGTTTCCCTACGCTCCTGCATGCGCCCCATTTGATCCTGCAGGCGCTGGATACCCTGCTTGATGGCATCAACCTGCGTCTTCAGTGACTGATGACGCATAGCAAGCTCATGGGAGCGATCTTTATCATGTCTAGCCTTCTGGCGTGCCTGATCGAGCTTACTGCGAATATCATCCCGACGATGAAGCAGCTGCTCACGCTCTGAGGTATCCGTCTCCATCGCGGTAATCGCTTTATGTAACAGCGTTCGGGCATCCACTAAATTCTGTGATTCCGCATCCATCTGGCTTTTAGCGTCGGCAATATCGCGGCTGGTACGTTCACGTCCTTCCGTCACCTTCTCAATTTTTGCCTTACCTGAGCCTAGCTGAGACCGTAAATCGCTATACTTGCGAGATAAGTCATCGGCCTCCCGGCGAACATTATCGCGCTCACGCTCGCTATCACTGTGACGCAGTTTGGTCTTTTCCAGATCTTCATTAAGCTGTTCGATGCGCTCCTCAAGCGATTCAAGTTGAATACCGAGGTTTTCCAGCTCCTGCTGGCGTGCAATTACGCCGGAGCTGGCATCATCGTCCTTTACAATCTTCAGCCAGTTGGCTCCCAACCAGAGTCCATCCTGCGTAACAATTGACTCCCCTGCTTTCAAGGATTCTCTCTGGCTAAGCGCTTCGGCAAGCGTGTCGGCAACCAGCACGCCTTGCAACAGTGAAGAGAGATCGATGGAGGATGATATCTTTCCCAGCAGAGATGCTGAGGGGCCAGCAGCGCCGGCACCCACCGTTTCAAACAGTGTAATTTCGCCGGTATCGAAAGCACCCAAAGCGTCGCTTAGCTGCTGCAGAGACTGCTCAACGCAGACAGCCTGCAAAGAATTCCCCAGCACGACTTCAGCCGCTTTTTCCCAGCCCGCCGCAACTTCCAGCTTTTCGGCCAAGCGAGGGTATTCGGACATGCCCTGTGTATCCAGCCATTCACTGACAGCGCCGGAGTTCTGTCCCAGTGCGGCTTGCTGCAGAGCTTCCAAAGACGCGTGTCGACCACGGGAAGATTGCAGTTCAGTGCGCAGTTGGTCGCGATCTTCAGTTAGGCGGTACTGCTGCTCACGGCTTTCGTTCACCACCTCTGTCAGCTGTTCAACCTGCTCTTTTTTCTCTTCAACCGTTAGCTCCAGGGTTGCCATCTCCTCCTGAAGCATTTCAATATCTTCTTGAGCATCGCCAACAACCAGGGCATCGCGTTCGCGCTCCAGCTTATCCATACGCTCCAACAGCCGGGTCTGAACCTGTTCCAGATATTTAATGCGCGATTGCTGCACCTCAGCCTGCTGTCTTGGCTCTGCCGCACGTTGGTTAAACTGATCCCAATCCTGTTGCCACAAATGCATGGCCTCTTCGATCTCCACCAGCACAGAACCCGATTCTTCTTCAGAGCCTTGAACCAGATCCAGCTCGGGCACAATTTCCAGCAGCTCGGCTTCCCAGCCTTCGGCCTTCGCTTTGTCCACAGCCAAATGTTCTTCCGCTTCACTGCAATCACGCTCGGTTTGCTCAATATCGATCCGCAGCTGTCGCTCACGTTCCTCTGCGTGCTGTATGGTCTGCTCTACGCGGCTGATATCCGAACCAATAGAATAATAGCGGCCCTGCACCTCATTAAAGGTATCGCTCTTTTCAGTGTACTCGGTGCGGTACTTTTCTATCTCGGAATCCTGGCGTACCTGCTCAGTTACCTGAGCTTCAACTTTCAGCTCTAACTCTCTGATTTCTTTATGTTTATGATCTGACTTTAAATGTAATACCTGATAGCGAAGCGCTTGAAGCTTTGCTTTAAGTTCACGCTCTTCCTTTTTGAATTCTGTATACTTTTCCGCAGCCTGGGACTGACGCTCCAGGCGTGATAGCTGCCGCTCCAACTCTTCGCGAATATCCGTCAATCGCTCGAGATTTTCCTGTGTTCTGCGCATGCGATTTTCAGTATCGCGACGACGTTCTTTGTATTTCGAAATGCCCGCAGCTTCTTCCACATAGACACGCAGCTCCTCCGGCTTGGCTTCGATTAAACGAGAAATCATGCCCTGCTCGATAATGGCGTAACTACGCGGTCCCAATCCGGTGCCGAGGAAAATATCGGTAATATCGCGGCGGCGACATTTGCTGCCGTTCAAATAGTAAAAGTTCTGGCTTTCTCGGGTGACTTTTCGCTTGATAGAAATCTCAGAGAAACCGGCATACTCGCCGACAACGGAACCATCACTGTTATCGAACACCAGTTCGATCGATGCCTGGCCAACGGGCTTTCGACCTCCAGAGCCGTTAAAAATAACGTCTGTCATGGATTCACCGCGAAGGTTTTTCGCTGACGACTCCCCCATCACCCAACGAACAGCATCGATAATGTTAGATTTACCGCAACCGTTTGGCCCAACAACCGCACAGAGGTTGCTGGGAAAGTTAACCGTGGTTGGATCGACAAAGGATTTAAATCCCGCCAGCTTGATACATTTCAACCGCATAAAAAGTGAACACCAATTTTGAGTGTTTGCGCCAAACTTAGCCCTAATTTGGGCGTTTACGCAAGATAGGAAAAACAGCCGATTCTACACAGATAGACCCGGCGAAGCATTAGCGTTGTTACGGAATTTGCTCGACAATCTTCAATGTAACAGTTTCTGATTGTTCGGCCACGATTACGGGCCCTTCCGACACTTGCCAATCACCCGATTGAGGAATAGCACTGCCAGAACCTGTAATACGAGCGACTAATTCCACCTGAGGAAAACTGCTTAAATTCATACCGTCGGTCATTGCGGAGCTATTATCCAATTCAATTCGAATGGGCAAATCCGACACTTTTAACTTGCGAATAGCAATGGGCATTTTGGGCCCCTGCCAGGCACGGGCATAGACAAACACATGGTCATCTGGGTTTGCGTTTACCACCGTTGCGTCGTAGCTCACCGACACCTTAATAGTCGAACCCTCTACCACATTTTTCTTTTTCTTCTTCGATGCTGCCGTACTGCCAGATTTTTCCAGTGCCGCTTGTGCACGAGCAATACCACCAGACAACGCGACAGAAGACGGCGATTTGGGATCGAGTTGAGAGACCGCGAGGCTCCAGTGCTCAATCGCAGTTTGGTAAGCCCCCGACTGGTAAGCCTCAATACCGGCCAAGCCCAGAGCAGTGGGCATACGCGGATTAAGCTGCAAAGCCATCTGGGTGTTTTCGCTCACCTCGGGCGTAATGGTATTTCCCGCCCGTAAAAATAATGCCTGAGCCAACTCTGCCATTACCTGAGCGGCATTGGGCTCAATCTCCAGAACTCTTCGATACGCACGTACAGCCTCATCGTGATCCCCCAACTCCGAAGCAACAGAAGCCAATAGGTGCCAATTGTGACTGTTGCCAGGCTTGCTTTGCAGACGATTCTGCAAACTCTCGATAAGCGTTTCACTCAACTGATTACGCTCTGCCATATCTACTGTTTGGGCGCGCTCTTTTGCGAGCTGATAAATATCCCAATCAGGCTTTGCGCCAACAGCGCCATAAATACCTAAAGCTACGAGCGGCAACAGCAATGCCAGCGCCATAACGGGCAAACGGCTTTTAAAATTGGAAACAATCGGCTTTTCAGAGCGCGCCGCACTACTATCGCTCTCTTCGATCATGGTTTTTTCAAGATCGCGCTTCAACAGATTCAGATCAACCGACTCAATTTCGCCACGCGAGTGGGTTTCTTCTAGTTCGCGCAGGTGATCGTGATAAACATCCTCACTGACCTGTCCCTGCGCATCGGTAAGCAGCTCTCGCTTCTTTTCCCTGCGAATAAATATAGTTGGCCAAACAACAAAACCCATGGCCAGCAGGCTTAAAGCCAGAAAACCTTGCCAAAATGCGATTTCCACTCAATATCCCCTAAAGTAAATTCCCGTCAGCTGGACGTATTATCTTTTTCATTTTCCAGCGTATCGCCTGCTGGCGCCTCAGCCTCTTCATTGTCATCTGTGTCGCAACCCGCCCTGCGGCGCCGAACCAAAATTGTTGCAAACACTAATACGCCGACGCCAAGCATAATGACCGGCGCCCACCATAATACCAGGGTGTTTTTTTGCACTGGGGGACGATAGAGAACAAAATCGCCGTAGCGATTGACCATATAGTCTTTTATTTCGGATTCAGTCTGACCCGCGCGAATCATGCGAGCCACTTCGTTGCGCAAATCAATGGCTATTGCAGAATTGGAATCGGAGAGGTTTTGGTTTTGGCATTTGGGACAACGCAACTCCTGCACCAGAACCTGATACCGCCCCCGTTGCGGCTCGGAATCGAATTCGTAAGCATCAATAGCAACTTGCGAGCTAACGGCAGCAAGACTCACCAAGCCAAACAGAAGCGCAGTTGAAATGCACGTCAAACGAGCAGCGGAGAATGATATTTTCGCCAAGGCATTCGCCCCCCTAATTATTAGCTCAGCATTATAGCAGCGAGGCTCCAAACAGATACAGGCGCGCTACGAAATTGTCTCGAATTGCTCACAACTCCATCAATCCTGTTGATAACTTCGAAGAGAAGGGTTAAACGCTCAACTTTCACACAAGTGATTGAAAAAAAACAACAATTAATCTGTAACAAAGGTATTGACCGCACATTAAGAATCATTACAATAGCCGCTCCTTTCGGGGGTGGTTAGCTCAGTTGGGAGAGCGACGGCCTTACAAGCCGTAGGTCACAGGTTCGACCCCTGTACCACCCACCACTTGACCAGTGGTATTAACGAAGGATTCGCGGCCCGGTAGTTCAGTTGGTTAGAATGCCGGCCTGTCACGCCGGAGGTCGAGGGTTCAAGTCCCTTCCGGGTCGCCAAATACAAAAAAGCCCTGCTCGTAAGAGTGGGGCTTTTTTGTATTTGCATTTCAAAGAAATTTTACTGAATCAAATGTGGACGGTCACCGACCGCCCAGAAAGAGTATGGGAACCGGAAGGCGCAGTCTCGCCCCTCCGGATTACTCATAGCAAGCCTTCTACCATCCACACTCCCTGCCTTTATTTTGCTCTTCCAGCCACTCTTGCACCGGAGCAAAATAATCCACAATTGCAGAAGCATCCAGTTCGCGTTGCCCAGTTAAAGCTTCCATCGCATCCTGCCAGGGACGGCTGCTTCCCATCTCCATCATCGCTTTGAGTTTTTCACCTGCGGCTTTGTTGCCATAAATCGAACAACGGTGCAGTGGGCCTTCGTAACCTGCTGTCTCGCAAAGCGCACGATGGAATTGGAACTGTTGGATAAACGCCAGGAAATAGCGAGTGTAGGGTGTGTTTCCTGGGATATGGTATTTCGCACCGGGGTCGAAGTTATCTTCTGTGCGCCCTTCTGGAGCAACAATACCCTGGTAGTCTTCGCGCAGCTTCCACCAGCCCTTATTGTAATCTTCCGGCGCTAGCTCACCGTTGAAGACCTGCCAGCGCCACTTATCCACGATCAAACCAAAGGGCAAAAACGCTATTTTATCGAGCGCCTGAGACACGAGGTAGCTCAGATCTTCACTCTCGGGCGGCTCTTTATCCAGCAGGCCGATATCAACGAGGTAGCTTGGCGTAATAGAAAGCGCAACCGTATCGCCAAGAGCCTCGTGGAATCCGTCGTTGGCACTGCCGCGAAACAGAAGCGGTTGCTCTTTATAGGCTCGCTGATAGTAATTGTGGCCCAGCTCGTGGTGAATGGTTTGAAAGTCTTCTGCATCTTTTTGAATACACATTTTAATACGCAGGTCGTCCTTGTCATCCAGATCCCAGGCGCTCGCGTGACACACCACCTCACGATCCTGAGGTTTCAAAAACAGAGATCGTTCCCAGAAGGTTTCCGGCAGAGGAGCAAAGCCAAGGGATGAAAAGAAGCTTTCACCTACTTTGACCATATCCAGCTCAGACATGCCGCTTTCTTCGATCAATTGAGTGAGATTGTAACTGGATTCACCGCCGTCGGGCTTCACCTTGTTATACACATTGCCCCAGGTTTGTGCCCACATATTGCCTAACAAATGCGCGGGGATTTTGCCCGTTTTAGGCGCAACATCGTCGCCATAGGCCTCGTTCAGCTCAGCGCGAACATGGCAGTGGAGAGCGTCATACAGCGGTTTGACCTTTTGCCATTGGCGGTCGACATCTACCGAAAATTCATCCGGAGACATATCATAGTTGGAACGCCACATAACCGAGAGATTATCAAAGCCGAGGTCCTGCGCACCTTGATTGGCGATCTCGACCTGACGCTGATACAGGCTGCGCATAGGTGGTGAGACCTTTCGCCAACCCAGCCACATTTCCTTCATTAACGCTGGGTCTTCGCCGGCAGAGAGAATTTTTCCCATATCCAACAAGTTAAAGCACTCGCCAGACTGACGGCAATACTTACCTTCGCCATACATCGCCTGCATTTTCGAACCGATCTCGGAAAGTTCGGTAGCCAGATCCTCATCATTTGGAGAGGGAAAAGACAAGCCCGCACGCAGTGCATCCAGCTTACGCCGGGTAACAGGATCGAGCTGGGCCGTATCCCAGTTCTTCACCTTCATCGCATATTGTACAGTTTGCAGCGTAAACTCCTTAAAGGCGCGCGCCTCCACGTACTGGCTATCACTATTAATATAGGTAGCGCCCAACCAAGCAGCGTGATTAGCGAACAAACTGGCATCGGCCATCGCCTTTTCGGCGTTATCCAAAAACGTCTCGGCACTCGCCTGATCGTAAACGATTTGCTCAGCCACAGGCTCGGATACTTTTTGCTCGCAAGCGGTAATAACGAATGGAAAAATAGCTGCCACGATTAGCGGTTTAAACAATATTCTCACAGGAGGACCTCATAGATGGGCTTAGCTTCTAAGTATACGAACTCTTAACACCTCTAGGAATTGCGAAAAGTGCCATCTCTTCTATTCTTTTGGAACAATTGGAAATATTTCTACCGCTTTACTCGTTTCGGTGCACAAAATAGATGTCTAGTATCTACAGACGAACCAATTCCTATAAAAAGTTTTCACTTGAGGTTGAATCAAGCCCCCGTAGGCATGTCCAAGAATAATCTGGCTTAAGAGGCTTATCATGAAACACTACTACATATGGTTGGCAGCGTGGCTGATGAGCTACTCGTCAATGGCTATGCCCGCCCCTCTCAACCAACAACTCAAGGCGTATACACAACCATCGGGAGAAAAAGTCTATTTGACCCGTGTTGGCAATAAAGAACTGAATTGGTTTGAAACGAGGAAGGGCAGCATAGTTGTACTCAATCCAACCTCGGGCGCTTATGAATACGCGACGCTTATAGAGGTAAACGGCACAAAAAAACTTAGCGCCTCACAAATTGCAGTCGGAAAAAAAATAAATAATAGCGACTTTAAGATCATGAACCGTAAAGATCTTCCCCCTATCATTAAGCTAAAACTAAAAACCAAAAAAACCAGCCAACAATGACCGGTTTTTTTGGTTACCTATTAGATCTAATTAGTAGCCCCCTTCTCTCCACGTGCCTATAGCAGGCACTCTAGAGAGCTTAACTTTACCCACCGTACCATCCCGGCTGTTAGCTATTACCCGTATATGTAAACCATAATGAGGAATCACTCGCCCTGCATCCGGAATCTCTGGAGACAGATAGCTTAAATGGTCGCTAAAAAAGGGCTTGGGCCTGTTGAAAAAATCAAACATCGATATCTCCCCCGCCTCTGGATCATCAAGTAGCAACCAAAGAAAGCTCGCAGGCTTAAGGCTGAAAGCAGCATCATGAATCTGATACCGCGTGGAGGCCACGTAGCCATCGCTCCAAACAAGAGTGCGCTGATCGGCATCTACAACACCGACATACCCATCACCAGGGTGAACACCAACCCAGTTATCACTAAAGTAATCATCGACATACCACAACAACAACCCTTCATTACTCGACATATACTGGTCTGCAACTGGGATATATTTTAATCCTTCATCAATGCCCTTGTGTGTACGCCACTCCATCAGATAATAATGCGTACTTAGAACATAGCCCATATCACGCGTGAAACCGCTTAAGCCAATATCAGAGAGGTCACTTTCCGCATCAGCAATTAACGTACTGCCGCCATCGGTAACAATGGAGATATCGTCCAGATACAACCCCGGATTACTCACATAGGCATCGGTTATATAATAAACTTCAAGGGATACAACCTCACCAACATACGCCGTAAGATCAAATACCGCATCAATCCAACCGTCACTTTTCCCCGTAATACCATTGCCAAAATTCTGTCCAAAGGGATCAAAGTCCGTTGTAATATTTCCCGGAATAGCGACGCCATTTACGGCAACATAGGCGTAATCCCAATCCTCTTCAATATCAATATTTGCCTTAAATTCCAGCGCTGCCGTTGTAGCTGTAGTTAAATCAACCTCTGTAACAAGGTAGTTATAAAGATCGTCGCCACTACCGCTAAAGTAAACCCATTCACCACTTGCAGGCTCAACGACAACCGTCTTTTTATCGGGCAGGTCTACGCGGACAACGTCGTTATTGGTTCCCTTGGTAGCGGCCTGATCAAGCAGCAAGCGCTCACCTCTAAAATTGAGGTCGTCTATATGCAGACGCGCACCGGTAAGCCAATTGCCACCCATGGTATCTTGAAGAAATTCTTTCGACCAGGCGCTAAATCCTGTCGGCTGAGTACCTGCAACTTTTCCCGTCCATGAGCCACTTGCCATCAAAGACCAATATGAGACAGGCTCACCCCTGCCGCTGTACATCGTATCGTATTCATCCGGCAGGCCAAGATCGTGGCCGTATTCATGACAAATAACCCCCGGTGCAGCATCGATGGGCTGAATGGTGTAATCGTAAGCAGCCATAACGCCGCCCCAATAGGTAATATCGGTTGCGGTATCATCCAAAGTTAAGATGTCATCGAGGTTCCAACGGTGCGACCAAATTGCATCTTCCAGCAACGCGCCGCCACCCGCCTCTTCTCCAATAGCAGAATGAATAATCTGTACGTGATCGACAAGTCCGTCCGGCTCCCAGTAATCGCCATCGCCATCAAGATCGTAGCGGTCCTCAATATCGAAATCAGCCAAATTCACATCAGGGTCTGCCTGCGCGGCCAAAAGCGCTTCAATAACCAGCTCCCTTGGAGCCATATCATTTTCGCTATAAGGATCATTTGCGCCGTAGTAAGCAGCATTTTTACTGGCCATATACCAACCGGCAACGGCCCCTGTTACACCGTAACTTCCACCGGACTGCGATTTATAGTAGCCCTGCATGGTAATTAAAGTTTCACCATTTGGTCCGCTAAAGCCATCCTCATTAAACAGCAACGATTCATAGTGAGCTTTAGTATAATTTTCGTAATACATATCCGTATCCTCAGGCAGAACGCTGTTATGAGGATAATCTGGAAATTCAATAAGAACCGTTAGTAATTTTGCTTGGTTAACACCACCTTCATAAATTTCGTCTTCAACGGAATCCGGCCGAGAAGAGCCACCCCGAAAATGTTTTTTAGCCTGGTAACCCTTACCAAAATTGGCGCTACCAAAATGCTTTTGAGGTACCGTAGAGTTAAACTGAGCGGATTCCGACAAATTCTGAACTGCATCCATTGCAGCTGTCTGGCGCTGCTTTAACATGGCATAGAGTGCCGTTTCGGCTTCACTCCTTGAAGCGTAAGAGGATATCTTTCCCGACTTTTTCAGCATCTCGATAAGACGCTCTTCATTGGCTATTGCCAAATCGAATGGTGCACCGGAAAGATGCGAGCTGCGAGCCCCCATTGCACTTAGCGGTAAAAGTAATAATGCTGACAACAGATAGTGTAAAAATCGGTCCATATCAAAAATCCCTTGAATTAAAAGCAACAAACCAGGGGAAATAGTAGACAGCATATTTCAATATGTCGATCACACAAAAGTAGGGAGATTGCTAAAACGTCATACCCAAAACGATCAACTTAACTGCCCTAAAACGCCATGATTGTTTATGCGTCAAAAATTGTCGTCTCATACACCATCCCATTTTCCAAAAATAATTTATGCGCACGTGTTTAAGTATATTTATACAAGAACGTTCGGAATTATTTTCGGCATGGCATGATCATTTGGTGGCGCACTGGAAAGGTGCTTTCGCTACCGACTAAAAAATAAAACAGGGAGTTAACTCTGCATTGTCAATGCTGTCGATCGACGAACCATATTACGATAGGCGCCAATTAGGTATTTAATATACCATCACAAACAGAAAACACGGCGCCTACAACCTTCGTAGGCACACCAATAGGAATCGAAAGTTAATTTTCCTCGCCTTTTAATATTGCTCATTGCCACGCTAGAGAATGGCAATACAGATGCGGGCGGGGTGAAACGACATATGAATTCTTACGAGAGCCGCGGGAACTAGTGATAAACACTTACCGGGCGTTTCTGGAAAATTTGAATTTGCACAAAACGGCGCGAACTTTCTATTTCACACTGAAATTTAAAAACTCACTACTCATTCACAGTATATTTTTGTTTTAGCTACGATTCTAAGTTAATTTACGGCCTTACAATAATAACGCTGGTGGTCGGCACCGCAATCCCTCAGATGGCGCAGTGAACATTAATGATCTCGAAAATACTTGAGTGGAAAGCACCCGTTCCCATCACCTCACTATGCTCGCCTTAACCCTATTTTTTCTAGGATTGGGCAGGCAATCGCCGTTTCTGCCAACGGAACAAAAACGCTGTAATGTCTGTAAATTGAGATGTCTGTTTTTTGTTGGACGTATGTTTGAGTCATAAGACTTAAGCACTTTCTCGACGTTCGGTTGTGGTTTTAATCGAGCCTCACATGTTAGCTAACGACTAACGAACACCTAACCATTTCTTAAGAGAGGCATTTTATGTTGATGATTAATAAGGCACTTCAGCGTGTTGCCACGCTGCTGTGTACGGGTTTCGTTGCGGTATTTACTTCCGTAGCATCCGCCGCACAGTGCGAATACTTAGTGACCAATGAATGGAATGGAGGCTTTACAGGCGCCGTTCGAATTACCAATAACGAATCTTCCGCATTAACAACGTGGGAACTTTCCTGGGAGTACGGCGACGGTTCCGCTATTACCAATAGCTGGAATGTCAGCCTTTCTGGCAACAACCCCTACACTGCAACACCCCTAGGCTGGAACGCTAACATTGCACCTGGCGGAATCGTGGAGTTCGGTTTCCAGGGGAGCAAAGGTGCTGATTCGGCTTCGACGCCAACTCTCCTTGGGGATATCTGTGGAGGCACCAGCAGCAGCTCTAGTTCAAGTTCAAGTTCAAGTTCAAGTTCAAGTTCAAGTTCAAGTTCAAGTTCAAGTTCAAGTTCAAGTTCAAATTCAAGTTCAAGTTCAAGTAGCAGCTCTAGCTTGAGTAGTTCCAGCAGCAGTTCAAGTAATGGAGGCGCCTGTGTTATTCAGTGTGACTGGTACGGTGAAACTCATCCTTTGTGTGAAAACCAAACTTCAGGCTGGGGTTGGGAAAACAACCAAAGCTGTATCGGCTCAACAACCTGTGAAAGCCAGTCGGGCAACGGTGGTATTGTCGAGACGTGTACGAATTCGTCCAGCTCAAGTTCCTCCAGTAGCAGCTCTTCCAGCAGCTCAAATTCTAGTTCATCGAGCAGCTCTTCAAGCTCCGCTGGAATCCCTGTCGGCTCGATCCTCGTCTACGCCGTAAACGCCGGAGGAGCTGCCTTGACGATTGGCGACGTTGCCTACAATGCAGACAACTTCTACTCTGGTGGAACAGCCAATCCCACGACTAATGCGATTGACGGAACAACGGCAGACGCCCTTTACCAAAGCGAGCGTTACGGCACGGTCACATACGAGATCCCAGTTACTAACGCCACCTACACCGTAGAATTACACTTTGCTGAACTGTATCAAACGGCCTCCGACAGCCGTTACTTCAGTGTATCGGTGGAAGGGCAACCGGTACTTACCGATAAAGACCTATACGCCGATGTCGGCCCCCAAACAGCTTTCGATGTTATTGTGCCAAGTGTGAATGTGGCTGACGAAAAGCTAACAATAGAACTTACGGCTAGTCTCGATAATGCAACAATCAGTGGCCTTGCCATTTACTCCAATGATGGTGGCGTATTTGTCCAGCCGTCCGAACCTGACGGTTGCGATCTACCTAGCAATTTGAGCTGGACCTCCACCGACGCAATCATCCAACCAAAAAACGGTGCTTCGAATGTGAAGGATCCGTCTATCGTTTACTACGATAACAAGTATCACGTATTCGCTACCGCTTACACATCTGGCTCCTATCGATCCATCTATCTCAATTTCTCTGATTTTAGCCAGGCATCTTCAGCAACTCACACGAGCTTTTCTCCTGGCGGCAGCTCAACTGTCGCACCTCAGGTATTCTTTTTCTCGCCGCAAAACAAGTGGTACATCGTTACCCAGTGGAATGCCAAGTACACAACAACAACCAACATTAATGACCCCAGTAGCTGGACAGCTCCCCAAGCATTTTGGCCTAGCACTAGCGGCGGCCATGCGGGTGCGCTTGATTATTGGGTCATATGTGATGATGCCAACTGTTACATGTACTTCTTTAAAGATGACGGCGTCATGTACTACGTTAAAACCTCGGTCGGCAACTTCCCGAACTTTGATATTAACCAAGTTCAAACAGCTAACATCTCGGGCAGTGGCGGACAAAGTATCGTCTTCGAGGCAGGAAATGTGTACAAGGTTAAAGGTACCGATAAATATCTTCTGATGGTTGAAGGCTGGGGTACCTCCGAAAGTCGACGCTTGTATCGAGCCTGGACCTCCACCAGTTTAGATGGGCCTTGGGAAGCCTATAAAACATCGGAAAGTGATCCATTTGCAGGTCTCAACAACGTCACCTTCCCGAATGGCCAATGGTCACAACAGATCAGCCATGGCGAACTGGTACGGGCCGGCTACGACGAGAAAATGGAGCTTGATGCCTGTAATATGAAATTTTTGTATCAGGGAGTGGATTTGAGTGGCCACAGCGGCTCATACGATGAAAGGCCCTATAAGCTTGGGCTACTGGAAGCTAATTAATTCCGGCTATACCTGTCTAGCCCATGAATACGTCCTCACCACCTAGCGGGGACTTATTCATGGGCAAGGCTAAAATTCAACCCCAGACCTATACAGCGGTAAAGTATTCCCTTGGCGCCCGTCCCCTTCCGGCCCATTCCAACTCCGGTCGGCAGCCTCAAACTTGCGCTAAATATGCGTGTGGATTCACCCATAATATGGCGCTATTGCCAAGTTATGGTAAAAAAAGTCCACTGCCAAATTATGGTAAAACGAGGCTTTATGCGTTAAAAAGCCCAGCAATATAGAGTTGCTGGGCTTTTTTATTGTCCAAACTATAGCCCCAGCATGCTCAGCTTAGCTTCATGTCTTCGATCATCTTGTGCGTAAATCGTCAATCACGCCCATATTGATTTATATCAGCGCGAGGGGAATAAAGACATGACTGGCAGCAAACGTCCATGCGAGACGCGTACTGTAACTCCGAATTTCTGGCAACGAACATTGATTAAATCCGAAATCATAGACCCCAAAACCGAGTTTTATTTACTGTTAAGCATCTTAAATATGTCGAGGGCTTTTGAACAAGTATGATACAAATAAGGCTCCAAGATACAAAACCTTTCAAGCATAGCCTCTAATCTCGTAATGGCGTCTTCACTGATTGGCAGATACGCCAATTCTGTGCACCATTGCCCTATATATTCTGCCCAACCATCTTTATCCTCAAAGGCTGCTCCCGCCACAACACCTATTGCCAGATAGTTTTCGGGCTCAGAATCCACATCAATATAGTCCCGATATAGTCGGCTTAAGATCGTCACCGATACAGCAAGCTTTTTACTTCTGGACATACAGGCAACCTGAGCCAGTCCGTTTAACACCTGGTAGACAGAATCCTTGTCGTTAACCGCTGCCAACTTGTGCTGTGCGCTTTCGAGTAGCGAAACTACACGCTCCAAATATTCGTCATCAATTTTCCAGAAGGGAGCTGAATTCATCAAAACCCGGTAGGACTCAAATGACGCTTCGCCGTTGATATGCTTAGCAAGCAAATTTGAGATTTCATCCGGCACAACCGCTGGTGCAGAGTTACCTTCCAATGGCCCAGGCAAGAACGAGTGCATATTCAATCGCGAACCAGGCGTAAGCTCCTTTTGAAGATATTCAACCGCCTCACACTTATCGGGCTCTTGACACGCGACATTTACCCGCCCATACAGTTCATTAATAAATTGCTCTGCGGTTAAGTAAGTCGGCAGCCACCTTGGCTCTTCTATTAAATCGATAAAGCTTTGGCAGAAAAAGTAAAGCCCCCTTTGCTGAGAAGCCCACTGCTCAACTTTGTCAAAAGCAACGCCCTCTTCCAGCGCCACTTTAACAATTAAGGCTGACTGGGCGAATGAAGCAAGGCGCCTGTAGAATGGTGGCATTCCTTTGAATATCTTCAATCGCGCCAGTTCGCCATCAACAAAAACTGCCATTGAGCAAAACAGGCGTAGGTTATTTAACGTTTTGGCAGAAGATATGCGTTCAAACAGCTTTTTAATAATCGCGGCTGATGAATCCTTGAATTTCAGTATGCCTACTTCGAGGCATGATATTAAAAGTATTGGGTGGCAGGTTTCGATTGCCCGGTTTGCTATTGACTGATACGAAGCCTCGTCAACAAGGCCATTGGAAACGACTGCTGATATAGACTTGTGAATGCACATCAAAAAATCGTTCTCAGTCACTCCACTTTCTATTCTGCTGTCAAAATACTGTTTTAGCTCGACCTTACAATACTCATCAATATTGTTACTCCCGCAATATTTCCCCACAAGCCTTTCGTAATAGCGAATATCACTTGAAACTAGCGTGGAAACTTTATTTGATGGGCCCTGAAACTCCTGCCTTAACAGAGCCTCAATGTGACTTGGCGAGCAATCCAAATCAAGCAACAAATCTGATACGTCATTATCACTGATTATTGATGCCGAAAGCACTGCCCCCAAACGTTCCAGCTCCTCTTTGGAAAGCGATCTACCCTTCGCTTCTGCCTCAAATAGGCTTAACCGCCTGTCCGCATCAGAACAAAGCGGCCAAAAACTATCATTAAGTATCTGCAAATCACCCTTGGTTAAGGAAAAGGCTGGACGTTCACCCGGATGATGGAGTAGAGACCAAGGATTGCCATTAATATCCTCCAGAAAAAATTCTTCCTCGATATTTTCAAAAGCACTGCGAATAGCCTTAAAGAGAGCACTTCTGGAAAAGGCTATATCTTTATCACCAAAACTGACTGTGGCATCTGTCGCAAGAGCCAGCTCTTCCAACAACTTAGAATCAGATAATAGTTCAGCCCTTACCAGGCTGGGGAATAAATTGATAACATGGGAGGCCATAAAAGCACGCATAGAATCAGAGTTAGCCATCCAACTCTTCCTCCAATGTCGAATGTTGAGAAATGCTTTTAACCTGCTGTTTCATCGAATCAACCACATTCTTAAAACTCCATGGATCGATATCCCTCAGCGGCCCCAGAACAAACTCATCTAACCATGCTTTGTAGCCATCCTTTTGCTCATCAGATAAAGACTCCGGTGCAATCAACATGGAATTCACCTTTAAAACCTCACCCAAATAGGCCATCCCTCCATCGCCCCTTATTTGGTGGGTCTGAGCCCACTCCCGATAGCCCATCAGCTCATAAAGCCAGCAAGATCTGACACGGCTTAGTTCGAGTGGAATATCTGCCGACCACTGAGCCCTTATGGCTTGTGCAATCGTTTTCGTTGTTTCGTGTAGCCACTGCGCATCTCGCGGGAGCTGAACTAGACCACTAATCCTGATCAAAAGCAGATTTTCTCTTATCAGTTTTAGCTGTTTAGTTGGCTTAAACTCACCATTTACCATAACCGAGTGATTTAGGTGATATTCAAGCTCTTCAGCAGAAATGCCAACAAACTCAAACCCAAACTCCCGAAGCGATGTTCTGGCATCAAGCTTCTGTTCTTGAGAAATAAGTCCTTTGTGGTGTAGCGTATCGATAAAGTCTAGTGATGTAAAAATTGGTACCGTTCTTCCATCAAATGTAATATTTCGATGCCTGTTCATAAATCGATCATCTATCAAAGCTGCATCGCATACTTTCAGCGTCTCAAAAAGTTCTTCTGTTGGCCTGGCATAATTATTCTTAGAGGCAACAGCCACTTGGTTTTTATTTAACGGCATTTCAGCAAGAATCACTTTCCCAGATGTAAGCCCATTAGAAAACAGCTTCCTTATATTTTCTATTTTCGAATCTGCCAGCTCGATGGTTGAATCGTAGTTTATCAGCGACCTATACCTATCCCGCTCCCCTTTAAAGACATACACTTCGAACCCGGCCTCGCTGAGCTTGTCGAGCATTTCAACGGTCATTAAATAGGTAATTGACAGTGAATCGAGAAATAATATTGCACCACTTGCTACTTCAAGATCGGTAGGCCACTCTTTCTCGTGTTGGCGCAGGTAATTTAAGGCTTTACCACACTGAGCTTCCGTTATTACTGCCAGACCTTCGAGTTTTTTAATTAATTGTGTGCATGAAATCACACTGTGGTTAAATGAAGAAAGGTCAACTTCCACCTCCCTGAAGGAGCCACCGACCTTATACACAGGGCAGGAACAGACTACCAATGCCTGCGATTCATTTGTAGGATTCGCGTGTGCCTCCTCAAGCATACAAGCAAGCTCATCACCTACATCCAGCGCCAGCCCAGGGTTGTTGATTGTTTTTGGATGAAAAACTGAAATTCTGCCGTCAGATACCAGCCGCTCAAAATATTTTGCCTTTTCGATCTGGCTCGGCTGGTGAAAAGCAACTTTTTGCTTTTCTTCAAACAACCAGCGCATGAACGAGTGAGGGATAACAATTCTCTTGAAGCAATCAAACAAATGATGTAGTTGCCCTATATCCTCCATAACCAGCGCACTGGAGGCATCGATGGCAATCGTCTCACTATCAGTAATCTGATCCGACCTAGCACCATGAAATATCGGGACTAAATTTTTCCGCCGTATATCTTTCGCGCTTTTGTTTTCCTGGGGCTGAACCAGATAAAAGTCAGACATCGTCCTGTTCAATAGCTCCGCCACTGTATAAACAGGCGCATCACCATCAATATAGGCTTTATAAACCTTCTCATTTTTCTCCCTGGCTTCAGACATCATCTCGTTTAAGTCTTCTAATGAAGCCCTATGCAATGGGCCATCGTCATTGGAGAGAACCATCGCTTTATTGAGCCACTCAGATGTTTTTTGATTGTCCTCCCAGCCCATCGTGGTCGCCGTAAAGTACGATGCCGCTAACACTTGAGGATCTTCAGTATATTTACCAGTACAAAACTCTACTATTTGCCTCGCTCGACCTGGGGAAACGGCCTTAGCTAACTGGGCGGCCTGTAAAAGATCATCGGCCTTCAACTCCTCCCGGCTATTCCAGCTATCCTCCACAAAAACGCTAAGGGATTCCCAGTCACCACCGAATATAGACAAATTGATTTCAAGCGTTTTAAGGTCAAGTAGTTGTGATTTAGATTGCCTCAACAGTGCAATCTGTTCATGGGCACCACTTAGGTCCCCCTTTCTAAATAGAGACCAAGCCCAGTGAGCCTGCAATCCCTCGCTTCTCTTAACGAGATCCTTCTTATCTGACAGAAATTGATGAAGCTCAGAAAATTTTCCAAGCGAAGAGGCGGCATTACAGACTCTGATAGCATCCGATTCCTGGCCAGTGCGATCAAATAGTTCCCGGCAATATGAGTAATATCTATCTCCAAGGTTTTCTCTTTCCAGTAAATTAACCAAATGAGAAAGGTCATTTGTAGCTTTACTTTGTTGATATTGGTTTATGGCTAATGCAACTGGATCTTTACCCTTAGCTGACTCAATGATATTTTTCAGACTCCTTACTTCAGCTTCAGGTGCCCCCGAACCCTCTATCTTTTGCAGGAGCTGTTCTGCATCATCCACCAGCCCAGACCGCGCCAATGCCTCTATTTCAAGCATGCCAACAGCAACGGGATTAACGGCTTTTTTCATTTGATGTCTGTGGCTGGCAATATATTCCACCACTGCCGGGAATGACTTTTTTGTGTGTGCCAATACAAACCTGGCTAAACCAAGAATTGGATCATTACCATGGCTTAGCGCTGTCCGCCTATCAACCTCATTTTCAATAGACTCATAATCAATATCAATTCCAAACGCAAATGCTAATGGTAGATACTCAAGCGTTTTTTGAGTGTAACTAATGAAGTAACTCTGAAGCTGTGCCTTTGCCTGTTCGTATGTTTCACTGTTTCTTAGCTCTAACCACAGCACATAGCTATCCGCTATATTCGCGACATCTTCAGCACCGAGATGCCTTGCAAGACCCGAACAGATTTTAAATAGCTCGACAGCGCGAGTTCTAAGCACTATAGATTCAGAATCATCTGCCAGTGGAAACCTATCTGCCGCGAAGGGAATATAAGTCAACACACTCTCACGGAGCTCAACGGCCTGAATTGCGTTTACCAAGAACGTAAATGCAGAAAGCTGAGCCAGCGCTGGAGACATAGACAAGGATTCATCGCCTACAGACTTTACAACATTTAAAGCCTTTTCCCATTGATGCTCTGAGAGTAACGCAGAAACTAAAACAACTTTTCCATCGTTATCTAAGTCCTGAACACTTAAACCTGCACCGTCAAGCCAGTCAAAAGCAGCTTCGTTTCCCTCCACTGTTTTTTTAACCATGAAGAAGGCGGCATAATTCGATGGGCCACTTGCCTTAAACAAACCAGACGCCGCCTCTACATCGTTCGATCCAATCGCATCAAAAAAGGCCTGTGCTATTACCGCCTCCTCCGTTTGGCACAGTTTTTTAGAGCTTGATAACCAGCTTTTCGCCTGCTCAACTCTTTCCCCCACGCACAAGTACCTTGCCAGTAGTGCCAGTGTCTTGGCTTTTGCTTGAGGGGTGCCGCCGGACAACTCTCCATCAATAACGCTTTCTGCTAAAGCGATCGCCTTTTCTTCCTTAGGAAACGAACCGAAAAATCGCAGTGAGGTAATTTCGTGAGCAAGCTTCTCTATTTTTTCGTCTTGAAGGTGTTGAGCTGTAAACCATGCGCTTCGAATTTTATCAACTACCAAATCTGCTGTTTGTTTTGGATGATCCTTGACGACATCCAGTAGCTTTTTTTCGCTGTCCTGGCGCATTGATTTAACTTGAAGCCAGACATCAATCAAATAAATCACAATACTTAAGCCGATTAGCACCCAGCCAGTTATGTACATTGGAGTAGATATTGACCCGCTATATTCTGGAAGAACCTTCTGATTACTCAAAAACCAATTTAGAATATCCAGCCACAAAGGAGGATTAAGGATACTTATTCCTGTCAATAACAGAGGCACACTTAATGCTTTCGCTAATGAAGGTCTAAATAGTGCAACCAAAAATTTTATGTTTTCCCGCACAACGTCCCAACCAGTGTTCATGGTGGTCTAATTCCTTCCTGAGGGTATTTTCTTATTCAATGGCTTAAGGCTGCAGTATCGTCATGACCCCACTCGGCCGCAAGCTCGAACAGCTTCGACGAAGCCATGGTCTTCAGCAATCACGAACGCTGCAGAAGCAAGGATTCAGTCTTGTTACAACTCCGCCATGGCGAATGGACATAAAGGCCCACCACTCTTAAGCGTATTCAACCAGCTTACCCAAGTTCTCACACTTTCAGAAGAAGAAAGGTGCAATTTGTGGCGCGCAACCAACTCTGTGCCAAGTATTATCGAGCAACACACCAACATTAAGCTAAGCAATAAAGAATTTGACAACTTAGCAAGCTATTTTGAAAAAGTTAAAGATATTGAAATACCTGATGACATTATCAAATATCGGGATGATAACAACTAGAATAATAAATTATTATACATCCAGTAGTGCCAGTTAAAAAGCAACGTTGTCATGAAAAAATCTCGACAACCTTGTACTCCAGTCTTCGTCTAAGCGACACAGCCTGAAAAAGTGACGGTCGATTCCCCTCTCGGCGACTAGATGATTCTGGGCTAAATATTTCGCTGTTTAACTCGGAGCCAATAATCGATTCGAGTCTATTATCGTGAGATTCCTCGGCAATAGGTATGTACTTATCATGTACTGTTCTATCAGGTATTATTAAGCCTTTGTACTTAAATAGATCGTTTACTTCTACCATCCTACGATCAAAAGAGACGTACATCGGAAAACAGAAAAATTCGGCTTCTGGATATATCCCTTCCGGGATAAACTCATAGTTTTTAGCTTTTTCTTTAGTCGCAGAGCCTCGTTCGACATTTCTGATTAGAATAAAATCCCATGCCATTCCATTAACAATAGAAGCAATTTTTGCAGGCTTTGCGTTTCTGTTAACCGGCTCAAAAAAACTGAGTGATTCCCCATAAAGCCAAAGAGTGCACACTATAAGTTCTCGATAAAATATACCAGAAAGGGTTCTATCACAAAATTTGACCAACCCTATCACTTTTTCTTCTTTGGAAATCTCGCTATATCGAAGCTGAATAGTTTTCAATATCAAACAAGCGATGAGCGTCTGGAGATATTCCCTTTCCTCAAGATCTTGTACGAAGGTATCATTTGAGAATAGAGACATTGATCCTTCAACTCTCTCCCTAAGCGTATCATTAGAGTACTCATACCTAACATCACCAGCTTCCTTAAAATATTCTTTATTCGCATCTGAAAACTTGTTCAATGCAAATAGTTGGTCTCTAATTGATTTTTCCTCACCAGCCAAAAAATTCCCGTAGTTTTCATAAATAAAGAACGTAAAATCAAGCATCACATCTGCATCGTACAGATCCGAAATCAGGTTTTTAAAGCTCTGACCAAGATCACTATTAATAAACTTCCTTTTCTCCGGTTTTTTTTGCTTTAAGTCGCTGATGTATCTGAGTGCGTATTTGGCAATTTGCGTGTCAAGATATGCGATGGGGACGGAGGGAATTACAGCTCGATCACTTGTGAATACTTCTCGCATAATTTTTTCGTTGAAATAATAAACATTTTTCTTAGAAAAAATGCTTCGCACATGATACTGCCCCTGTTCAATAGCTCCAGAAATCGGCTTAAGGGGCGATTGAGATCCGATATCATCAAAGCCATAGACAACCGTTGCGCCTTTTAAAATGGCTCTGTTTTTATGCCATGCAGTAAAAACACCATCGAAGTCTCTGGCTTGTTTAAATTCATTCACTAAAATTGCTACGTCTTCCTGCCTCATATTGAAATATCCATATAAAACAATTACTTATGACTGCCAAGTTATGGGTTTATTATCTGCTGTTTATGCCATTATATAGGTGAACTGGGTCAAACCCGCTATCCATTTCGAACACACTGGTCAATTTTTAGCCCAATCTTGCCAAAATATGGGTGAACGGGCCTGCCAAGAAATGGGTGAATCCACATGCGCTCTTCGAGCCAGTTTACCTATCACAGCAAGCTTCCGAAAATAACGTCCCTATGCCCCCTTATACCGATTAAACCCTGCGATTCCCCTCATTATAACGGCTGGGTCTTGCGTTGCCTTACGTGCCATCAGAATGGGTTTCTCCGCTATCAAAACTGAAAAATTCACTTGCCTGCGGGCATTTTTAGCATTAAAGTTTACTGAACGTTCGTTAAGTTAACTGGTGGGATGATAAATGGCGAAGCAATCAAGAACCAATATTAGGGACAGCATTCTGGAGGCCAGCACTGTACTTTTTTCAAAAAAAGGATACAGCGGTGTTTCGATGAGAGACGTTGCCCAACACTTGGGTTGTACACCGGCGGCCTTGTATTACCACTTTAAAGACAAGGACCAGCTGTACCTGGGCGTGATTCAGCATGTTTGCCACGGTGTTTCTGCTAGCTTGAAGCGTGCTAAAGATTCTCACGGTGAACCCTGGGATCAGCTATCTGCCGTTTTAACGGAACTCATCAGAACCCTTTCCGCCAACGAAAGTTTTTGGCGGCTACTACAGCAAATATTAATGGATGAGAATGAGGAAAGAATGCGTCAACTTGGCAACAGCGTATTCCATGATATTTTTTCCATATTTTACGATCTAGCCAGCAAGATAGGCCCGCATTTAGACCCTCATCAACTGACAATTTCCATGATGAGCTTATGCCTTTTCCCTTTTCAAAGTGCTAATGCTGCTAGCTTCCTGCCTGGATTTGATCCAACCAATCTTCAACCCGATAAGTTGAGTAGCCATGTGCTCAACTTTATATCTCTCGGCATTAACGATGATGCCACTAACACGTTAAGTCTGAAAAACAGGAAACCCAAATGACTAGATTTGTATTGTCTGCGGCTTTATTGGTTGCCCTAGCAGGTTGTGATCAACAACAGAACCAATATCTCACTGACGCTACAGAACAACAACTTGTGATGCTTGTAGAGGTAAAAACAGGAGTGCCGCTGGAGTATTCAACGGTTGGTACTGTGGTATCAGATCAACAGCTAGATATTACTTCCCGGCTTACGGGTTACATTAAGAAAATCTCTGTAAAGGAAGGGGATAAAGTCGAACAGGGACAAATTCTGGTGCGACTGGATAGCGCCGACATCGATGGTGCCATTCACCAGGCAAGCGCAGCAGCGAGCACCGCACAGGCTGCATTTAATGATGCTCAGCTCGATTTTGAAAAGTTTCAAAATTTACTGCAGCGAGGCAGTGCTTCCGACAATGAATTCCGCAAAATAAAATTGAAACGTGACGCGGCTAAGGAAATGCTGAACTCTACTAAAGCAGCACTTTCCGCGGCCAAGGCGCAATTGAATTACATCGATATTAAAGCACCGGTAAGTGGCTATGTTATTGCCAAAATAAAACACGAGGGCGATATGGCGTTGCCCGGTGTTCCAATCCTCGCCATCCAGTCACGGGGTGGCATGTTGTTTCAGACCTATATCACCGAAGATTTTATGGCTTCTGTTGCCCCCGGAATGCAGGTTCAGGTCAGGCTTGACCAAAACCCCCAAAGCCACACCGGAGCCGTTACCCATCTAGTACCTGCGGCAGATCCAGTGACGCACAGTTATCTGGCAAAAATCAGTTTGCCGAATGACGCCAAACTAATGTCAGGCATGTTTGGGCGCGCGACGTTTCGCATCAGCACAAAAAATGAACCTTATATTCCGGAGAATACTCTGGTCGAACGCGGCGGTCTTAAAGGCGTTTTTGTGGTCGACAGTGACAGCATTGTCCGCTTCCATTGGTTGCGTCTCGGCAGACGTTGGGATGACAACATTGAAGTAACCGCAGGCCTAAGCGGCGGCGAAATGATTGTGTCGGATACCGCATCGAGACTCCGGGATGGCGAAAAAGTAACGGTTACCGAAAGCGTAGAAAAAGTATTGGTTACTGAGGCTCCAAAATGAGCGACAGTAAACTTAATTTTGCAGGACGTTTGGCCCAAACCTTTGTCACCTCCAAACTAACGCTGCTGCTAATGCTGACATGCACTCTTTTGGGCGTTTTCGCCGTTTACACAACACCCAGAGAAGAAAACCCACAGATCTCAATGCCTGCAGCCATGGTGCAGGTGATGCTGCCCGGAGCTTCTCCTGCAGAAGTTGAAGCTCAGATAATCCGCCCACTGGAGAGCATTGTTAATCAAATCCCCGGCGTCGATCATACCTATGCCACGGCAATGAATTCGGTCGGCGTTCTGATGGTCCAGTTCAATGTCGGGGAAGACAAAGAAAAATCCCTTGTCAAACTTTATGACCGGGTATTGGGCGAGCGCAACAAATTACCGCCATCGGCGGGACAACCGCAGATCCACAGTGCCGATGCTGATGATGTGCCAGTGGTTACGGTTACCCTGGCGTCAGAAAAATATGACGACTATGCGATGAAACGCATCGCCGATAGGATGATAGAAGGATTGCTCAGCCTTGAATCCGTCTCCACAACGTACGTCCGTGGCGGCCGTGACCGCGAACTGAGAATTGAACTTGATCCCCAGCGTATGCAGGCCTATGGCGTAACATTTGATCAGATCCGGCTGCTGATCAGCGCAGATAATATCTCATCGCCGCTCGGGTCACTGGTGCAGTCGGGAAGTGTGCATAACGTGACGTTTGATGGCTTTATCTCTTCGGCGAATGAACTCAATCATCTCGTGGTGGGACACTATCAAAACCGACCGTTATATTTAGGTGATGTAGCCCAAATCGTTGATGGCCCAGACGAGCAGCGCAGCCAAGTCAGTCGTTTTGCCTATGGCCCCGCCAACGCAAAATTCGGCCACACAGAACAACCAGAAATACCCGCTATCACTCTCGCAATTGCCAAAAAACACGGTACGAATGCCGTATTTTTTGCACGAGATGTTATACAGCGAATAGAACGCATGAAGCACCAGCTTGTCCCTGAAGGCATCGATGTGGTGGTCACCCGCAATGATGGCAAAAAAGCTGATGATGCGGTAAATACTTTAATAGAACACCTTGGCATCGCAGTGCTGGCAGTATTTGTCGTGACCGCATTATTTCTTGGTTTTAAGGAAGCGCTGATCGTCGGAATCACCGTACCGATGATCTTGGCATTAACGCTGGCAGCGGTGAATTTTGCCGGGTTGACCATTAATAGAGTGACACTGTTTGGTTTAATTTTGTCACTGGGACTGTTAGTAGATGCGGCCATTGTCGTCATCGAAAATATCCACCGAAATTACACCAACCTCAACGGCCGCAGTAAGTCATGGGTGTCGGTAATCTCTGTCAATGAAATTGGCAACCCTACTAATCTGGCCACTCTAGCGGTAATGACTGTATTTTATTCGCTAATCCCCGCCCTCACGGGTATGCCAAAGCAATATTTCTACCCCATTGGATTTACCGTTCCGGTTGCCATGGCCGCCTCCCTGCTGGTCGCTTATAGCATAGTGCCGTGGGCAGCTAACCGCTGGGTAAAAGCGGGTGGGCATACCGCAGGCGACACCCCATCATCATCGCGACTGTCCCGTTTCTACTACGCTGCCGTTGCGCCGATTATCGACTGCAGAAAATTGCGTAACAAAGTCTTAATTGCGGTAGCACTGGCGATGGCCCTATCACTGCTGCAACCTCTTTGGCAATTCATTCGTCCTGCAGGAGTCTCGGGCCCACAATCTTGGCTCGGCGTTGAGATGAGCCTACTCCCGAAAGACAACAAGAACACCTTCAATATTACGATCGATATGCCCGAAAGCACCCCGCTGGAAGTCACCGACCGCCTCGTACGCAATGTCGGAGAAATCCTGCGCACGGTTCCGGAGGTATTGAATTATCAGAGCTGGCTGGGCGAAACAGGAGTGCCCGATTTCAACAGTATGCTACGGGGCAACAGTAATAAAACCGGCCCTCATGTAGCGGCCATACGAGTCAATATCACGGACAAAAAAAGCAGAAAAACATCGTCAATTGTACTTGCCAGGGAATTACGTAAGCAGCTAGCAGCGCTAAACACCAACTATCCGGGAGCAACCATCCAAGTAGTAGAAGACCCGCCAGGCCCACCGGTACGAGCAACAATACTGGCAGAGATTTACAGTCAAGATTTAGAACAACTGCGGACAGTGTCCAACAACGTTAGACAGCAGTTCAGAAACACCTATGACATGGTGGAAACCAACTCATCAGAAGTCAGCGATGTAAAGCAGTATCGATTAACACTAGACCGTGAAAAGGCGGCTTTGTCGGGCATCACTAGCGCCCAGGTAGCCGTAGCGTTACGGCGGCTGATAAACGGTGAACAACTGGGCGTTGCCCACATTGAAGGCGAGCGAAACCCGCTGCCGATTCAATTGCAAATACCCCAACGTTATCAGATCGATCCCGCACTATTGTCTGGCATAACGTTGATGAATCCCCAAGGATCGCGTATTCCATTATCAACCTTGGTTAAAGTCCATCAGGATATAGCCGATTACCCCATCCAGCATAAAGATGGTGTGCGTGTAAGCATCGTTGGCGGAGAGCTTGGCCACACAGCCCCGGCGTATGCCGTATTGGAGCTGAACCAACACCTTAACAATATGGACTTAGCGAATGGCGAACAGTTAACAACCGGAAATTTAGGTTTTGAAGAAACGGTTCCAGATCTAACCAAAGGAAAATTCCAGCTGTTATGGGGCGGTGAAATCAGAATGACCTTAAATGCTTACCGCGATTTGATTGCAGCACTAACAATGGCCTTATCGGCGATATTTCTGATCTTGGTTGCCTACTATCGTTCCTTTTTACTGCCTGTTATTGCCATGGCTGCGATCCCGCTGGGACTTGTGGGAATATTTCCAGGACACTGGTTACTGCATCAACAATTTTCGGCATCTTCGTTAGTGGGCATTGTAGCTCTGGCCGGAATCGTGGTGCGAAACTCACTGCTATTAATTGATTTTGTTATCGACTACCTGCAAAAAGGAATGCCATTACGGCAAGCCATCTTACAAGCCGGGGCGGTAAGGCTACGGCCAATCTTATTGACAGCGCTGGCCATCATCTTCGGCAGTATGGTCATGTTAACCGACCCTGTTTTCAGTGGCCTGGCGATATCACTGATCTTCGGCACCCTGTCCTCAACAGTGCTCACACTGGTCATTGTTCCCCTGCTTCTATATCTGTTTTACAGCCGCTACCCAATTGTCGAACAAGCAGATTCTAAACAGGAGGCAATGTCATGATATTCCGAAAAAAACCGCTGGCCTACCTTTTAACTGCCGCCCTGCTCTGCACCGCAAGCGCTAATGCCGAGAACTTGGCTCAAGCGTGGACTATAGCGCTGAGCAACAATCACACCATTAAAGCGACCCAGGCTGCCACTGAATCCGCACAAGCCAGCCTGGATGCC